>DASTLT010000322.1:0-33237 GCA_035714625.1 Pseudonocardiaceae bacterium | reverse complement strand
CTGACGTGCTGTACCCCTGCTTCGTCCCGGGCCGTCCGCGCCGACCGGTGCGACGTCCAACTCAGGATGCAACGACCGCACCCGATACAGGATCGCACTCGCCTGGACCCTGGTCCGGGCACCGATCTTGGCGAGGATATGGCTGACGTGCACGCTCACCGTCTTCTCACTGATGAACAGCCGTTCGGCGATCTCCCGGTTGGTGAGACCCTTGGCCAGCTCGGTGAGGACCTCGAACTCCCGGGCGGTCAGCTCGGCGAGCTCCGGGACCGCAACGTCAGCCCACCGGGTGCGGCGCCCGGGCCGCAGTGCCTGCAGCGGGCTGTGGTCGGGATCCGCGGTGTCGACCAGGTGGATGTGAGCCCGGGCGGCGAGATCGGTGATCTCGGCGAGAAAGGGACGGGCGTCCAGCGCGCGGGCGGTCCGATAGGCCGCATGCAGGGCCTGCGCTGCGGTTGCCGACCGGGACCCGCGGACGAACAGAGCTTCGGCCTGACGCAGCCGGGCGTAGGCCGCGGGATAGGGGTGGCGATGGCCCTCCCAGGTAGCCGCCGCACGGGCCCACAGCTTCGGGGCCGAGTGGCCGGTGGCGCGGGACTCCTCGGCCTCGCACAGATCCAGATAGGCGCGCACGGACGCCCGGACCGCGGGTACTGCGGCGGCACCGCGGACTGCCAGGTTCTGCATCTGCTCACGCAGCTTGTCCAGGTCGTCGGTACGGCGGCCAGGAATGTGGGTGGCCACCTCCGCCTCGGCCCGCAGCCCGTGCCAGACCAGGGGGGCCAGCAACCAGAGATCGTCCGCGGCCTGCTCGACGACCGCCAGCCCCTCGCGTACCAGCCGGCGGGCCACCTCGGGGTGGCCCTGCCACATCTGCAACCCTGCCCGCAGGGTCAGCAGCGGTACCCGGTAGCGGGGACCGACCGTCGTCGTCGAAAGGGTCTCGACCACCTCCAGGTCCTGTTCCGCGGCGTCGAAATGGCCCCGCCCGATCAGCAGTCGGCAGCGGGCCAGCCGCACCTCCAGCGACTCGGCACCCAACGGCCGCAGCGCCCAGGCCTGCTCGATGGCCGCAGCCGCCTCGTCCCAGCGTCCCAGCCGGAACAAGCCGTTGGCCGCCATGGCCAGCAACTTGACCCCGACTGTTCGACTCAGCCCCAACGCGGCCATCCGGCCGACGCCCTGGCGGGCCACCTCGACGCCCTCGGCCAACTCGTTGAGCGGGCCGGAGAGCAGTTCTGCCCAGTGCTGGTATGCCTGCCCCACCGCCGTCGGCCGCGAGGTCAGCTCCGCGATCCGCAGGCTCTCGGCCAGCGCGGCCAGTCCGGCATCCGGGTTCTCCAGATAACCGAGGCTGAACCCGAGGGTGGCCAGCACTTGCGCCTGTTCGGGCAGTGCTCCGGCCTGCTGGGCCAGCACCAGGGCATGTCCGGCATACCGGCGTGACGCGCTGAAGTGTCCGGTCTGCAGCAGCGCCTGGGCGAGCCCACCGAGCACCAAGGACCGTTGTTGCCCGCTTGCGCCGGTCGGCATCAGCGCCGTTGCCCGCTGATATGCCTGTACTGCCTCGGCGCTGCGGCCCCCGGCCAGCAGGTAACGGCCCAGTTGCGCGGTGAGCATGGCGGTCCGCAGGCCGCCGGGGTCGGCGCAGGTCTGCAGGCATTTACGGAGCACCGCGACGGCCTGGTCGTGCTCCCCCGCGAGGTGGGCGGTCTCGGCGGCTCGCTCACCCAGCTCGGCGCGGGTGAATTCGGCAGGTTCGCTCAAGTGACGGCACTCGATCAGCTCCAGTGCGCGCAGCCACTGCCGGTGCGCCTCGGCGAACCCTCGCATCCGCTCAGCGGCTTGGGCTGCGCTGACCGTAGCGGAGAGCGCCTTGTCCACCTCACCGGCCAGATACCAGTGGTGGGCCAGGGACACCGTCACCGCCGGGTCGCAGGCAGGTGCGAGCTGCCCGAGGGCCGCGCCATAACGGCGGTGCAGCTCGATTCGTTCCCCAGGCAGCAAGTCGGTCGCGAGCACGTCCTTCATCAGTCCGTGCCGCAGCTTGTAGCCGTCGGCCACCGGGTCGACCACGATGACCGCCGCATCCACCGCCGCCCGCAGCGCCGCGAGCAGCTCTGCTTCGGGCAGGTCCACGATGCGGGCGAGCAACCGGTGTTCCACCGCCCCCTCACCGAGGGCCAACACCCGGGTCACCCGCCGAGCGGCGGAGGGCAGGCCGGCCACCCGGTCCAGCACCAGCTCGCGAAGCGTCAGCGGAACGGCGCTGGCGTTTCCCTCCTGAGCTGCCCGCAGGGTCTGCTCGACGATGAACGCATTGCCCTCCGAGCGCTGCCAGACCAGATCGACCAGCACCTCGTCACCAGGGATACAGGCGCCGACGATCGACGCCACCGTGTCCCGGGTGAGCGGACGCACGTCGTGCAGGTATACCCGCCGGTGGCGGCGCAGCGCAGCGAGCAGCGACCGCAGCGGATGCCCGGGACCCACCGCGTCGGTCTGGAAGGTGCCGACGGCGAGCACAGCTTCCTCGGTGAGGCTGGCCAGCAGGTAGGTCAGCAGGTCTCGGGTGGAGCGACCGGCCCAGTGCAGGTCCTCGATCACCAGCAGGACCGGGGCGCGGGTGGCCAGCTCAGCCACCACCCGACAGACGAGCTCAAGCGGACGGGACCGGTCTTCGAGCTGCCGGAGGGTCTGGTCCGGGTGCAGTGGCTCCAGCAGCCGGATGAGCTCGGGCAACCACGGGCGCAGCAGGTCGCGGGCCCACTGCCGACCGGAAGGGCGCAGGAAGCTGCGCAACGCGGAGACGACCGGCCAGCAGGGCGGTTCCGCACCGAGGTCGATCGCAGTGCCGACCAGCACGATCGCACCCTCATCGGCTGCCTGGACGGCCAGCTCCTGCACCAGCCTGGTCTTGCCGACGCCGGACTCACCGCTGAGCAGCACAGCCGACGGACGTCCCTGCCGCACCGCCAACCAAATCTGAGCCAAGCGATTGAGATCAGCGTCGCGTCCGATAAGACGAGATTGCGAACGGCAATCGAACACGCGCCGCACTATAAAGAGCCCCCGGACGGGCGTCTAGACCGACGCCGGACGGAAAGGTTCTCACTTTCGGTGACGGCTGGGACACAGTTCGGTCAGGCTCCCGGTCCCAGCCCGCGTTCATCGATCATCCGGCGGAGCTGTTGCAGTGTCCGGGCCCGATTGGGTCCGATACTTCCGATGGGGATCCCGATAGTACGGGCGAGCTCGGTGTAGGACCGAGGATGATCGGCGAACAGCGCCTGCACCAGGATTCGCCGGCCCAGCGGCAGTTCGGCGACCAGCCGTCCCACCGCCCGCACGGTATCGGCATCGATGGCGTGCTCCTCGGGCCCGGTCGCAGGGTCGATCACATCCCTGGCCACCACGTCGACCGAGTGCGCGGTGCGCTTCGCCTGGCGCAGGATATGCAGGCACTCCCGACTGGCGGTGGTGGCCAGCCAGCCGGCCAGCCGCTCCGGGAACCACAGTCGATGCAGGTTCTCCGCCAAGCGCAGCCAGGTCATCTGGATCGCGTCAAGCGCATCGGCGTCCTGCAGGGTGAACGAACGCACCTTCGCGGCGACGAGCCGATGGTATCTGCGCACGATCTCGTTCCAGGCTGTCGCATCACCCTCGCCTGCCGCCGACAGCAGCTCGGCGATGCTGCGGGTGGTGGGGCGGGGGCCGGAGCCGGTCGGACTGGTTGCGGTGGGCATACACGATCCCCCGTGTGCCGTCGGTGCCCGGCCCTGCGGGACCGGGTGGAGCGTCGGAGAACTCAGCGTTGCGCACCGCCAACCGCTCGCGCGTCGGGAGAACTCCCTAGATGCGCATCGGTGACGACGTATTTTTCCGCGTATGGACCACTGCCGCCCGACGCGGTGTCAGGTGCCGAACGGCCCGGTCTCGGGTAGCCGGAGGTCGGGCTTGTCCAGCTCCTCGACGTTGACGTCCTTGAAAGTGATCACCCGGACGTTCTTGACGAACCTGGCCGGGCGATACATGTCCCACACCCACGCGTCGGACATCCGCACCTCGAAGTACACCTCGCCATCCGCGTTGCGCGGCTGGACGTCGACCACGTTGGCCAGATAGAAGCGTCGCTCGGTCTCCACCACGTAGGCGAACTGACTGACCACGTCGCGGTACTCCTTGTAGAGCGACAACTCCATCTCGGTCTCGTACTTCTCGAGATCCTCTGCGCTCATCGACGGCCCAACAGTCGATTCATCGGGTGCTGACTCCTCCTGCTCGTACACCTGTGGTGATGGCCGATGCCCCATTCTGGACCACGCCCGGCCAGGGCCGCGGTCGCGCTGTCCGGCGCGGTGGCGTGCTCAGACCGTGCCTGCGGGCCGCCAGCGCGACGTTGGCGTAGCCGAAGCGGTGCTCGGCGGAAGGCCCATGCACCAGCAGGGCCGCGTTGTGCTCCGCGGTGCAGTAACCCTTGTGCTCGGCAAAGCCGTACCAGGGCAGTTGCTCATCCAACCGGGTCATGATGCGGTCCCGGGTCACCTTGGCCAGCACCGAGGCCGCCGCCACACAGGCGGCGACCCGGTCACCGCCGAGCACCGCCATGTTCGGGGCGGTCAGCCCGGGCACCCGGAACCCATCGGTGAGCACGTAGCCCGGGTGCACCGCAAGGCTGGCGACCGCCCTACGCATGCCTTCGAGGTTGGTGACGTGCAGACCCAGCCGGTCAACCTCCTCGGCCGGGATCACCACCACGCTGCGAGCCACCGCCCTGGCGGTGATCAGATGGTAGAAGTACTCCCGGCGGGCCGGGGTGAGCAGCTTGGAGTCGGTGAGCCCGGCCAGTACCGCGGCGTCCGCCAGCCGTAGCACACAGGCGGCTACCACCAGCGGCCCGGCGCAGGCCCCCCGGCCAGCCTCATCCACCCCGGCAACCGGGCCGAGACCCCTGCGGTGCAGCACTGCCTGCAGGGTCCAGATGCCCCCGTCGCGGCGCACCACTGCCCTCGGCGGTCGCGGCAGGGCCTGCTGCGCTCTGCGGGCCGCAGCCGGCATGGTCAGCCGCTCCGCTGGGGATCTGGGCTGTCGATGGCCTGCCAGCGGTTCGGCGGAAGCACGATGAGCCTGGCCTTGCCGATCACGTTGGCCACCGGAACGGTGCCGGACGCGCCATCACCGATGTGCCGCCGCGAGTCGGCGGAGTTGTTACGGTTGTCCCCCATCACCCACAGCGCGCCTGGCGGGACGGTGACCGGCCCGAACTGCTCCTGCGGTTCCTGCCCGGCGAACCTGGGGTAGGGCTCGCTCAGCGGCGAGCCGTTGACCAGCACCCGGTTCTGCGCATCGCAGCACTGCACGGTCTGGCCGCCCACCGCGATCACCCGCTTCACGAAGTCCCGCTCATCCGGCGGCGCGAGCCCGATCAGGGAGGCAGCCTGCTGCATCCCGCGGACCAGCAGGTTGTTCGACCGCGGGCTGCTGAACTCGGTGTTGCTGCCCCACGACTCCGGCCCGCGAAACACGACAACATCACCGGGCTGGGGATCACTGAACCGGTAGGTCACCTTGTCGACCAGCACCCGATCGTTGGTACAGCCGGTGCAGCCGTGCAACGTCGGCTCCATCGAAGCCGACGGGATCACATATACCCGGGCCAGGAAGGTCTGGATGAGAAACGTGAGTACCAGCGCCGTGAGGATCAGGATCGGCAGCTCCCGCCAGAACGAGCCCTTCTTCGCCGACTTGGGCAGCCGATGCCTTGGCCGGTGCCTGCCCCGGGGGGGGCGGCGGGCCTGGGAGCCGTCGGGATCGTCTCCGCGGGCGGGTTGTCTCGAGGACACGAGGTTGGCCACGCCCCCAGGCTATCGACTGTCCGGCCGGTGAAGGGGCTCAGGACGCCGAGGGCGCCGCTCGCTTCTCCTTGATCTTGGCGGCCTTGCCGCGCAGGTCCCGCAGGTAGTACAGCTTGGCCCGGCGGACGTCACCGCGGGTCACCACCTCGACCTTGGCGATGTTCGGTGAGTGCACCGGGAAGGTGCGCTCGACGCCGACCCCGAAGGAGATCTTGCGCACGGTGAAGGTCTCCCGGATGCCACCACCCTGGCGCCGGATCACCACGCCCTGGAACACCTGGACCCGCTGCCGCGCGCCCTCGATGACCCGGACGTGCACCCTGAGAGTGTCACCGGGGCGGAAGTCGGGAATGTCAGACCGCAGTGACTTCTTATCCAGGGCGTCCAGCGTGTTCATCGAAGGTCCGTCCTTAGTCATCAACATGCACGGGGGTCGTCGGGGTGGGAATACCCTGCCGGCGGGCTGGCTCGCGGCTGCGCCTGAGCGCAGTTACTGCACCCGGCTGCGGCAACCGGTCCAGTGTGCCAGACGGCGTGGCCGAAGACGAACCGGGTGGGACTCCTGGGGGCCTGACTCCTGGGGGACTGCTAGCCGGCGGCGATTCCAAAACCCTCGAGCAAAGCGCGGTCGGCGGCGTCCAACTCCTCGGGAGCCAGGGCGGCCAGCAGATCGGGACGACGTGTCGCGGTGCGCTCCAGCGCCTGGTCCCGGCGCCAGCGCGCGATCGCCGCGTGATCGCCCGAACGCAGCACGGCAGGCACTGCGCGACCTCGCCAGACCTCGGGCCGGGTGTAACAGGGCCCCTCCAGCAGGCCATCGGAGAACGAGTCCTGCTGGGCGGAGGCGGGGTTGCCCAGCACGCCGGGTAGCAGCCGGGCGATCGCCTCGACCATCACCAGCACCGCGACCTCACCGCCGACGAGCACGTAGTCACCGATCGAGATCTCGTCCACCACCACCCGCTGCGCCGCGTCGTCAAGCACCCGCTGGTCAATGCCCTCGTAGCGGCCGCAGGCGAAGACGAGACGGGCCGCGGTGGCCAGCTCGGCGGCCACCCGCTGGGTGAACAGCCGCCCGGCGGGCCCGGGCACCACCAGCTTTGGCGGCGGGTCACCGGCGAGCACCTCGTCCAGCGCCTCGCCCCATACCTGCGGGCGCATCACCATGCCGGGTCCCCCGCCGTAGGGCGCGTCGTCCACCGCACGGTGCACATCGTGCGTCCAGTCCCGCAGATCGTGCACGCCGAAGGTGATCAGGCCCCGCTCGATAGCCCGGCCCAGCAACGCCTCCCTGGCCGGAGCCAGGTAGTCCGGAAAGATCGTGACGACCTGGATGAGCACGCGGTCGCCTCAGTCGAGCAGACCGGCCGGGGGGTTGAGCACCAGGCGCCCGGCCGCCAGATCCACGTCCTCGACGATGGCCCGGACGAACGGCACCAGCACCTCACCCTGCGCTGTCTGCACCACCAGCAGGTCACTGGCGGGGGCGTGCACGACTTCCCGCACCGTGCCCAGCAAGGCACCATCGCACCCGACTGCGGCCAGCCCCTCGAGCTGATGGTCGTAGTACTCGTCGGGGTCGTCCAGCGCTGGCAGCTCGCTGACCTCGATGGTCAGCAACGTGCCGCACAGGGCTTGCGCTGCGGCACGATCCGGCACCCCGACGAACCGCACCAGCAGCGCACCGGCATGCGGGCGGACCGACTCCACACTGAGGGTGCCAGGGCCAGCACGGAAACAAGCACCGGGCACGAAGCGCTCCTCGGGCCAGTCGGTGTGCACCTGCACCGTCACCTCCCCGCCCAGGCCATGCGGCCGGCCGATCCGGCCGACCACCCGCTGGTTGTCACTGCCTGGCTGCACGCCCTGCCACCCCGGTCGGTAACTCAGCGGTCGGTGTCGACGACGTCGACGCGGACCCCGCGACCGCCGATTCCGCTCATCACGGTACGCAACGCGGTCGCCGTGCGGCCGCCCCGCCCGATCACCTTGCCTAAGTCCTCGGGGTGCACGTGCACCTCCAGCGTCCGGCCCCTTCGAGTGGTCACCAACTGGACGCGCACGTCGTCAGGATGGTCGACGATTCCCCTGACGAGGTGCTCAAGTGCGTCCGCCAGCATGCTCACCCCGACCCGTCCGACAAAGGCGCTGCTTTCGCCGTGTCCTCCCGGGCCTGAGTAGGTTCTGCGGCGGGTTCTGCCTTCTTGCTGCTCTTCTTCCTCGGAGTGGTGGCCTCGGTGGTCGGTACCTCCCCGGCCTCGGCCAGGGCCTTGGCGAACAGCTCGGCCTTGTCCGGCTTGGGCTCGGCGCGGCGCAGTGTGCCCTCCTGCCCCGGCTGACCGGTGAACTTCTGCCAGTCGCCAGTGATCTCGAGGATGTGCTGGACCGGCTCGGTGGGCTTGGCCCCGACGCCGAGCCAGTACTGCACCCGCGCGGAGTCGACCTCGATGAAGCTGGGTTCCTCCTTGGGGTGGTACTTACCGATCGCCTCGATCGCCTTGCCGTTGCGGCGGGTGCGCGCATCGGCGACGACGATCCGGTAGTACGGCTGGCGGATCTTGCCGAGCCGCATGAGCTTGATCTTGACAGCCACGGGTCGAGCTACTCCTGTCAACGCTTCGGTGTTCACGGTTTGAGCAGGCGGTCCGTGATGGGGACACGAGCCGGCGTTGCTCACCTCAGGTCAGTGGTCGCAGCGCGGGTAGAGGGCCCGCCGTGACAACAGCAACCTATTGTGCCAGACCCGGCAGCGACCGTATCGCCCGGCGGGCCGACCGGGCCGGGGAGGGTCAGGGGAGCAGCATGCCTTGGCTGATCAGGAACAGGCCCACCGCGGGCAGGAAGTTGTTCGCCTGGTGGGCGGCGATGCTGGCCAGCAGGTTGCCGGTGAGCATCCGGGCCAGCGCGATCGGCAGCGAGATCACCACCAGCAACGGGGTGCGCAGCAGCTCCAGATGGGCGAAGGAGAACGCCAACGTGGTCAGCACGAAGATCACCCAACGGTTCCATCCCCAGTACTCCATGGCCCGCCACAGCACACCGCGATAAAGCACCTCTTCGCACAGCGGCGCCACCAGCCACACCGCAAAGAAGATCACAATACCGAGGCCGATCGGCAGGCGCTGGCTGTCGAACACCTCCCCTACCGCGGAGTTCGCCTGATCCTGACCCACCCAGTGTGCCCATACCACCGAGGCCGGCAGGGTGATGACCAGGCCCACCGCACCCAGCGCCAGCCCGAGACCGAGATCGCGCCAGCGCCAGCACAGGGCCAGCGCCTTGTGCAACCGCTCGCGCAGCCGGCCCGGTCCGACCCACCCGGCACCCACGGTCGCGACCGTGGCGGCCAGCACGGTAGGTATCACGAGGGCGGCGACCAGTGCCTGCGGTGGCAACGGACCGCCTGCGGCCAGGTCATGGGAACCGACCGCGAAGGGCACCAGCACCAGCGCCGAGGCCACCAGGAAGGTCATCTCCGCGAAGGTGAAGACGGCGAGTAGGAGCCAGCCCCGGCGCCGCAGCACCCGCGGTGGCGGCCCGATGCCGGTCACCTCGACCGGCACCCCGGCCTGGTACACCGGCTCGGGTGGGCTCACCGCAGGCCCCGATGATCGCGGCCGGATTCCGTGCCGCGACCTCCCCGCGCGACCACCCCACGCAGCAGTAACAGCACCGGATCCCGCAGGGTGTCCGGGTACCGGCGCGGGTCGGCTCGGGTGACCAGCAGGTCGGCTGGCGCCCCCGCCACCAGGCCGGGAACCCCCAGCCAGTCGCGGGCCGCCCAGCTTGCCGCGGCGAGCGCCCGCTCGCCGTCGCACCCGGCGGCGCGCAACGCCACGATCTCGTCTACCAGCCGGCCGTGCGCGACACCACCGCCCGCGTCGCTGCCGGCGTAGACCGCGATCCCGGCCTCGAGTGCGGCGCCCACCGTGTGCTGGACCCGGGCGTGCAGTGCGCGCATGTGGGCGGCGTAGCGCGGGTAGCGCCAGGCCCGCTCGGCGATCGCGGGGAAGTTCGCGATATTGATCAGCGTGGGGACCAGGGCGATCCGGCGTGCGGCCAGCTCGGCGATGGTGTCGGCAGTCAGGCCGGTGCCGTGTTCGATGCAGTCGATCCCGGCGGCAATCAGGCCGGGCAGCGCGTCTTCACCGAAGACGTGCGCGGTGACTCGGGCCCCGGCGCGGTGCGCCACCCGGATCGCCTCGACCAGCACATCCTCCGGCCACAACGGGACCAGGTCGCCCTCGGTGCGGTCGATCCAGTCCCCGACCAGCTTGACCCAGCCATCACCCGTCGCAGCCTGCTCCGCGACCGCCTGCGGAAGCAGAGCGGGGTCGTCCAGCTCCAGCGCCAACGAGGGGATGTAGCGCTTGGGACGGGCCAGGTGCCGCCCGGCCCGGATGATCCGGGGCAGGTCGTCGCGAGCCTGCAGGGGCCGGGTGTCAACCGGCACGCCACAGTCCCGGATGAGCAGGGTGCCGCTGTCCCGGTCAGTGGCGGCCTGCTCGGCCGCTTCGTCCAGGGTGGCCGCTCCCTGGGCGCCGATACCGACGTGGCAGTGCGCGTCGACCAGGCCCGGGAGCAGATAGCCACCGTCGCAGACGGTGCTCGCCCCGGCCACCGGCTCAGTCCAGATCAGCCCGTCGGACACCCACAGCTCACCGGGTTCCCCGGCTGGCAACAGCACGCCGCGAAGGTGCAGGGCACCGGCTCCGGATGCCGTAGCAGTCCCGGAGAACGTGGTCACCTCTTGCCGAACTTCAACTTCGACGGGTCGAACCCGGGTGGCAACTGGTCCAGCACGGACCCGTCCGGCGGCAGCGGACCCGGTCCGCCGCCCTGTCCTGGCTGCCCCATCCCCGGCAGGGCGGGAAACCCCCCGGGCAGCCCCCCGCGCACCTTCGGCGGCGTCGGCCCCCGACCCTTGCCCTTCCTGACCTTCTTGCCCTTGCGGCTGCGCCGCCCCTGGAATCCGGGGAGCCCGAGCTGACCCGCCATCTGCTGCATGATCTTGCGAGCCTCGAAGAACCGGTCGACCAACTGGTTGACCTCGCTGACCGTCACCCCCGAGCCCCGGGCGATGCGCTGTCGCCGGGAGGCATTGATGATCTTCGGGTCGGCCCGCTCAGCCGGCGTCATGCCCCGGATGATGGCCTGCAGCCGATCCAACTGTCTGTCGTCGACCTCGGCGAGCTGATCCTTCATCTGACCTGCGCCAGGCAGCAGCCCGAGCAGGTTGGAGATCGGCCCCATCCGGCGGACCGCCAGCATCTGCTCGAGGAAGTCGTCCAAAGTCAGCTCTCCGCTGCCGATCTTGGCTGCGGCACGCTCGGCCTGCTCGGCATCGAAGGCCTGCTCGGCCTGCTCGATGAGGGTGAGCAGGTCCCCCATGCCCAGGATCCGGCTGGCCATTCGGTCCGGGTGGAAGACGTCGAAGTCCGCCAGCTTCTCCCCGTTGGACGCGAACAGGATCGGGCGGCCGGTGACCTGCCGCACCGAAAGCGCCGCCCCGCCGCGAGCGTCACCGTCGAGCTTGGTCAGCACGACACCGGTGAACCCGACGCCGTCGCGGAACGCCTCGGCGGTGGTCACCGCATCCTGGCCGATCATCGCGTCGACCACGAATAGCACCTCATCGGGCTGCACGGCATCCCGGATGTCGCTGGCTTGGCGCATCAGCTCCGCGTCGATGCCGAGGCGCCCGGCGGTATCGACGATCACGAAATCGTGCTGGCGGGCGCGGCCCTCGGCCACTCCGCGCCGGGCCACCTCGACCGGGTCGCCGACCTCGTTGCCCGGTGCTGCCGTCGGACCGGTCCCGGACGCGCCCGGATGGGGAGCGAACACCGGGACCCCGGCCTGCTCGCCCACCACCTGCAACTGGGTGACCGCGTTGGGCCGCTGCAGGTCCGCGGCGACCAGCAGCGGGGTGTGCCCCTGGCCGCGCAGCCAGCGGGCGAGCTTGCCCGCCAGGGTGGTCTTTCCAGAACCCTGCAGCCCCGCGAGCATGATCACAGTGGGCGGCGTCTTGGCAAGCTGGAGGCGCCGGGGCTGCCCGTCCAGGCTCTGGTCGCCGCCGAGCAACCGGACCAGTTCGTCGTTAACGATCTTGATGACCTGCTGCGCGGGATTGAGCGCAGCCGAGACCTCGGCTCCCTTCGCCCGTTCCTTGACCTGGGCGATGAACTGGCGGACCACCGGAAGTGCAACGTCGGCCTCGAGTAGGGCGATGCGGATCTCGCGGGCCGTGGCGTCGATGTCGGCATCGGTGAGCCTGCCCTTGCCCCGCAGGCTCGACAGGGTCGAGGTAAGCCGGTCGGAGAGAGTGTCGAACACGCCGGTCGCTCTCCCTAAGGATGCGGCGGGGGTGCTGCCCCCGCAGTCGGGCTGGTAGGAGCCAGCGCTGGCACCGCCAAGACTAGCCGTCCCACTGCGGTCGGCTGCTCGCACCTGCCGGCGACCGGTCTGGACGGCCGGCGCGCCGTGCCCCACCACGGCGCCGCCGGCCGTCCAGTGTGCCCTGGTACCACAGCGACCACACCCACCGTCCAACCTCACTGACCAGGCCGGAACGCCCCGCGATCACCGACTACCACCAGGCCCACCGGAACCCAGCCTGCCGTCCCGCGTGCTCCACGGACAGCGTGAAGGCCCGCGATCACGGCTGAGTAGAATTACTCATCAGGGGAATGGACACCCGCTCTGGCCGTGACCGCATAGCCGACGCCCACGTCGTCGCTGCCCGCACCATTGCCGCTGCGGCCATTGTGCTCACCACCGACCCGGATGATGTTGCTGCGCTGGCTGCCGCCGTTAGCGGGGGATGCGGTCGGAGCTGCCTTGGGTGGCAACTGGCCGTCCTTGGCGGGGCTGGGCATGGCGGGGCTGGGCATGGCGGGGCTGGGTGAGTGGATTTGGCTGATTGCTTCGGCCAGCACGCGGTGGGCCGCGGACAGTTGCGCGGCGACCTCGGACTGCATCGCGGCGAGCCTGCCGAGCTCCCGCTCAACCCGGGCGTTGCACTCCGCCTCGCGCCGGGCGATGTGGCGCTCGGACTCCGCCTGCAAGGCGGTGATCTCGTCCTCGGCTACCTGCAGCAGGTGTTGAACCCGGATGCCTGCGGCGCCCAGCGAGGCCCGCTGCAGACGGTCCACCTGCCTGATCGCCTCCTCCGCCTGGTGGCGCAGGTGGTCCAACAGCTTGGTGAGGTCGGCGACCTGGCGCAGCGCTGCGTCCCGGTCAGCCGCGATCATCGCGATCTCACCCTCGAGTGACTCAATGTGGTCCAGGACCTGCTGCCGTTTGAACCCGCGCACCACGACGTCAAACGGTGCGTGCAGAGGGATGAGCTCATCGGGCGTGGCGCGCATGCAGCGAGATGGTAGCGGCCGGTAACGCCAGTGGCAGTAACACCTGGCCGCTACTCACCCGGAGGCGTTGAGTACCGCGCGTTCGATCTTGCTGCGGTCCTTCGGCGCCAATCCTCCGGCTGGGCAGGGCCCGGTGAGACAGAACGAGTCGACCACCGAACTGCCCCACGTCACCACTCGCGCCCACCGCACGGTCACCGCGCATCCCTCCAGTGCCGCCGCGACCCGATACAGCAACCCGATCCGGTCCGTGGTGCGCAGCTCGAGGACCACGGCGCCGGTCGCCTCGTCGTCGAACCAGAGCACTTTGGCCTGGGCATTCCGCGACTGCCGGTCACGCCCGCTGGTCTCGCCCCCGCTGGTCTCGCCCCCGCTGGTCTCGCCGTAGTCGCGCTCCTTGGCGGCCAGCCGGTCGGCCAACCGCAGCGTTCCGTCCAGTGCCCGCATCAGATCCTGGCGCAGCAGCGCAACGTCAGGCGGACGGCCGAAACGCGGGGAGACGGCAAAGGTGCTCACCGCCGCCGAGCGCTCGCCGGGGAGCTCGACGACCCGGATTGCGGCGGAATGGACCTGCAGGGAGTGCAGCGCGAGCACCCCGGTAGCCAACGCGAGCACGCCCGGCTGCCCCGGGGTCACGAGAGTGATCGTGGTGGCCGCCCCGGGCCCGGCCTCGGTGTTGGCTGCCACGTGCACCGAGCCGGTCGTGCTGACCTCATCGGCCAGGGCGCGGTGCTGTGCGGCCAGTGGCTCCGGCCCGGGTACCGGTTGCCCGGCCAGCATCGTGCGGCAACGCTCCGCGAGGTCGGCGACCAACGCGGCCCGCCATTCGCTCCACACTCCGGGGCCGGTGGCCAGGCTGTCCGCCTCAGCCAGCGCGACCAGTAACTCCAGCAGGATCTGATCCCCGCCGAGGGTGTCCACCACCCGCTGGGTGGTCGCCGGATCCTCCAGATCGCGCCGGGTCGCCGTATGGGGCAGCAGCAGGTGGTGCCGCACCATTGCGCGAAGAATGTCCACATCCGCGGGCCACAGCCCGAGCCGATGCCCGATCTGCTCGGCGAGCGCCGCGCCAACGACGGAATGGTCCTCGCCGCGCCCCTTGCCCAGATCGTGCAACAGCGCGCCGAGCAGCAGCAGGTCCGGTCGGGCCACCGTGGTGGTCAGCCGCGCCGCGTGGGCCACGGTCTCCACCAGATGCCGGTCCACCGTCCACACATGGGCCCGGTCCCGCGGGGGCAGGTCACGTACCGCCCCCCATTCCGGGAACAGCCGCCCCCACAACCCGCTGCGGTCCATCGCCTCGATCACATCCACCGCGGGGCGGCCGGCACCCAGTAGCGACAGCAGCTCGTCGAGTGCCACCCTCGGCCATGGCCGACGCAGTTCCGGCGCGGTGTCGGCCAGCGTGGCGAGGGTGCCGACAGCGACCGGTATGCCGGTCCGTGCCGCAGTGGCGGCGACCCGCAGGGTCAGCGCCGGGTCCTTGGCCGGGTGCGCGTCGCGGGCCAGCGCCACCTCACCAGCGTGCTCCACCACTCCCTCATCCAGCGGGCGGCGGACCGGTCCCCGGCCGAAGCTGCGCAACCCGGCCAGCCGGGCCCGCCCACGCAGCGGCAGCGCGGCCCGCGCCGTGCGCAACCCGACGTCGACTGCGTAGACGATGGTGCGCGCCGCTCCGGACAACCGCCGGGCCAACTCGAACCGATCGCCGAGCTCGAGGGCGGCGGCGACCTCGTCCGCGTCCTGGGCGCGCAGCACGTCCCGGCTCCGACCGGCTAGCCGGTGCAGCTCGGTGCGGACGTCCAGCAGCAGGTCGCGGGCTGCCCGCACGTCCGGTCCGGGCCGGTCGATGAGCTGGCCGGCGGCCAGGGCGTCCAGCAGTTGGACATCACGCAGCCCGCCGTGACCGTGCTTGAGATCCGGTTCCACCCGATGCGCGACGTCGCCCCGGCGCCGCCACCGCTCCTGCGCCGATTCGGCGAGGTCATCGAGCCGGCTCCGGATCCCGGCCCGCCAGGCCTGCCGTACGGCGGTGTCCATGGCCGTGAACAGCGCGCCATCCCCCACGATCAGCCGAGCCTCCAGCAGCCCGAGCGCCACTCGCAAGTCGGTGGCCGCCACCTGCAGGGCCTGCCCCACGGTGCGCACGCTGTGGTCCAGACCGACCCGAGCGTCCCACAGCGGGTACCACAGCGCGTCCGCGAGCCGGCTCACCTCCCGTTTGCCGTCGTGGAGCAGCAACAAGTCCAGGTCCGAGTACGGTGCCAGCTCCCGACGGCCCAGCGCACCTACCGCGACCAGGGCGGTGCCGTGGCCGATGCCCAGCGAGGTGGCCCGGGAAGCCAGCCAGAACTCATGCAGGTCCGCCAGTGCCGCCCGGAGCGCATCGGCGGGCAGCCTGCGCTGCCGCGCGGTGAGCAGGGCATTCCGGGCTTTGACCAGGTCAGTGGCGGGGGAGTCCGCGCCCTCCCCGGGGGGCAGGGCGGCGAACCCCTTTGCGCCGGGTGCGCGTCCCATCTCGACTCTTCTCCCCGACCGCGCGTCCGTGCCGCGCTCCCCAGTCCATGGTGAACAATCCAGCTCAGCTCAGCGCTGGTCCGCGGGGCACCGGCAAGGAACGCCGGCACCCCGCGGACATCAGCACCTCCCCACGGCTACAGCGCGTCCAGCCCTCGCTCACCCGTGCGGACCCGTACCACCGTCTCGACCGGGATCACCCACACCTTGCCGTCCCCGATCTTCCCGGTCCGCGCCGTCTCGACGAGCGCATCGACGGTCTTGTCCACCTGCGTGTCGTCCACGACGACTTCAATCCGGATTTTGGGGACGAAATCCACCGTGTACTCCGCACCGCGGTATACCTCGGTATGACCCTTCTGCCGGCCGAAGCCCTGGACCTCGCTGACCGTCATGCCGAGCACCCCGATCTGCTCCAGGGCACCTTTCACATCCTCGAGTGTGAACGGCTTGACGATGGCAGTCACCAGCTTCATGGTGCTCACCCTTCCTTGCCTGCAGAGGCCGGGACCCTCTTGCCGAGGGCAAGCTCCTCGGCGCTGTGGCTGATCCGTGATCCGACTCCGGTATGGATCCCAGTGAGTTCGTAACCCGCCTCGGCGTGCTCGGCCTCATCGATGCCGGTCGCCTCGGCTTCGTCGTCCACCCGCACCCCGATCGTGTACTTCAGCAGCAGGGCAATGATCAAGGCGCCGGAGAAAGAGAAGGCCATCACAGCCCCGGCCGCCACTGCCTGGCGCCACAACTGGTCGGTGCCGCCACCGTAGAGCAGGCCGTTCACACCGGCCGGTGCAGCGGAGGTCGCGAGGAACCCGACCAGCAGCGTGCCCACGAGACCGCCGACCAGGTGCACCCCCACCACGTCAAGTGAGTCGTCGTAACCCAGGCGGTACTTCAGGCTGACCGCGAGTGCGCATACCGCGCCTGCGATCGCTCCCACCGCGATCGCCCCGACCGGGGATACCGACGAGCAGGAAGGGGTGATCGCAACCAGGCCCGCCACTACGCCGGAAGCGGCACCGAGGCTGGTCGGTCGCCCATCGCGGATGCGTTCGACCAGCAGCCAACCCAGCATCCCCGCGCAGGTGGCCACCATGGTGTTGATGAAAGCGACACCTGCGACGCCATTGGCCGCCACCGCCGATCCAGCGTTAAAGCCGAACCAGCCGAACCACAGCAGGCCGGCACCGAGCATCACGAAAGGCAGGTTGTGCGGGCGCATCGCCTCCCGCGGCCAGCCGCGGCGCTTGCCGAGCACCAAGACGAGGGCCAGAGCTGCAGCACCAGCGTTGATGTGCACCGCGGTGCCACCGGCGAAGTCGATCGCTTTGAGATCATTGATGATCCAGCCACCGACCGGCGCACTGCCGCCGTCGGCCGAGAACACCCAGTGGGCGACCGGGAAGTATACGATCGTGGCCCACAGCGCGGCGAACATCATCCATGGTCCGAATCGCATGCGGTCGGCCACGGCACCGGAGATCAGCGCCACCGTGATGATGGCGAACATCGCCTGAAACGCCACGAACACCGTCGCCGGAATGGTCCCTACCAACGGGATCGAGACCGGCGCGCCCTCGGCAGCGACATAGGTCCCCCCGAACAGACTGTGCAATCCCAGATGCTCGAACGGGTCGCCGAGCAAGCCGGCACCGATGTCGTTGCCGAACGCCTCAGAGTAGCCATACAGCACCCAAAGGACCCCGACGATGCCCATGGCAGAAATGCTCATCATTATCATGTTCAACACGCTCTTCGAGCGGACCATGCCGCCGTAAAAGAACGCGAGGCCCGGAGTCATCAGCAGCACCAGTGCGGAACTGGCGAGCATCCAGGCGGTGTCACCGGTGTCAGGCACGGGTTCACTCCTCCTGTGTCGACCGCACCACGATCGGGTGGCGCGTGGGGACAGAGTGGACACACTGTGTTTCGGTGATGAGCGCCCCATGTTTCTGCGCCGTGAACTGTCCGGGCCGCCTTGTTACATCCAGGTTGCCTGCCCTGGTCCGGTTGGTGGCCCGGCACCGGGGTGCCGGGCCTCGAGTTCAGCAGCGTCAGTCCAGTAGCGTCAGTCCAGTAGCGCATCAACGAAGGCCGCCGGCTCGAAGGGGGCCAGGTCGTCGACACCCTCGCCGAGGCCCACCAGCTTCACCGGCACGCCGATCTCGCGCTGCACCTGGAAGACGATCCCCCCTTTCGCCGTGCCGTCCAGCTTCGTCAGCACGATGCCGGTGACGTCGACCACCTCACCGAACACCCGGGCCTGGGTCAGCCCGTTCTGCCCGGTGGTGGCGTCCAGCACCAGCAGCACCTCGTCCACCTCGGTCTGCTTGGACACCACCCGCTTGACCTTGCCCAGCTCGTCCATCAGACCGGACTTGGTGTGCAGCCTACCGGCGGTATCGATGAGCACCGTGTCCACCTTGTCCGCAGTGCCCCGCTTAACGGCCTCGAAGGCCACACTGGCCGGATCGGCCCCCTGCGCGCCCCGCACCACCTCCGCACCCGCTCGCTCACCCCAGGTGATCAACTGCTCGGCGGCCGCGGCCCGGAAGGTATCGGCCGCAGCGAGCAGCACCCGGCGACCGTCAGCCACCAGCACCCGGGCCAGCTTGCCGGTCGTGGTCGTCTTGCCGGTTCCGTTCACCCCCGCAATAAGCACCACACCGGGCGTGCTCACCCCATCGGGCCCGATCCGCGGCAGGGCTCGCACCGAGCGATCCAGGTCCGGGCGCAACGCCTCGACCAGCACCACACGCAGCGCCGCGCGGGCCTGCTCAGCGGTCCGGACGCCGCGGCGGGCGAGTTCCGTGCGCAGCAGGTCCACGATCTCCATGGTGGCGGCGGTGCCCAGGTCGGCCAGCAGCAGGGTGTCCTCGACGTCCACCCAGGAGTCCTCGTCCAGGTCGCCGGCTCCCAGCAGGCCGAGCAGGCTCTGCCCGAATGCGGAACGGGACCGGGACAGCCGGCCACGAAGCCGTACCAGCCGACCGGAAGGAGGCTCGATCGGCTCGAAAAGCTCGACCGGCACCGCGGGCACCGGCACCCCGGGCACCATTTCTACGGGCACCGACGCGACCGGCGCAGGCGGCACTGACTCCACCGGCACCGACTCCACCGGAGCAGCAGGCGCTGGTTGCACCGGTGTCGGCGGCGCGACCCCGGTTCGCGGACTAGCTGCTTCCGGTGGCGCAGGGCCCGGCGGCGGAGCCGGCGCGGGCGCCTTCGGCGGAGCCGGCGCAGGCGGTGCCGCCCTGGATACCTCGGGTGGTGCCGCCGGGGGACTCCCTCCGCCGGAAGAGAAGCTGATCGGGCCACCCGCCTGGTAGGGACGGGGCGGCACTGGCGGCGTGCTCGGGATGTCCTTTGGCTGCTCAGTGATGCTGATCCGGCGTCGTCGAGCCAGCAGCAGGCCCACCGCCAGTGCGATCAGCAGCGCCACCGCGACGGCGACAGAGACGAGGATCAGGGTCGTCGACACCAGACCATCCTGGCATCTGACCCCGACGGTCAGCCGCGCTGGTCAGCCAAGTGCCGCCGGGGTCGCACTGATCACCTCGTCCCGCTGCGGCGGTCCTGGGTGTCGCGTCGTAGGTGCTCGGTGTGCGCGGTGATCGTGTTGATCTGCTCGGCGAGCGCGGCGTGACTGGGCGCCAGATGCGGATGCGCGTCGGCCAGGGGGGGCAGCAGGGCGGCCGGGTCGTCGTCGCCCAAGGCCTGCTGCACGCGATCGACGTGGTACTGGGCGGGTGAGGCGAGGCCGACCAGCGCACTGATCTGCCCAGCCAACTCGCGCAGGGACGCCGAGTTCTGTCGCGCCCACCGTGCCACCGCACGGTCACCAGCCCGCCTGCTACGTTCGGCCTGCACTCGTTGCTCCCCGGTCAACGGCTCCCCGGTTACCTCACCACCGGGAGCGGGCCGCAGCCGCAGGTAGCGCCGTTCAGCGGCCTGACGGCTGGTCACCCCCATGGCAGGTGCCAAGTTCGCCCAGCTCACTCCACGCTCGCGAGCCGCAGCAATCAGTTGCGGCTCCCAGCCAGCGATCTCCTCGCGCAGGTGGCGCAAGACGACCAACGCCGCGAGCAGCTCCCCGGTTCGCCCCGATTCCCCGTCCTCGGTGGCCCCGTCCCCGGTGGCCGCAGCAGCAGGAGCCCCGGCACCAGTAGCGTCGCTGACTGAGCCGGACAGCACGGCATAGACCAACTGCAGCGCGTCGGCCGCCGCCGCTGTGTCCACCCCCTCATGCTGCGCACGCAGCGCCGCACGCGCCACGTCGTACTCACTCTCGCCAGCACCACCGACCAAATTCGTCATCCTTTCGACGACACCCCACTTGTCATCGCCTTGACGACATGCTATACCAGTACTGCGCGTTGACACACCAGGTCGGTGAGCACCAGGGCGGTGGAGCCCCACCCCAGTTTGGTGAGATACCCGGCTTGGACAGACAGCCAGTCGACGGAAGCAGGAGGTATCACACGATGTTGATGCGCACCGATCCGTTCCGCGAGCTGGACCGCTTGACCCAGCAGGTGTTCGGTTCAGCGGTTCCCGGCACCTGGTCGCGGCCCACTGCGATGCCGATGGATGCCTACCGCGCCGGTGACGAGTTCGTGGTCTGCTTCGATCTGCCCGGCGTGTCACCCGATGCCATCGAGCTCGACGTCGAGCGCAACGTGCTCACCGTCAAGGCCGAGCGGCGACCGGTGGCTACTGGGGAGAACGTCGAGATGCAGGTGGCTGAGCGGCCCCTGGGAGTGTTCTCCCGCCAGCTCTTCCTCGGCGACACGCTGGACACCGAGCACATCGCGGCCAGCTACGAGACAGGCGTGCTCACGCTACGCATCCCAGTAGCGGAGCAGGCGAAGCCCCGCAAGATCACAATCGCCGGCGGTGACCAACGAAGGGAGATCAACGCATAGGAGTGCTGCCAGTGATCTAGCCGCCATACTGGCGGGGAGCCAGGACCTCGACTCGTACAGGGTGATCGTCATGGTGCCAAGAAGAGTGAGACCCGAGAACCGGCTGGAGCTGCAGGCTCATACCGCACCGGGGCAGGAGCTGGCGAACTCGAAGGGGAATGATGAGTTCCTCGCCCTGGTGTGTGCGGATGAAGAGCTGCTTCGCGCTGAGTTCGCTGCCATCATCGACGCGTCCTGGAACGAGCCGCCACCCTCCGCGCCGCTGAGGTGGCCGGTGCCGCGGCCCGCACGATCAAGGCGTCGCGTCGGTGCTGGTACACCCGTGGTGAAGGTACTGTCCCGGTGCCCCGGAGTCGGCGGATGGGGCAGGCAGCGCTCACCTCCGCCGGGGATGTCCCAAGCAGATCAGCGCCCTCGGGCGACAGAGGTTGAGGAAGGCAGGTGATGGGTGACGCAGGTGAGCTGTGACAACCGTCAAGGAAGTAGCTGTCGGGCCGCTCGCAATTCCTTCCCTGTTCCCGCGGCCAACGCGCAGCGCAGTCGCCTCGCACCGAATGGCGCAGCATCACGCGAGCCGCACCGATAGTTCTCTTCCCCGTGGTCCCGGTCACCGGCGCGAGGTGGCCGGGACCACGGCTGTCAGGGGCTGTCAGGCAGCGCCCGCGGAGTCCGTGGCGCCGCGCAGCCGCTGCGAGATCACGGTGGTGATGCCATCACCACGCATGCTCACCCCATACAGCGCGTCCGCGATTTCCATGGTCGGTTTCTGGTGCGTAATGATGATCAACTGCGAGCGGTCCCGCAGCAGTTCGAACAACGCGAGCAGGCGATGCAGGTTGGTGTCGTCCAGCGCTGCCTCGACCTCGTCCAGCACGTAGAACGGAGATGGTCGGGCCCGGAAGATGGCGACCAGCATGGCCACCGCGGTCAGTGACTTCTCCCCGCCGGAGAGCAACGAGAGGCGTTTGACCTTCTTGCCCGCTGGCCGGGCCTCCACCTCGATCCCAGTGGTGAGCATGTCGTCCGGCTCGGTGAGCACCAGACAGCCCTGCCCGCCGGGAAACAGGGCGGCGAACACCGTCTCGAACTCGCGGGCCACATCATGGAAGGCGCCGGTGAAGACCTCGAGGATCTTCTCGTCCACCTCGGCGATCACGGTCAGCAGGTCGCGCCGGGTGGCCCTGAGGTCCTCAAGCTGGGTGGACAGGAACTTGTAGCGCTCCTCGAGCGCGGCGAACTCCTCCAACGCCAGCGGGTTGACCCGGCCGAGCAGGGCGAGATCGCGTTCGGCCCGCTGGGCGCGGCGAGTCTGCGTGGCGCGGTCGTAGGGCATTGGCTGCGGAGCGCAGACCTGCTCGCCGCGGTCACGCGCCACCTCGTACTCTGTGATCTCGGCGACCGGCGGGGGCACCGGCACCGAGGGTCCGTACTCGGCAACGAGGTCCGCCAAGCCGATTCCGAAGGCGTCGGAGATCTTGGCCTCGAGCTGCTCGACGCGCAGCCGCTGCTGGGCGCGCAGCACTTCGTCGCGGTGCACCGTGTCGGTGAGCTTGTCCAGCTCCCCGGCCAGCTCGCGGACCCGGCTGCGGACCTCGACCAGGCATCGCTCCTGTTCGGCCCGCTGGGCACCGACCGCGTCCCGCTCAGCGGCGGCCCGGTTCCGGGACGCGTCGATGCGAGTCAGCGCGAGCTCACCGGCGGCCACGACGTAGGCCGCCACCGCGGCACCGCGGCACCGCGCCACCGACGCGGCCGCCGCCCGATCCCGGGCCGCCCGTTCGGCTTGCGCGCTGCGGCGCAGCGCCTCGGCCCTGCCCTGCAGCGCCCGGGCCCGTTCCTCGGCCGTGCGCAGCGCCAGCCGGGCTTCGACCTCCGCACTGCGTGCGGTGGCCAGGGCGGCCGCAGCCTCGTCACGCTGGGCCGTATCCGGTTCGACCTCCCCCGGCTCGTCCTGAGCCAGCCGCAGCCGCTCCTCCAGTTCCGAGAGATTGGTCAGCGCCCCCGCCCGGCGGTCCTCCACCGTATCTCGCTGCCGGCGCAGCCGCTCGGCCTCGGCCGACGCGGAGCGGGTGGTCTGGCCAAGCCGGCCGAGCTGCTCGGCCAGCGCGGACAGTTGCGCGTCCGACTCGTGCAGGGCGGCCAGCGTGTTCTCCACGTCCTCGGCGCGGGCCGCCTCCTCGGCGCGAGCACCTTCGAGCTCAGCGGCCAACCGGGTGATGCGGGTCAGCGCCGCAGCGAGCTGGTGCTGGCTCTCATCGACAGCGGCCTGCACCTCGATGACGCTCTGCGCCCGGCCCGATCCGCCCTGCGCCCATTCGGTGCTGAGCACATCGCCGTCGATGGTTACGGCGCGGACGGTGGGCTGGGCGGCGATCAGCGCCCGGGCCGCCTGCAGGTCCTGGACCACCGCAGTGCGCTCCAGCAGCCGGTGCAGCGCGGGACGCAGCATCTGCGGCGCCGCCACCAGGTCGACTGCCCAGCGGGCGCCGTCGGGCAGCTCCGGCCAGCTCGACCGATCCACGGTGCCCGGTGCAGCACCGACGAGCAGGCCTACGCGACCGGCGTCGTGCCCTCGCAACAGGGCGAGCGCATCGGCCGCGGCAGCCACGTCCCAGACCACCACCGCATCCGCTGCAGCACCCAGCGCTGCCGCCACCGCGGCCTCCGCTCCAGGCTGCACAGTCAGCAGGGCGGCCACCGAGCCCTGCAAACCAGGCAGCCCGGCAGCCAGCAGAGTCGCCGAGCCGTCCTTGCGGGCCAGGCCGAGGGCCAGCGCCTCTATCCGGGCCCGCCAGGAGGCGGCCTGCTGCTCGGCCTCCCGGTGCGCGGCGGTGAGCTCGGCGACCCGCTGCGCAGCGGCGCGGTGCGCGGCCAGCGCGGTCTCGTGCCGCTCGTCGAGCCCGACCTCCCCGGAGTGCAGGGCGTTGATCTCGTCTTCCAGGGTGTCGAACTCCCGCTGCGCGGTGTCCGCCCGCTGCTGCGCCTCGGCCAGCGCGATGGACAGCCGTTCGATCTCCTCGGTGGTGGCCCCCGACTTGGAACGCAACGCATCGACCTGCCCGGCCAGCCGGGCCAGGCCCTCCCGCCGGTCGGCGACGGCCCGCACCGCGGCCAGATGCGCCCGCTCAGCCTCGGCGACTGCCTGTTCCAGCTCGGCGCGCTGATCCAAGGCGGCGGAGAGCATCGCTTGGGCCTGTTCCACCACCTCGTGCAGCTCGGTTTCTTTGCGCTGCGCGGCCTCGGCCTCGCGGTCCAGCTCGTCGGGGTCCCGGCCGGGGCGATGCTCCTCGGAAGGAGCCGAAAGATGCCTGGCCCGCTCGGCCGCCAGCCGCACCGTGCCGCGCAGCCGCTCGGTCAGCGCCGAGAGCCGGTACCAGGTGTCCTGCGCGGCCGACAGCCGCGGGCTGAGGGCCGCGAGCTGCTGCTCCAGGTCGGCCTGCCAGGACCGGGCGGCATCCAGCGCGGTCTCCACCTCGGCCCGGCGGGCCCTGGCCGCGGCCTCGTCAGCTTCCTCCCTGGCCAGCTCCGCGCGCAGGGTCACCAGGTCGTCGGCATACAGGCGCAGCCGGGCATCGCGCAGGTCGGCCTGCACCGCCTGCGCCTTGCGCGCGATCTCGGCCTGCTTGCCCAGCGGCTTGAGCTGGCGGCGTAGTTCAGCGGTGAGGTCGGTCAGGCGGGTCAGGTTGGCCTGCATCGCCTCCAGCTTGCGCAGCGCCTTCTCCTTGCGCTTGCGGTGCTTGAGGACGCCTGCGGCCTCCTCGATGAACGCCCGGCGCTCCTCGGGCTTGGACTGCAGGATGGCGTCGAGCCGACCCTGACCCACGATGACGTGCATCTCACGACCGATGCCGGAATCGCTGAGCAGTTCCTGGACATCGAGCAGCCGGCAGGAGCTGCCGTTGATCTCGTACTCGCTGGCACCGTCCCGGAACATCCGGCGGGTGATCGACACCTCGGTGTAGTCGATGGGCAGCGCGCCGTCGGAGTTGTCAATGGTCAGGGTGACCTCGGCCCGGCCCAGCGGGGGCCGCCCCGCCGTGCCGGCGAAGATGACGTCCTCCATCTTGCCGCCGCGCAAGGCCTTGGCGCCCTGCTCCCCCATCACCCAGGACAGCGCGTCCACGACATTGGACTTGCCCGATCCGTTCGGGCCCACCACACAGGTGATGCCCGGCTCGAAGCGCAGCGTGGTCGCCGAGGCGAAGGACTTGAAGCCCTTCAACGTCAGGCTCTTCAGATGCACGGCGTGCCAGACCCTCCCTGGTGCTCCCCTGCTGCGGCGCAGCGTACTGCTCGTAAGTGGCATTCCGTGCGGCAACACTGTTACGCACACACGACTCAGCGTTCGACGAAGCCGGCCACGCCACCCTGGGCGACGCCGAACTGCTCCGTGACGTGCCGCACGTGTCCCGGCGCGGCCCCCGAACGCAGCGCGGCGAGCAGCTTCTCGCATGCCTCCCGCGGCCCCTCAGCGACCACCTCGACCCGCCCGTCGGCCAGGTTGGCCGCGTGGCCGGCCAGGCCCAGCTCCAATGCCCGCGACCGGATCCACCAGCGAAGCCCCACGCCCTGCACACGACCCTGCACCCAGGCCGTCACCCGCACCTGCGTCATGGCCCCATCATGGCGGGCCCGCAAACCACCAGCGCCGCACTTCCCAGCGACACCGCTGGGCAATGGGTCCGGTGAGGTCGTCAGGTCGAGGCCGACGGTGCCGAGTATTTCATGCACCCGGAGACACCTGCCCTGCTCGACGTGCCGCTCAGGGCGCGGTGGCCCCGCCCTGGCGGTCCCGGCCACTTCCCGGGATGAGCTGGACCGAAGCTGCCCGCGGTCCGATGTGGCGGCCAATGCCGGCTGGCCGCTCTGCCGGAAGGACAGGGGCCAGCCAGCATAGGCTGCCGGGGTGAGCACGCAGACCGTCCGCCGCACGACCGTGGCGCTCGCCGCAGGAGCCGATCTGCTCGCGGTGCTGGTGTTCGCCGCCGTGGGGCGCAGCTCGCATGCCGAGGGGGTGGATGCGTTCGGGGTGCTGGGTACCGCGGCGCCGTTCCTGCTCGGGCTCCTGCTGGGGTGGCTGGTCGTCCGGGCGTGGCGCGCCCCGTTACGGCTGCCGGTCGGGGTAGCGGTGTGGGCGTGCGTCGTGCTGGTCGGTCTCGGCGTCCGCGCGGCGTTCCTGCACCGATTGCCGCTGACGTTCGCGCTGATCGCCGCCGCGAGCCTGGCGCTACTGCTCCTCGGCTGGCGGGCCGTGGCGCGCCTCCTCGCACAACCATGCAGGCAGAGCGCATGACCGCGCCCCATCGCAGCGGAGCCGACGCCACCACGGCACGGCCTGTGCCGACACCCGCGCACGGACAGCGGCAGGAAGGCGTTGAGCATCACCATGTGATCTAGACAGGCGCCGTTAGCCGTTCTTAGCCGCGTTCTGTAGGTGTTTGCGCAGCTTCGCACGCAGCTGGGGAAGCGGAGTGGTCGTACCGAGTCGGTGTAGAAACTCCTGGGTGCTCCAGGTGATCAGGCCACCTTGCCGGGAGAGGTACAGGCCGAGACGGTTGATGGTGAAGTGGTCGTCGTAGTCGAGCAGGAGGTAGCCGGCGAGCTGGTAGATCTCCTCGCGGCCAAGTCCTCGCGGTCCCTGGTGGCTTTGCAGTCCAGCAGGAGGCCGTCGAGGATGTAGTCGGCGTCGGCTCCTCCGATATCACTGCTTCCGGCAAAGACCGGGCCGCACACCTTGGCCGGTTGCGGCAGGGCCCGAAAGGGGGCGAGGGGGCGTTCGGCGAGCTGCATTTGCTTGCCGATGTCGTCGATGACATAGGCTGGAACCGCAGCGGTGAGGTCGGCCAGCCGGGTGCTGGCGGTGGCTGCGGCGAGCATGCTGAAGCGGCGGATCTGCCCGGTCCGGTAAATGTCTTCGAAGAAGGAGGCGACAAAACACAGCCGGGTCAGCGCGTCCTCGTTCAGGCTGGCGAGATCGGCGAGGTAGGCGTCCACTGTCGCGAGCAGTAGTCTGCCCATGGCGAACAAGGCGCGCCGGATCGGGTACATCGGTAACCCAGGCCAGTGGTTGGCGCCGTCGAGGAGGAGGACGCCAAGGCTGACGCCTGGGCCGAGAGTACCGCCAAAGGACAGGCGGATCCGGTAGTCGATGGCGTGCCCGAGGGCGGACCAGGCGGGATACTGCACATCGATTGGCTGCACCGGGTGTGGCAGTCCGGTCAGGTGTGCGTGGTACTCGCGTTCCAGGTTGTGGGTGTTCGGCAAATGCTGGGCCATGAACTGCGAGATGGGTGAGTCGTCATGTTTCAGCTGGCCGGTCAGGCTCAGCTCGATCAGCGGCCGCCTCGCGCCTGCCGTGGACTTCTCGTAGTCGTCGACCCAGGCGATGCCTGTGATGTCCAGGAGATGGCGGGCGCGGCTGACCGCGACGTAGACCAGACGGGCTTCGGCCGGGTTGAGTTGCCGCTGCATGCCCTCGTCGTCCACCTGTGGGGCGGCGAAGCCTTCCCCGATCCGGACACTGGCCCACTCGCGGCCCTTGGCTTTGTGCGCGGTGGAGACCACGACCTTGGCGTGTTCCTCGGCCGAGAGGCATTCCACTGCCTGGATGATCTGGTCAGGGCCGTACTTGTCGACCAGTTTCACGATTGACTTCAGGTCCTGGCCGGCCTTGTCCTGCTCGACGTACTCCTGCACTTCGCCCCAGGAATTGAACAAGAACAGCTCTGGATGGCTGGTGTGCTGGCCGGCCTTCAGTTCCTCGGCGGCCTTGGCGATGCGGTGTATCGCGTCGCCGCCGCCGGTCAAGGCGACGGGTACCCCGAGTTCGAGAAAGGTCAGGACCTCGTGCATCGCGTCGGCGTTACTCCGACACAGCACGGCCTCGGGGTGGGGTATCTCAGCGATCCGGGAGGTGACCGGGCCACAACCGGTCAGTTGCATGTCCGACTCGGCGTGCCGCAGCCACCGGTTGGCCACCTGAGCGATCTGTGGGCCGAAGCGGAAGGACTGGGTGAGGTGCAGGTGCTCGGCCGGGAAGCCGGTCATCACATCCCGTGCGTTACGCCAGGCGTAGATTTGCTGGGCGGGGTCCCCGACACACACCCGCTGCGCGTCTTGACCCAGGAAGACCTCCTCGAGCACCGGGTTGGTGTCCTGGGCTTCGTCCAGCAAGACGAAACCCGCCTCCAGCACCGGATGGGTCATTGCCCACATCTTCATGTAGTGATCGTGCTCGAACCGCAGAGTGCCACTCGGGGAGCAGATGTCTTCCCATGCCGTGATGGCATAGGGCAGCAGCGTGCGGGCGAGATACTCCTGCCCGGGCATATCCAGCCCGTTGACCAGCTCCAGATGACGGGCCATCACCTGTCGGTCGGTCGAGTAGCAGAACCGACGGATCATGCCCATCACCAGACGGGCCTGGTGGTTGACCGTGACACGATGCGAGCCAATGGGAAGATCCTGGGTGATCCCGAGGATCCGGGCGGTCTGCTTGGCGGGGAGGCGCGTCTGGGCGTTCAACCGCTCGCTATAAGAGCGCCCGACAGCACGAAAAGCCAGGGAGTGCGCGGTGCGGCACTCCACGTTCGGTCCGAAGCGTCCCTGGGCATCAACGGCGATCGCCTTATTGAATGCCATGTACAGGCCCCGTTTGCGAGTAGCGGCGCCCATCAAGATCAGCGTGGAGGTCTTGCCCGTTCCCGCTCCGGCAACCAGGGCCAGATCCCGGCCCGCGGCGAACACATCACAGGCAGCCTGCTGCTCAGCAGTCGACTTAACGGCCATACGCGCCCTCTCTCGGGAACCTGCGGCTGACTTCACGAACCACAGTCAGAGCCTGCCCGACACGGTGATCAACCGTCAACACGGCCATAGGCATTCTGATGGGCATTGTTGCGTGGACGCAAGAGGGCGCCGCCCAAGGCCGCCGGGTGTGTGCGTCCTCCGGGACACTGAAATACCGCGGCGGCCGGCACCATGTAGCGGGTCTGGTGTGGGTAGAGGCAGAGGACGGCACGGCCGAGCAGCGCAGGTGGCTCATGCTCGACCACGCCTGCGTCCGGCCTCAGAACACCCTCGACGTGTTGGTCTTGCTGTTCGCCTCGTCGGAGGGCGATGTGCCGCCGCTGTCGTCGAGGAATCCGCCTGACTGGTGGTGCCAGAGCCTGGCGTAGGTGCCCTGAATCTGACGCTGGTCGTGGGTGCCCTGCTCGACGATCCGGCCGTGGTCGAGGACGACGAGCTGATCCATTCGTACGACAGTGCTCAGCCGATGAGCCACCACGAGCGCGGTCCGGCCGTCCATGAGCCGCCACAGAGCTTGTTGGATGAGGATCTCGCTTTCCGAGTCCAGCGCGCTGGTTGCCTCGTCGAGCAGCAGGATCGGCGCGTCGCGCAGGATGGCGCGGGCGAGCGCGACCCGCTGGCGCTGGCCGCCGGACAGCTTGAACCTGCGTTCGCCGACCATGGTGTCGGAACCGTCGGGCAGCACCTCGGCGAACTCGGTGACGTGCGCCGCTTGGGCGGCACGGTGGATCTCGGCGTCGCCGGCGCCCGGCCTGGCGAACGCGATGTTGTCGCGCAGCGTCCGGGGGAACATGGCCGGGTCCTGGGGCACGTAGGCGATCAGACTGCGCAGATCTGCTTGCCGCAGCCGGGAAATGTCCTGACCGCCGATGAGGATGCAACCGTCGTCGATATCCATCAACCGCAACAGCAGCCGGATGAGGGTGCTCTTCCCGCCGCCGGAGCGGCCGACGAGACCAATTTTGATGCCACTCGGGACGTTCAGGTCGAGGCCGGTGAACAGCGGCGGCGCGCCGGGGTGGGCATAGCTCACCTGCTTGAAGCGGACGTCCGCTGTCGTCGGTCGCAGCGGCTCCGGCGAGACCGGATCGAGCACGGTCGGCGCGGTGAGTAGCAGTTCGGTGAACTGGGCGGCTTCGGTCAGGCAGCTCTCCAGCCGCCGATAATCTGGTTGAACTCGAACATGATCAGTGTCACGTTCGAGAAGTAGACGAAGGTCACCACGATCGCCTCCACGCCGAGCTGCCCGGCGCCGAGGTTGACGGCGAGGAACAGGCCGAGTGCGTTGGTGAGCACGGACATCGGCGCGACCAGGGTGTCGATGCGGAGATTGGCGTAGTCCCAGGATCGGATGGCGAGCAGTCGCTGTTCAGCGACGCGTGTCTGGTGCTCGGCAGCCTCGCGATCCTCAGCGGCGAAGGCTCGCACCGTCTCCATGTTCATCAGGCTGTCGGCCACGTGGCCGGACACCCGCGCGATGGCAGCCTCCCGCTGTCGACCAGTGCCTGGCGGCGACGGATCGGCGGCGCGATGACCAGCCCGGTGACCACCTCCGACGCCGACCTCTACCGCCACTCCTGCCTGGATGGCGGCCTCGCTTACGCGCCAGAGTCCCTGCGCTGGATCTTCTCTGACCTGACGGAGGTGGAACTGCTGTTCCTGCGCATGGCCGCCGCCGCGGGAGCCCGGCCGGCGCTCGACGCCCCCAGCGTTCGCCACGGCACTGCGGGCCGGCGTGGCCGGGATGATGCAGCGCGGGAAGGCGTAGCGGGGCGACAAGACGATGGTCGACGCGCTGGCCCCCGCGGTCGACACGCTCGACGCGGCGCTGGCCGAGGCCGCCGCAGCGCTGGCCGCCGAGGCGGCCCACCTGGGTTCGCGGCGCGGACGACCGCGCTCAACGCGGACAGCGCCTTCGTGCACGCGCACGGTCCAGTCCGTACCGCCGCGCAGGTGCAGATGGTAGGTGCTGGTCGCCTTCGGGGCGGCGTCTGCGTCGACGGTGAGGACGATCGCGGGCAGGATACCGTGAAGACAGACCAGCGCCTGCGCCCGGACGACATGAGCTTCGCCGCGGTGCAAAAACACGTCGCCGTGCTGGAGAAGGCCGGCCTGCTCACCGAGCTGGAGCAAATCTGGCGTGGCCGCATCGCGCGCCTCGACGAACTCCTCGCCTCCGACCCCGACCAGGAGGACTAAAACCATGCCCGTGACCGACGTCCAGCAGGACCTCGACACCCTGACCCTGACCATCACCGCCGACTTCACCGCCCCGGTGCAGCGGATCTGGCAGATCTACGCTGACCCGCGCCAACTGGAGAAGGTGGGGTCCGCCGACCTACCCGGCGACCGTGGTCGACCACGACCTCACCCCCGGCGGCCGGATGACCTACGTCATGACCGGCCCGGAAGGCGACAAGCACGCCGGATACTGGCAGATCACGGCCGTCGACGAGCCGACGAGTTTCTCCTTCGAGGACGGCTTCGCCGACCTGGACTTCACCCGACCCCAGGGATGCCGGTCTCCCAGAACATCTACACCTTCACCGAGCACGACGGCGACACCCGCGCGACCTACGTGAGCACCTACCAGTCCGCCGAGGCGCTACAGCAGGTGCTGGACATGGGCATGGTCGAGGGCGCCACCTTGTCGATCAACCAGATCGACGACCTGATCGCCTCCTGAAGCGCACCGCGGCCGGCCGTCTCAGACATCGAGGCGGCTGGCCGCCCCCATGGGTCCTGACGTGGCGTCCGCGACACCCGCCGCACGACCAGCAGCGGCGAGCATGGCTATGACATCGCGCTGGTCACCACCGACCTCACCGCCACCCCCGAACAGATCATCGCCCGCTACCCGGCCCGGTGGAGCATCGAGGTCACCATCTTCGACGTCAAGACATCCTCGGCATCGGGCAAGCCCGCAAACGGTCACCAAGGCCGTCGAGCGCACCGTCCCCTTCGGCCTGTTCTGCCACAGCCTGCTCCTCCTCTGGTACGCCCGCCACGGCCAGCCCACCACCGACACCACCCCCCGCCGCACCTCCGCGCCGTGGTACCGATCCACGACCGAGCCCTCCACTCTGGACATACTCACCAGCCTCCGACACCAGATCATCACCGCCCGATTTCTGCCCCCCACCCACCGACCAGCCACCACCGAGGAAATTCTGGAAATCCAGCAAGCCTGGGCCCTCGCCGCCGCATAACCCCAAAGTCGAGACAGGATAATCTGGCTGATAAGTCGGCGATGTCCGCTACGTGCGAGAGTGTGGGCCTAGGCCGTATGAGTCGTGGTGGTGGTGAGGGCTGCGTGGAAAGCATGTACCTCGTCGTTGTGCGGGTAGCGTTCTAGCAAGGCACGATCTAACTCTGAGCCGACCATAAGGAGCGATGGTCGCGAGCGGCGGCCTATGCTGAGAGCTTCGTGTCCGTACCTGAGTGCTTCCTCCACAGCGCCGTGGTGTGCGGCGATCACACCTAGGGTAATCTCGGCTTCGGCTCGTCGCATTGGGGAAAGGTCGGTGCCGTCAAAAGCGGTGGTCTTTTTAATGATCTCCCGGGCGTGCATCCCGGCCAGGTCATCGTCGCCGATGAGCCGGTAGCAGTCCATCGCGTAAAAGTCGAACTTGTCAGGGTCGACAACGAAATGATTATCAGGGTGTTCAGGGTATGGCAACGAGTCGAGTAGGATGCGGCCCTTTTCGAGGGCGTGTACGACGTTTCTTTGATTGCCCATGCGAGCCCAAGCTTTCGCCTCCTGAGCAAAGAGTTGCACAGACACTGAACGCCCCGGTGCCGCATCCTGTCCCGCTTGGGCAGCCTCGATGACTTCGCGATAACGGCCCTTGGTGATCGCGAACCACGCCCGCATCTCATGGCTCCATCCAACGATTGATGGATTGTCGGCCTCGCTCCCAAGTTGCAACGCTCCAAGTCGCGTCGCTTCGGCGGCCTGAGACTGACCAAGGTCGTACTCCAAGCAGCCGATCAAAAGCGTTAGCCAACCGGCAGCATCAAGAACGTCCTTGTGCTGCGTGAGGGTAAGCCGTTCATCCAATAAATGCCTAATTTGGGAAAGCCAGTCGCGGCTCTCTGCAATAAGCTCAACTGGGTCGCGTTGGGTGTAGCTACAGCATAACTGTTCAACCGTAAGGGCCAGTGCGTCGAGCGTCGTGTTATCGACGGATGGTCTCCGGATGCGCTGCACTAGCTCATGGGTGTCCATTCCGCTGCGGCTGATGAGAACGTCTTCCACAGTTCGACGGGAGACAGAAAATAGTTTGGTCGGAAAAATTGACTCGACAACGGTGCCGAATGTTGCGGCGATTAGGGGTCTATAGAACTCGTCAGGCTTGTTGCGGCCACGTTCCCATCTCTTCACTGATCCAGCAGGCCGGTAGGCAAAGGCACGTCGGAGAAAGTTCGCATAGCGGCCACGGCGTCGTTCTGAGACCACCTGCGAACTTCTCTCTCGCGGCGGAGACGCTGTGCCCACTCAGGGCGCTCGATGTCGTCATCGATCATAGCCCTGATGATACCCGGAGCGGGTGGGGGCACGCAGGCCCCCAAGTCCTGCCCCTGGAGCTGCCTCCTGTGGAAGCGGTGAAAGTCGCTTCAGACTAGTGTCTCTTAAAATGTTGTTCTTTACGCAGCCTGACGGGTGACATCGCCGATCTCGCTAGCGCGATTGAGCTGTTCCACGTGCGCGGTGATCGACCGGACTTTATCGATGATCTCGTCGGCGGTTGCGGTCCACTT
>DASTLT010000321.1:0-3054 GCA_035714625.1 Pseudonocardiaceae bacterium | reverse complement strand
GCCGGGGTGCTGTGCGACGAGGCCGGGGTCGAGCGCCCGGTGGCCGGATCGCTGCCCGCGGAGCTGGCCCCGGGTTGGTACTTGTTACGGCCAGCTCCGGGCGACCGTGGTGGCCTGCAACAGCTACCAACCACGGTGCTGGTGGCCCCGGCGGCGCTGCCCGAGCCGCCGCGCACCTGGGGCTGGATGCTGCAGCTCTACGCGCTGCGCTCGGCCGGTTCCTGGGGCCTGGGGGACCTGGGCGACCTGCGCGAGTTCATCTCCTGGACCGCCGGGACGCACGGCGCGGGCGCGGTGCTGGTGAACCCGCTGCACGCGGTGACCCCGACCCACCCGGTGCAGCCCTCGCCGTACACCCCGTCCAGCCGCCGCTTCGCCAACCCGCTGTACCTGCGCATCGAGGACACCGGCGGCTACGCCCGGGCGGCTTCAGCCGTGCGGGCGGAGGTGGACGCGCTGCGGGTCCCCTCTGGCGGGGAGCTGATCGACCACGACGCGGTGTGGGCGGCCAAGCGGGCGGCGCTGGAGCTGCTCTGGCGCGCCGAGGGTGCCCCGGGGCCGGGGACGGGGATGGCGGACGGGTTGCGCGGCTTCGCGACGTTCTGCGCGCTGGCCGAGCAGCACGGCCCGCGCTGGTCGCGCTGGCCGGCCGCGGCGCGGCACCCGGCGACGGCGCGCGCCGACCCGCGGCGGGTGGGGTTTCACGCCTGGGTGCAGCAGCAGTGCGCCGGGCAACTGGCCGCGGTGCGCGAGGCCGCCCGGGAGATGGCGCTCGGGGTGGTGCACGACCTGGCGGTGGGGGTGGACCCGGAGGGCGCCGACGCCTGGGCGTTGCAGGACGTGCTGGCCACCGGGGTGAGCGTCGGCGCGCCGCCGGACGCGTTCAGCCAGCGCGGCCAGGACTGGGGGCTGCCGCCGTGGCGTCCGGACCGGCTGGCGGCCACCGGGTACGCGGCGTACCGGGACATGCTGCGCGCGGTGCTCGCCCACGCCGACGGGCTGCGCATCGACCATGTGGCCGGGCTGTGGCGACTGTGGTGGATCCCCCCCGGGGCCTCCCCCGACCAGGGCACTTACGTGCACTACGACGCCGAGGCGATGCTCGCCGCGCTGGCCCTGGAGGCGCACCGGGCCGGGGCGGTGGTGATCGGCGAGGACCTCGGCACGGTGCAGCCGGAGGTCACCCAGGCCCTGGCGGCGCAGCGGATGCTGGGCTGCGCGGTGCTGTGGTTCGCCCGCGACGAGCACGCTCCCGGCGCGCCGCTGCTGGCCCCGGCCCGCTGGCCGCCGCGCGCCGCGGCCAGCATCTCCACCCACGACCTGCCCACCGCCCCCGGCTTTCTGCGCGGCGAGCACGTGCGGGTGCGCGCCGAGCTGGGGCTGCTGCCCGACCCGGCCGCCGAGCGGGCCCGGGCGCAGGCCGAGCGGGCCGAGCTGGTCGCGCTGCTGCACGCCGAGGGCCTGCTGCCCGAGGGCGACGGTGGCGAGGCCGAGCAGGACATCGTGGTGGCGATGCACGCGCTGCTGGCCCGCACCCCGTGCCGGCTGCTGCTGGTCTCCCCGTATGACGTGCTGGACGAGGTGCGCCAGCCCAACCTGCCCGGCACCGTCGACGAGTACCCGAACTGGCGGCTGCCGCTGCCGCTGACCCTCGAGGAGCTGCAACGCGACCCGCGGGTACGGCGCGTGGTGGACGCCTTGCGCCCGACGGTTTTCGGGAGCGGCGGCACTTCCTGAGCGCGTCCGGCAATGGGGGGCTCATCTGAAGATCGGGAGTGGGATGGCCGATCCTCGGGCGTGACCACCACTGTGATTACGTTCGGTAACGCTCAGTGGGTCAGTGTGTCGAGCCCACTGAGGTGCCATCAGTGGCACTTTTGCCGCCCGAAGTGCCGCTGATGGCACCTCCCCAGCAGAGATACACTTCACCCTCTGGGGCTGATGGGACTCGTGTGAGTTCTGTGATTGTGGGGGTGGATTGAGACCCCCTGAAGCAGCCATCCCCTCTTGCCGGACGCTCTACCCACCCGCGGGTATCCCCCAGCGGGATCTGGAGATCAGTTGACAGTGACTGGCGGATCTTTCGGACCTTCCACGGATCCACAATCTCAACGCCTAGGGTCGTCCGGCTGGCAGCAGCGCAACCCCTTTGGCATGCTGCGCCACACGGCCGAGATCATCGAGGTCAGTCGTGATCACCAGCGTTTCGAACAGCTCCGCGGTGGCGACCACGATGGCGTCGACGGTGAAGGTGCGGGATCTGACTCGGCGGCTCGCCGAAGCTGGCAACGCCTCCGTAGCGGACCCGCACGTCCTCGGGGACGTCGCGGCACGGATGAGCCGGCTACTGGACGTGCCCGCCCGGATCCGGTCGCGCGGGCGCTCAAGGTCGCGGTTGCCGAGTTGCGTATCGAAGCTGGGTGGTCCGCGTTCGATGCCGGGCTCCACCACCACGCCCTGTACCACTTCGCCCGCGCCGTGGAGCTGGCCTGGCAGGCCAGCGACGCCTACTGCCAGGCCATCGCCCTGGGCTACGCCGGTCGCTGAAGCGCCCGCCGTGCTTTCTGGCCCGATCCCGCGAGTAACAGCATGAAGTAATCTTCGGTTCTGGTTTGTGATCTTCTGGTGACCGAGTTGGAGGAAACGTTTATCGAAATTGAATCAAGCGTGGACGCGGACGCCGAGGTCGGCCCAGCATGAGAGACTATTCGCCAAGTGATGGGTGCACTGGGGATCGACCGGAACGACGAGACCATCGAGGCTTATACCGAAGCGGTGGCTGCTCGCCGGAGTAAGCCGTAGGTCGAGCAGTCGAAGGGGGACTCGGGCGTGAGACGTCAACGACCCGGTAGTCCGCCACGGCCTGTTGGTTGGTCCCGTTCGGCGTCGAGGCGGGCAAGCAGGGTGCGGGGGGCAATGCCAGGGAGTTGAGGCTACTCGGCAGGCTTTCGTGAGCCTGTAGTGATCTTCATTTTTTGTGCGGAGTGTGATGTCGGTTCGGGGACATGGTGGTGGCCCGGCGCTCTGGCCGGGTCTGCCGGGTTCCATGCCGGG
>DASTLT010000320.1:0-25453 GCA_035714625.1 Pseudonocardiaceae bacterium | reverse complement strand
GGCAAGCCGAAGCGGCGGCGAACTACTACACCTCGATCTTCAAGGACTCAAAGTTGGGCAGGGTTGGCCGCTACACCGAGGCTGGGCCGGGTCCCGTCGGCGCCGTCCTGATTGTCGAGTTCGAGCTCAACGGCCAGAAGTTCGTCGCCCTGAACGGTGGGCCACAATTCACGTTCAACGAGGCCATCTCGTTCCAGATCCACTGCGCGGACCAGGACGAGGTGGACTACTACTGGAGCAAGCTCTCCGAGGGCGGCGAGGAAGTCGCTTGTGGCTGGCTGAAGGACAAGTACGGCGTATCCTGGCAGGTCGTCCCCACCCTGCTCATCGACATGATCAGCGACTCGGACCCGGAGAAGGCGAAGCGGGCCACCGAGGCGATGCTCGCGATGACCAAGTTCGACATCGCCGAGCTCCAGAAGGCGTACGCGGGCGAATAGGGACCTGCCAGCGCAGGACGGGGCGCGTCCGGACGCACGCGACTGCTCAGGCGAGCCGGTGCGCTTCGCTCCTGGTGATCATGGCCCCGGTGGCTCATGGCCAACCACCGCTGCGACTTCGGTGACCGCTGCCGCCCTGGATCTTCAGGGCTTCGGCGAGCGACAGGAGGCGGTGACGAGGACACTCCGGGGAGGGGTTCACGGGCGCTGATACCAGAGAATGGAGAAGATGTGAGCACTCCGGACATCGACAAGGACGCAGCGATCGACGCGGAGCCCGCCGTCCCCTCAGCCGACGAGGAGCCGCCGGTCCCTTCCGCCGACGAGGAGCCGGTGGTTCCCTCCGCCGACGAGGAGCCGCCGGTCCCTTCCGCCGACGAGGGTCCCGTAGCCGAGTTGTAGCCGCTCGCGTGCGGGTCTGGAGCCGATACCGGCCAGGAGGCATCCAGGCCGGCCGGCTAGACCAGTCCGCGCGATCACGACATGATGCCCGGGCCCACGGGCCCGGGCCGTGTCCCGGACGAGGGTGCCGAGCCCGATGGCGCGAGGGTTGAGGTCAGCGGCAGGGCGGCCCTGCCATCACCAGGAGGGTTTCATCTGATCGGGTGAGGGGTACTCCTCGGGCATGACAACACTGCTGTGGATCGTGGCCGTCGTCCTGGTCATCGCCGGTGTCGTAGCTCTACTCCGTCGAGAACTGCTCTGGGGCATCGTGTTGATTATTGTCGGATTACTGGTCGGTCCTGGTGGTGTGAGTATCTTCAGTTGACCACAATTCAGCGCGCCGGAAGGGACTACTGCTCCCGTGTATGCGCTAACCGGAGTATTCACTCCACTAAATGGCAGGGCGTCGTACTTCGGCGCAGTCGGGGCTCTCTCCTTTGGAATTAGGCTCTGCCGTGAGCAGTAGGGCAGCAGGCTAACGACCCCTAGGAGAACTTACTAGTGCCTGACACCCCCGGTCCACCTGAAGGATTTTGGTAGTGCTGTTGGTGCCAGCGCTCAAGGAGGGCAGGTGCCTCCCGCTCGTAGAACACCGTGAGGTCTTCCAGCTCTGACAGGCGGCGCCGTCGCTGGGATGGCTCGCCGTCGAGTGCTGCGAGGCCCTGCTGCGCGAGCCCGCGCAGTCTCTTCGTGGTCTGTATTTGGTGTTCGAATACCGCAGTCCACGCTCCGGGATTAATCCGGTAGTAGGTCCGGCGATCTCCGGGCCTGTTCTGCCGCTCCACCAGACCAGCACGGACCAGGGACCGGGTAGTCGTGCTGATGCTGCCCCTGCTCGCATGCAGGACGGTGGCGAGGTCCTCAGCGGATTGGTAGTCCGGCTCACACACCATCAGCCACCCCACCACCCGTCCCCAGATCCGGGTGAGGCCAAGATCTTCGTAGAACAGCCCCACATCATCAGCGAAGCGCACCAGCTCCCTGAGCCGGCTGTCATCCTCCGTGCGCACCCTTGATCTCTTCCTTCCACCGGTCCCCCATCGCAGCCACACTCTACAGCTACCACTGGAAATTTCAAGAAATTCTGAAAGTTTAACCTCCAACCCTCGCACCTGTCCGCATAGTAGCGGTCACTTAAAGTCACGATCAGTCGCACAATGTGGCCCAGCGCCCCGAGATGCCGCAGACACGCTACGTCGCAGCGAGGTGTACCGCATCCGCAGTCTGCAGGGATCCCTGTCACCTGAAATTTTCAGTAAGCAGGTATGAATTAATCACATCAACTCTCCCAGAGTTTTGCTAATCCTTGAAACTTCAGGTTACCTGGTTTACTCTGGGCTCGTCCACGCCCCGTCGAGCCCTCAGTACACGGAAACGGAAGGAGCCTCCGTCCCTTACGGGCGTCTGAGTGGGTTGGATCCGCGCCCGGGAACGTTGTCGTTCCCCTTGCGTGGCAGCGGGGTTTTACTTCGCGTGCTGGAAGGATCATTTCGGGCAAAGGAGGAACACCATGGGCTATCTGCACTCTGCTACGAGGGTACCGGCCAGATGCCACCCAGGCCGGGCTGTTCGTGGCGCTTCGGTCGTCAGAGAGTTCAAGGCACTTGAGGGCGTTTGGGCCGGACGCATCCGGGCGCCAGGCCAGCCGAGCAAAAGCAATGACGGCTTCACCATATGTCAAGCGGTGTTTATTCGGTCACTGCGGTCGCTACTTGAGATGCCGCTGCTGACCAACGCCAAGCCAGGACAGATTGCCCTCCTCTTGAACGCCTACTGGGAAGGTATAGCGAAGGTACTCCCGGAGCCTTTCCATCCCGCCGTCAATCCCCAGAGTTACGTGATCCAAAAGGAACAGGGTGCAACGGTGTTGCACAGCGTGCTTCCGCAGGTCATTGAAGTGATCCCTTCGTGGGGCAGGTCGTTGGCCGATGTCATCGCTTACGCCGATATCATGCACGACTTGCCCACCCTCAGTGGCGAGATCATGACAGTCCATGGAGTGGAGCTGGTTTCGGGAGCGGGCTTCTGGCTTTCCGGCTCTGCGGGAGTAGCATCGCAGTTCAGTGGCGACGCAGGGCGCGAGCGCTTAGCCGCTGAAGTCCGGACACTTATTCCCCGGCCCGCGGCCGGGCTGGAACTCTGATTTGCTGCTCTCATCCGCCCAGCGCCGCCGCCCCGGGAAACCGCTCGCCCTCCGTCACCGGGGGCATGAAGTACACTCCCGCTCCGTATACACTGAGTAACCCGGCCAGCTCCGGCAGGTGCTCCTCGTCGCCGCCGAAGTTGGTGCCGCCAAGCCAGCCACCCGCCGTCAGCATCCGCAGCAGCCGCTCCGGGGTGTCCTGGAAACTGACGAAGTTCAACCCGGCACTGAAGCCCGGCGCGCCGGCGGACCACTCCAGAAACTCGTAGCCCTGCCGGAAGATCCGCCGTGAGCCGGAGTCACTCGCCGGGCGCTGGTGGTGGTTGGCGCGCTGCACGTGGCTGCGCCGGACCAGCGTGTCGTCGGTCTGTGGGGGCTCGGCGAACGGCGCGTCGTTGGGGCTCTCCCAGATCTGCGTGCCGGCGACCGGGCAGCCGGGATCGGTCACCAGCCGCTCGCCGTCGACTTCGACGATCGGGCAGCCGCTGAGCTTGTCGCGCCCGACGGCAAGCTCCTGGTCCCGGCGGCTCAGCCGGCGCCAGCCGGGAAGGTCTACGGCCAGCCGCAGGAAGGCGAGATAGGTCCCACCGACCGCCCATGCCTGATCAGCGCCTGCGGCGATGGCGATGACGTCTTCCCGATCTGCACTGCGGAGGTTCGACAGACCGTCATGAAAGTCGATCCAGCTACGGTGGTCGTTGCGCTGAAAGCCCAGGTAGAAGGTGGTGAGCTGGAGTGGCGCGGCGCCGAGCTCGGGGTTGACGTGGTCGGCGAGCGCCTTCCACGTCTCGACGACGACGCGGTCGGTCGCGAGCTTGGTCTCGGCGATGGCCTGCACGCAGAATGCCTCGGTCGCCATGTTCGCGCGCACATCGGCGCCGTAGCGCAATCCCGAGCCGCGCAGCAAGAGCCCACCCCCGCTGGGGTCGGCGGAGCGGAAGAGGTACTCGTCGCCTAATCCTCTCGGGCGTGGCAACGCCGTGCCGGAAAGCTCGAAGGCGTTGCGGCCGAACCCGAGCAAAACGGTCAGCGCGTCCTCGTCATGCGGCAGCACCACCCCGTCAAGATCACGTACCTGGCCGGCCTTCAGACCACCGTACATTTGCCACAGGCCGGCCAGCGCGTCGGCCACCTGCGGCGCGGTCACCCCCGGCGCGGCGCGCAGAAAGAGCAACGCAAAAAAGCGTCCCGGCCGTTTGCCCGGGGCGTGGTAAATCCCCTCCTGAAGTGTCATCAGAGTGTCCTGAGCGCACTACGTCCACTCTGTTCGGCCTCCAGCCGACGGGCCAGCTCGCGTACGGTCGCGCAAGCGTCATCGGTGTCACAGGCGATCGGCGCGGGCGCGGGCTCGAGCAGCTCCCATTCCGACTCCGCGATCGGGTCGGTATGCCCGACAAGCAGCCGCAGCCCGACCTCCAGCTCGCGCAGCAACTGGTAGCCGCCAGTCAGCGGCTGGTCGCTGGCCCCGACGGAGACGGTGATGTCGTCGAGAAACGCCTCGTGGTCGTCCGGGGGACCGAACACGAGCCGCTGGTACATGGACGCGCGCCCGCGCCCGAAGCGCGCCCACTCCGGCGGGATCGGGTCGTCACCGTAGAAGAAGACATCGAGATTTGGCACCCGGATGTACATCCCGATCGGATCGGCGAAACCGGTCTGGCGTCCGGCGAAGGCATTGTCGTAGGCACCGAGCGTGATCGTTGGGTCGGCGTGATTGCAGGACAGGTGCTTGACCTCTTTGGCGGTGTAGATATCGTCGCCGGTCGCCTGCCGGATCTGCGATCCCGCACGCACACCGTAGGGATGCGAGCCGAACATCACGACGTAGAGGAAGTCATCCAACCCGTTGATCGGGTGCGTCATGAACAGCGCGTGGTCGATGTTCAGCCGACCGGTCGGCTGCGCCGGCACGCCGGCGTCAATCAGCCGCTGGTTGTTGCCGTGTCCCCCGACGGTGTGACCGAAGGCGATCTCACGCTGCTCGGGACTCAACGGGTGCGGATCAGCGACGCCGAACAGCTCTTCCCAGTCCGGTTCGCGACCGAGGACGTCGGCGGCCATCGCCCGCACGCGGTCCGGGTCATGCATCGCGATGCAGCTCCAGTACTCGCGCAGCTCGGTCGTCACCTCGACCCGCTTGGGGCGCAGCCGCCCGCCGGCGTCGCGAGCGTTGATGACCGCGCACTCGCAGTACTCTAGCTGCACCGAACGGCGGCCGATTTCGGGCCAGTCACACAGCGCCCGCACCGTCGGCTCATCAACGCAGAACGTGGGGGCGGCCGGATCGCCCGGCCACTTCACCGCGTCGCTGAGCTCGGGGTCACGCAGTTTCGCCGGGTCAAGCTCGAAGAAGCGCGTTTTGAAGCTCGCCAGCGACTCGGCAGTAGTGACGATCACATCGTTCCACCGCGCGATGAGCTCCTCACTGAGCTCGTCGGCGTGTCCTGGAGAACCATAAGGCATCGGGGTACCCCCCTTGGGATCGTGGGAGCTCACTCGCATCACGCCCATCCAATCATCTTCTGTGCCGCTCGCCTGGCCCGGCACAACCTGGAAGGGTGCCGAAGCGGGCAGAGACGAGCACCCGAAAGGGCACCGTCACCTCCGAGGACGCGCGCTCGTCCACCGGTCTCGATCGTGACGAAGTGCCAGGCCCCCTCCAGGGCTTTGTATCTTCGGTGAGACCCCGCGCTCATCATCGGAGGGGAGCCCGTGAGTGCGCACGGAAGGCAAGGAGGATGTCTGACCTGGGAGCGAAGGACCTGCGAGCGGTCATCGACCTCGTGTACGCGTTGAATGATGACGACGATGAGGTCGAGATGCCCCGCCACGTACTGATCAAACTAGGTGCCCTGGTGGGCTGTGAGTCAACCTTCTACAGTTACGTCGAGCGCACCACGGGGCGACTGCTGGCCGCTACCAGTGAGCCAGCCGATGCTGACCTCAGGCACCTGCCGGGCTTCCAAGCCGTGATGGGTCAACATCCAGGAATCGCCGCCTACCGCTCCGGACGAGCGGCGGCGGGCACCCCGATCGCCCTCACTGATCTTGCTGATCTGCCCACCTTGCGGCGCCTGGCGCTGTACACGGACTACTACCAGCCGCACGGAACAACCGACCAGATGATCTGCCTGGTGCAGCGCGGCAGTCACCGGTCGACCCTGCTGGCTTTCAACCGTGCCCGGGTCGGCTTCTCGCACCGCGACCGGGCCGTCGTCGAGCTGGCCACCGCACATCTGTCCCAAGCAGTTGTTCGTCGGCAACGCCTGGCCTCCCTCGCCGCCGCAGCACGCCGCCTGGACCGGCAGAGCGAGCAGGTCAAACAGGCCGGGACCCGGCTGTCCGCGCTGACCCCGCGCGAATGCCAGGTCGTCGAGCACCTGGTGGGCGGTCTCACCGATCGCGAAATCGCGCGCCACCTGGGGATCAGCCCACGCACCGTGCACAAGCATCTCGAGGCCATCTACCGAAAACTGGGCCTGGACAACCGCACCAGCCTGGTCGCCCTCATCCATCAGAAGCGGGAACCCTCAGGTTCCCGGCACCTCAGTGATCCTTTGGACGTCCACCGCTGATCAGCGGTGGGGCCGGTGACATTCTGCTGGACCAGATCATACCTACATTGTGGAATTACGTTCCCAAGGGGACCACAGCCAGCAAGAGCCTGTCTTTCCTCGGGGTGAAGACCGACGCCAGAATCTACGAGGTGCGCATCACAAACGGTAACACGCCGCTTAGCGCCGGGCACCGCGACGGCGGCGCCAGGGACGTTGTTGTGATCGACGCCCTCCTCTACGGCGAGCCCCAGGCGTAGTCCTGACCGTCGGGTCTCGATGGCCGCTGCGGAGTGACCCTCCGCAGCGGCTCTGGTCTACCCCGCGCAGACAGGCAGATCGGGGTATGCCGGGCGCGTATTTCGAGGCTCGCTCGGCCCTCCTACCAGCATCCACGGGAGACCAAAGGGATAGGAACGATCATGACGACACAGTCCACCCCTGGCGCGTCGCTGCCCGGGGATCGGGTCGCGGTGCAGTTGCAGTGGTACCTACGCACTGCAGCGGCATTGGGGGCGATCAGCGCGCTCGGATACGCAGCGGTGCTCGGCTGGCGCACCGACGCGAACGGCATTGTCACCGCAGCCGCCTTCGCCGTCGGTTTCCTCTTCGCCACCTTCGCGCTGGCGGGTGTTGTTCCAGCGAACATCAAGGTCGGCGACGTCGAGGTCAAGCTGCAACAGGCCCGGGAACGCGGTGCTTACGAGGGCCGGGTCGAGGGACTCGCGGCCGGCGCGGATATCAGCAAGAGCGTCGCCGCCGGCGACCTGCTGGTCGAGCGGGTCGAGACAGCCCTGCGCACAGCCCTGACCAGCCCGGAATCGCTCCGGATCGACGGCGTCGAGCTGCCGATCGCGCAACTCCCACCATCCGCGGCCGAGGCTAAGATCCACGCGGTTGCGGATGCCCTGGCCACAGTGGCCAAGCACAGTGGACGACCCATCTAGACAGCAGTGCCAGTTCCAGCACACCTCGGCCGGGCGCGGCGGGGCCACAGCCTGCTCCATCGCGGCAAGCTGCTCGTCACGCAAGACGTTTCCAGCCAAAGGTCGGTCAGCAACCCCGCCGTAGCTCGTCATCATACTTGGTTGCCCACGTTGCCCACCCACCTCACCCGTCTCTCGTCGTTACTGTTGTTGCTGCTGCAGCGGGACGGTCGCGAGGATCTCCTTCTGATGGGCGAAGAAATGCCGCAGGGTGGCGTTGACCGCTGATTTCGCCGCGCCGCCGCTGCCGCCCTGCACGAGTGCGGTCACCACGATGGTCGGGTCGCCGTGCGGGGCGGCCGCGGTCATCCAGTGGTCATAGCCGCCGCCGGTGATGGCCGGATCCTGCGCGGTGCCGGTCTTGGCGCCGACCGGGACCCCGACATCCCGCAGCGAGGTGGCGGTCCCCTCCTGCACCGCGGCCCGCATGCCGTCCCGGACCGGACCCAGCAGGTGGGCGAACGGCAACGGGGCCGGCGCCGGGGCCGGCAGGGCGACCTGGGCACCGCGGCCGGTCCCGGTGGCCAGCCCGAGGCGGGGTGTCACCAGGTGGCCGGTGGCCACGGCGGCGGTCCACCGGGCGTCCTGCAACGGGGTCACCGTGAGGTAACCCTGACCGATGCCGAGGATCACCGTGGACCCGGGATACCAGGCGCCCCCGCTGGCCTGCACCGACCCTGGCGACCCCAGGTAACCGGCGCTCTCGCCGGGCAGGTCGATGCCGGTCGGCTGGCCCACCCCGAGTGCCCGGGCGGTGTTGACCAGCGCATCGGGCCCGAGCGCCCAGGCCAGCTTGTAGAAATAGACGTTGTTGGACCAGGCGATCGCCTGAGTCAGGTTCTGCGGCCCGAAGGATCGCCAGTTGTCGAACGTGTGGTCGCCCAGGGTGAAGCTCCCCCCGGTGGGGATCACCTGGTCCGGCCGGATCGCCGCGTGCACCAGGCCTGCGGTGGCGGTCACGAGCTTGAACGTCGAGCCGGGTGGCACGGCGGTCCGCGTCACATGCTCGACCAGCGGCGCGCCGGCAGCGGCGCTGACCTGCTGCAGCGCGGCGGAGTCCACCGGGGGGCCGTAGATGTTGTTGTCGTAGGACGGCTGGCTGGATAGCGCCAGGATCTGCCCGTTTCTCGGATCCATGGCGACCGCTGCAGCCACCCGCTGCCCGCCCGCGCCTGCCTGCAAGGCGGTGGCGAGTTGCTGCTGCAACCCGAGGTCGATCGACAGCGACAGGTTCGCCCCTGGGACTGGATCCTGCCGGTAGCTCATCGCCACCGGGACACCGGCCGGATCGACATACACGCACTGCTCGCCGTCCACCCCGCGCAGCACCGCGTCGTACTGCGCTTCGATGCCGGCGCGGCCCACCAGCTCGCCCGACCGCAGGCCGGGCCAGCGCGCCACCTCAGCCGGGGTGGCCACCCCGACGAAACCGAGCGTCGGGGCGAGCAGCGGTCCGGTGGGGTAGGAGCGGCGCTGCTGGGGCACGACCACCACCCCGGGTATCCCGACGGCAGCGACCCGCGCCCCGGCCGCGACCGGCAGGTCGGCCACGGGGACCGACACGTCGGTGGCCCGAGCAGCGGCAACCGCGGCGCTCAGGGTCGCGGCGGGTTGCCCGGTCAGCTCGGCGAGCCGGGCGAGGACGTCGGGGTGGTGGCGCACCAGGTGCGGAACCACGACGACCCGGGCAGTGCTGACGTTGGTGCTCAACGGGACCCCGTGCCGGTCGGTGACAGCCCCCCGGGGGGCTGGGAGGGGGATGCAGCGGGTTACCTGGTCCAGGCCGAGGGCGCGGAGTGACTCGCCCTTGGCCGCCAGCAAATCCCAGCCGAAGGACGCAAAGCCGAGCAGCACGGCGGTGACCCCGACGGCGCCGACGCGGACCAGCCGCGGCCTCGGGTTGCGCCAGCGGGGTGGGGTCCAGAGCCGGCGGGCCGCCCCGTCCCGCCGGATGCCCAGCACGATGCCGAACGCGGCCAGGTGCACCACCGCGGCAGTGCCCCCGAAACTGAGCAACGGGAACGGCACGCCGGCCAGTGGCAGCAGTCCCAGATTTCCCCCCACCGAGATCACCACTTCGACGCCGAGCAGCACCGCCAGCCCGGCGGCAACCAGCGCCGCCTGCCGGGTTCGCGCCACCCGAGACGCCATCGCCAGCCGCCACACCAGGACCACCGCGGCCAGCACCGCGGCAATCCCAGCGACCAGCCCCCAGTGCTCGACCACGCTGACCAGCGCAAGATCGGTATGCCCCTCAGGCAGATACTCCGCATACAGCTCGTGCATCGGGTCCCCCGCAATGCCGAACCAGCCACCGCGGGCCAGCGCGATGTACGCCTGCAGCTCCGCCCATCCCGACTCCGACCCGGGACCGGCGAGAAAGGCGTGCACCCGGTGGAGCTGGTAGGGCCGCAGCAGCCGGATGGCCAACGGGGCGATCACGACTGCGGCGCCGAAGACGGGCAGCAGGAACCTGCCGGGCAGCCGGGCCAGGATCAGCATGGCCGCGGACAACGTGATGAGCAGGGTGGCCGTGCTCAGGTCCGGCTGGAGCGCGACGAGCACGATCGGCACCGGCGCCAGCGCCAGCGCCACGGCGAAGCGCCGCCAGGGCGGCAGCCCCGAGCCGAGCACGGTGGCGAGGACCAGCAGCAACCCGATCTTGGCCAGCTCGGAGGGCTGAAAGGTGAACGACCCGATGGCCAGCCAGCGCGTCGCCCCACCCGCCTCGACGCCGATCACCATCACCGCGAGCAGGAAGAACACGGCGATGCCATAACAGACCCAGCCGAGGATGGTCAGCAGCCGGCCACGCCAGTTCCACAACATCGCGAGCACCACGAGACCGGCGACAGCGGCGATCAGTTGACGGATGGCGAGGTCCGGTGCGCCCACCGCATACAGGTTGAGCACGCCAAGGCCGACCAGCACCACGACCGCCACGACGGCGAGTAGGTCGAAGACAGCCCCGCAGTAATGGCGCCAGCACCGTCGCGGACTGCTCCGGAGGTCACCTGCACCCTGCTCCAGGGTCAACATCCTGTCCCCCTTTCCCGGCCGCTACCTTCCTCGACCACTGCGTACAACACCTGCCCGCCGTTCAACACGTGCCTGGACCGGTGGGCACCAGCAGGGGCCGGCTGGCGGCACCGGCCGGCTCGCTGGTCACCGCGGTCAGCGCCAGAGCCCGACCCAGCGGCAGCGCGACCAGGCTCACGGCCTGGGCCTGATCGCTGCCAGGGGCCACCGAGACGACCTCACCCGCCGCGTTGCGCTGGCTTCCCGTGCAGCGGTCGGCCACCTGGAAGGTCTACGCCACCGCCTGCGGCTGCGGTTGGGGCTGCAGCCGGACCAGGACCCGGACCATGCAGGCCGCGCCCGGCGTGCACGGCTCCAGCGCGCGCAGGTCGACACCGTTGACGGGCCCGGCGCTCACCGGGGCCGGGGCGGGGACTGGGGGCAGGGCCACGGACGTCGGCCCGGACCGGGAACCGGTGCCCGGCTGGCCACCCAGCAGAAGCTGCACATCCTGGGTCAGCCGGTCGTGCAGCAGGACGAACTCCAAGGAGACCACCCCCACGAGCACCACCAGCGCCACCACCCAGGTCCATGCCCGCTGCCATCCGCTGCGCAGCCCGGTGCCGAGACGAGCCACCCACGACTCACCGGACAGGTCCTGGGACGGCGACGACGCTGAGCGCGCCGACGAAGTAGCCGGCGCAGCGTCGGTAGGTGGCAGGCGCCAGCCGGATGCCCGGCCGTTCCCGGTGATGGCCGCCACGAGTGCGGCGAGCTCCGACCTGCCGGCAGCGTCCTGGGCCGGTCCGCAGGCGGCCTGCAGTGGTCCCGTCACCAACTCGGCACCCGTGCCAGGCAGGGCCGCATAACCGGCGGCCGTGTCCAGTGCGGCGAGCAGCGTCAGCGCGCTCTCTTCGGTGGCCGGCACCGAGCTGCGCGCCGCTCCCGCCAGGGTGGACAGCAGCCCGCCCAGCGCGGCAAGGTCGGTCCGCTGCCGCCCGTCCAGCGGTTCGGCCGACCCCAGCAGGACACCCGCCGCCCATCCGTCCAGCCGCACCTGACCATCGCCACCCACGCGCACCTCGGCCGCGGACACGTCGCCGTGTGCGTACCCGGCGTCGTGCAGGGCCCACACGCCGCACGCCACGGCGCAGCCGACGACGAGCGCCTGCGTCGGAGTGAGCCTGGTGAGCTCGAGCAACCGGCCCAGCCCCAGGTCATGATCCGCCTCCGAGACCAGCCAGAGCGTCCGGTCCACGAGCTGCACGCCGAGCACGGGGACCAACGTCGGGGTCCGCAACGACGCCAGCGCGCTGGCGCGCTCGGTCAGGGTGGCCGCCTCGGCTGCCGGGTCGGGCACGTCGGCCGGATCGGGCAGCTCGGCCAGCCGCCGCGCCGTCCCAAGGGCACCGCCCGGATCCTGACCCAGCCAGATCGACCTGACCCCCGGCATGATCAGACTCAGACCCGCGGGGGACGGCTGCGGCTCGGGTGAGCCGTCCCCCGGGTGGCTTGGCCAAGCAAGATCGAGTTGTGCCATCCCCGCCTCCGTGCCCCTACACGCCATGACGTCCTCATCCCCCATCGGACCGTCACCCACGAGTGTGTCCGGGGAGGCCAGCATCCATCCCCGCAGCCCAAATCGAAATCGGCCAAATGCCTGCACATACGGCTCGAAGGACCATGTTGCCCCGGCGCGGGCAGCGCTCTTGCGAACACCGACGGATGCGTGATTGGCGGGTGACGGATAGTCGCCGGTACCCCGGCGACTGCCGGTATTCGAACGGTAGCAATAAGACAGGTACCGGCGGCCACGAACCTGGTCGGCCCGGGGCGGTATGGCTGGGTCGGAGAATCGCAAGTTGGGCTGTCAGGGTGAAGTCATTGCGCTAGCCGAGACAATCTCGTCAAGATACCATTATGCCCGGGCCAGGGTGAACCACGAGCTGGCAGCGTCGCGGTCACCCGATCTCGGGGTTCGGGCACGCTCGGCTATTTCTGTGGACGGCGCGTTCTGTGGACGGCGCGGCGGGTGCGCTCCAGGATCGCCGAAGGGGACCATCGGTCCATGAAGGGGGCGGGAGTAGTGCGCGAGCTTGGTATCGACCTCGGGACGACGAACACCGTGGTGTGCCATCCCCAGGAGGGAATCCTGCTCGACGAGCCATCGGTGCTCCTGGTACGTGCCGGGGCGCGGCAGCCCCAGGTAGTGGCAGCGGGACGAGACGCCGCCGACCTGGTGGGCCGGACCCCGCTGGGCCTCACCACGTCCCGGCCCTTGCGCGACGGGGTGGTCACCGACCTGGAGAGCGCCCGAGCGTATCTGCGGGTGGTGTTGCGCCGGATCGCCCCCCACCCATGGCGACGCAGGCGGCTCAGAGCGGTCATCACGGTACCGGTAGGGGTCACCGCGCTGGAGTGTCGCGCCCTGCTCGAGGCCGCTGACGAGGCCGGTATCGGCAAGGCGACCGCCATCCCCGCGCCGATCGCCGGAGCGGTGGGCTGCGGGCTCGATCCGCTGGAGCGCCGGATGCAGATGGTGGTCGACATCGGGGGCGGCACGGCCGAGGTGGCCACCTTGTGCTTCGGCGGGGTGGTCACCTATCGATCCAGCCGCACCGCCGGGGATGAGATGACCCTCGCGGTGTACCGCTATCTCCGCGAACAGCACCAGTTGGTGGTGGGCGAGCTCGCCGCCGAACAGATCAAGGTTCACGCGGCTACCGAGGACGGTCCGTCCCTGCTGGTGGAGGGCCGGGATGCGGCCACCGGACGGCCCCGGCTGGCCACCGTGCCGGTCGCTGAGGTGACCGAATCCCTCCAACCGGTAGCCGACGCGATCATCCATGACTTGGCCTCCTGCCTGGATGACCTGCCGGCCCAGGGGATTGGCGACGTGATGTCGGCCGGGGTGCTGCTGTTCGGTGGCAGCTCCCTGACCCGTGGTTTCGACCAGTTGCTGGAGAAGGCATTCGGCTTCTCGGTGAAGCGGGCCGAGCAGCCGCTAACCTGCGTGGCCGAGGGGGCGGCCCGCTGCCTGCGCAACCCCGCCCTGCTCGAGTCCTTCAGCCGCGGTTAGCCGGAGGCCTGTGCTCCGGCTCCGGATAGCGGATCCTGAGCCGCAAAAAGCACGATTTGACTCCGAATGGCGGACAGGATGATTCCCTGGTTTGGGTCGCCGGGGGGTGGGTAGCCCGGTTCCATGACTACGACAGTGCAGAGCGTGGATGTCGCCGTTCCGGTGAGCATCGCTTATAACCAATGGACCCAGTTTGAGAGCTTCCCGCACTTCATGCAGGGCGTGGAGCGCGTCGACCAGATCACCGACACCAAGACCCACTGGCATACCAGCATCGGTGGGGTGCGTCGCGAGTTCGAGGCCGAGATCACCGAGCAGCATCCGGACCAACGGATCGCGTGGCAAACGGTGGACGGCGTGCACCAGGCGGGTGTGGTCACTTTCCACCGGTTGGACGACAACACCACCCGGGTGACGTTGCAGATGCATTATCAACCCGAGGGGTTCGCCGAGACGGTGGGCGACCTGTTCGGCGCCATCGAGCGGCGCATCCAGGGTGATCTGGAGAACTTCAAGAAGTTCATCGAGACACGCAACACCGCGACCGGCTCGTGGCGTGGCGAGGTACCACGCGAACCTCAGCGCGACGAGCGCACCCCGGTGGATCCCGTTCGGGGCGCCGACCCGCGGCAGCAGCCGGTGGACCCGACACTGGGCCGGGTCGACCAGCCACCAGCCTGAGCAGCGCGCCCCCCGTCCTCACGGGCCCGCGTGCTGGCTCACTGCGGGCGATCGCTGCCGGCCTCCGCAGGCCGGCGCGAGCGCACCCGCCCGGCGTGGGCCCGCGCCGTGGGGTCGCGCCGGAACTTGATCAGGCTGGTCACGGTGGTGATGGCCAGGACCACGGTGATGACCACCAGGCTGACGCTGGTCGGGATCTCCGGCACCTGGGGGCTCCACCCGTGCGCCCAGTGCAGCATCAGCTTGACGCCGATGAATCCAAGAATGAGCGCGAGCCCGGTGGACAGGTACACCAGCCGGTCGAGCAGCCCCTTGACCAGGAAGAACAGCGCCCGCAGGCCGAGCAGGGCGAAGGCGTTGGCGACGAAGACGATGTAGGGCTCGTGGGTGACGCCGAACACGGCGGGAATCGAGTCCAGCGCGAAGAGCAGGTCGGTGCTCCCGATCGCGATGAGCACGATGAACAGCGGGGTCAGCGTGCGCCGACCGTCGATCTTGGTGCTCAGCCGCCCGCCATGGTAGTCCGAGGTCACCGGCAGTGCCCGGCGGGTGAGCCGGACCAGCCCGTTGTCCTCGATGTCGGGGTCCTCATTGCGGTGCCGGTAGAGCTGCACCGCAGTCCCGATGAGCAGCAACCCGAACACCAGGAACATGAACGTGAACAGCTTGAGCAGGGTGGCGCCGAGCACGATGAAGATCACCCGCATGATCAGGGCGAGGATGATCCCGAAGGTGAGCACCTTGTGCTGATGCTCCTCGGGCACCACGAAGGTGGTCATGATGATGACGAAGACGAACAGGTTGTCAACCGAGAGGCTCTTCTCGACGAGGTATCCAGCGAAGTACTCGGTGCCGAAGCCCCAGCCCGCCAGCATGGCGAACACCACACCGAAGGCGATCGCCACCCCGATGTAGAAGACTGACCAGGCCACCGCCTCGCCGAACCCGACCCGGTGCGGTCGCAGCGCTGCCAGCACCAGATCCAGCGCAAGCAGGCCGATAATCAGACCGATCGTCACGGCCCACCCGGCCGCGCTGACCTCCAGCACTCCAACCTCCTGTCGTCATCACCACGGACCGCCCGCCGGGTTCATCCTGCCGGACCTCGGGCTGGCTGGCTGGGCGCGAGCGCATCCGCACCCGCACTGGAACTCGCGGACCGGTTCAGGGAACCATGACGGTCATGGAGAGCTGGCTCCTCAACTCGTTCTTGGTCCTGCTGTTCGTGCTGATCGGCGGATACTTCGCCGCCTCCGAGATCGCCCTGGTCTCGCTGCGCGACGCCCAGGTCCGCCGGCTCGCCGAGCAGGGCAAGCGGGGCCGGGCGGTGGCCCGGCTGCGCGAGGACCCGAGCCGGTTCCTGTCCGCGGTGCAGATCGGCGTCACCTTCGCCGGATTCTTCGCCGCCAGCTACGGCGGCGCGACCCTGGCAGTGGAGCTGCGGGAAGTCATGGTCCGCTGGGGTCTGTCCGAGGGGCTCGCGGCCACCGGGGCACTGGTGGCGGTCACCCTCGTGGTGTCCTACGTCTCGCTCGTGCTCGGCGAACTGGTCCCCAAACGGCTGGCGATGCAGCGTGCCGAGACGGTGGCCCTGCTCGTGGGGCCGGTACTGGACCGGATCGCCCGGGTGTTCCGCCCGCTCATCTGGCTGCTCTCGGTCTCGACCAACGCCGTGGTGCGCCTGCTGGGTATCAACCCCGACGACAAGGCTGACGAGGTCAGCGAGGAGGAGCTGCGCGATCTGGTCGGCGGCCACGAAGAACTCACTCCCGAGGAACGGCGCGTGCTCACCGACGTGTTCACCGCTACCGACCGGGTGCTGCGGGAGGTGATGATCCCCCGCACCGAGGTCGATTTCCTGCCCGGCTCGATGCCGCTCGACGAGGCCACCGACCACGTCGCCGATCGGCCCCATTCCCGCTATCCGGTCATCGGCGACTCCCCCGACGACATCTTCGGTGTGGTCCACATCCGGGAGGTGTTCACCGCTGCCCATCGCCGCAGCCGGGGCCAGGGCGGCCCGAAGACCGTCGCTGACGTCGCCCGGGAGGCGCCCGTGCTACCCGGCAGCCTGCCGCTGGTCCAAGCACTGTCCCAGATGCGCCGTCGGGGCCACCTGGCGATCGTCATCGACGAGTACGGGGGCACCGACGGCATCGTGACCCTGGAAGACCTCATCGAGGAACTCGTCGGCGAGATCGAGGACGAGTACGACCCCCGCGACCGGCCCAGCCGCCGCTTCCAGGACGGCAGCATGGAGCTGGACGGGCTGCTGCACCGCGACGACGTCAAGGAGCTGATCGGCATCGAGCTCCCGGAAGGGCACTACAACACCCTCGCCGGATTCGTCGTCAGCCAGCTCGGCCACACCCCTCAGGTCGGGGACAGCGCGGAGACGCTGGGCCACCAGTTCACCGTGCTGGAGATGGACGGCCGCCGGGCGGCCCGGGTCCGCGTCTCCCCGTCCGATTCCGACTGAGGACGATGGCGACGCATCAGTCCGCAGGCTGATCCACGTTCTCGACGGGCACTTCCAACGCCCGGATTGCTGCGAAGAGCCGGTCCGGCTCCCAGTCCGGCGTCAGTTGGTCGAGCAACTCCGCTGCCTGGCTCAGGTGCAGGGTCGCCTTCCGGGTGGCATCCGCGATATCGATGTAGTAGCGCACGAAGGTCGGCCGCCCCGCCCCGGCCGGCACCGTCTTGGGGCTCATGCTCTCAGACTTGACCGTGGCCGTGACTGCCTGGCCGGTGCCGGCTCCGGCTCCGGCATTGAGGTGTTCCTCGATCGCGGCGGCGATCCTCTGAGCGTCGTCTGCCAGCATCGGCTCTCTCCTCTCGTCCCGGTAACCCGCGCCCCGGATTCTGTCCCGTCCCGGTCCCGACCGCCATCGGCACCAGCTCAGGCGGCCCGCGGGGCCGAGCGCCGGGCCGCGCCGCGGCGAGTCGGCCGACGGGGTGCGCGCCGCGCTGCCGGCCCGGTCAGCGTGCTGATCTGCGGTGCGCCGGGGCGCACGGGCGTGGTCAGCGGCCTGATGCCGGCCTTATGGGCCAGCGCCCGCACGTCGCCGGACTGGGCCGGGGTGGACAGGGTGACCACGATGCCCGCTGCGCCCGCGCGGGCGGTGCGCCCGGAGCGGTGCAGGTACGCCTTGTGCTCAGCAGGTGGATCCACGTGCACCACCAGGCCGACGTCGGCAACGTGAATCCCGCGGGCGGCAAGGTCGGTAGCCACCAGCACCCGTGCGCTGCCGGCACTGAACGCAGCCAGGTTGCGCTCCCTGGCATTCTGGGAGAGATCCCCGTGCAGCTCCACGGCGGCCACTCCGGCGACGTTGAGCTGCCTGGCGAGTTTCTTCGCGGCATGCTTGGTGCGGGTGAACAGCAGGCTGCGCCCCTGGCCGGAGGCCAGCTCGCGGATCACCGCTGGCTTGTCGGCGGGCTCGACGGTGAACACGTGGTGGTCCATCGTGCCCACCGGCGCCACCGGTGGATCAACCGAGTGCACCACCGGATCGGTCAGGTACCGGCGAACCAGCACGTCCACATCACCGTCCAAGGTGGCGGAGAACAGCAGCCGCTGGGTTCCGGCCGGTGTGCGATCCAGCAACCGGCGCACGACCGGCAGGAATCCCAGGTCAGCCATATGGTCGGCCTCGTCGAGCACGGTGACCTCCACCGCTCCGAGGTGCACGTGACCCTGGCCGATCAGGTCCTCCAGACGGCCGGGGCAGGCGATCAGCACGTCGATCCCGCCGCGCAGCGCAGACACCTGCCTGCCCTGCCCAACCCCGCCGAAGACGGTGGTGATCCGCTGGCCGAGTGCGGCGGCCAGCGGCGCGAAGGTGTCCGCAACCTGAGCGGCCAGCTCCCTGGTGGGCACCAGCACCAAGGCACGGGGACGTCCCGGGACGCGGCCCCGCCCCGAGTGACCCAGCGCACTGACCGTTGGGATCGTGAAGGCCAGTGTCTTGCCGCTGCCGGTGCGGCCGCGACCGAGCAGGTCCCGGCCGGCTAGCGCGTCGGGCAACGTCGCGGCCTGAATGGGGAATGGCCTGGTGACGCCCTGCCCGGCCAGCACGGTAGCCAGTTCCGGGCGCACCCCGAGGTCTCGGAAGCTGCGCGGCGAGCGGTCCGGCGAACGGTCGGGGGCAGCGTGGGATGACGGCACGCGGAGGTAATCCTCTCCTCTGAGGGGGTGATGGCCGCTGATGCGTGGCCACCCGCAGCGGACCGCGGAGAACCTCCTGCGCCCTTGACGACGCTGTCGCACTCGACCCAGGCCGCACCGAATCAGTGCCAGCCTCTCACCCAGTATGCCCCACGGTGATCGGCCCTGGCGGTCGCCCTGCCCTGCCATCGCCCGTCCGGGTCCAGGCCAGGCACCAGAGCCCGACACACCGGACACCAGAGCCCGACACACCGGAAGGTTTGCCCAGTGCACCGAATGGGTACTCCCCGGCTGATCGGCCCTGTCGGGGACCGACCATCTGAGGACGGAGCAGGAGATGACTGACACCCGACGACTCCCCAAGCCGATAGCACACGAGTGGGAATGGCAACTTCAGGGAGCCTGCCAGGGGCTGAACAGCAGCGTCTTCTTCCATCCTGACGGGGAACGGGGTTCGGCGCGAGCCCGGCGTGCTGACAAGGCGAAGGCCATCTGCCTGCAGTGCCCGGTTCTGGAGCGCTGCCGTCGCCACGCGCTGGCAGCACGGGAGCCGTACGGGGTCTGGGGCGGTCTGACCGAGGAGGAGCGCCGCGAACTGTGGACCGGCCGGTGCCAGCCCCTGGCCAGCTAGGGGTGGTCCACACCCAATCGCAGCCGCAGCACCACGGTGGTGCCCCGGGGTGAGCGGGAGAGACTCACCTCGTCCACGCACTCGCGCATCAGCAGCAGGCCACGGCCGCGGCCGTTGCTGCGGTGGTGGCGCTGCGGGCGCCAGCGACCAGCATCCCCAACCTCCACTTTGATCACGTTCCCGGGCTCCAGGTCGGCGCTCAGCCAGACCGGCCCGGGCTCAACACCGAGGTAGCCGTGTTCCACCGCGTTCGCGGCGGCCTCCCCCGCCGCGATCTGTATCGCCGTGACGTCGTCTGCGCTGGCCCCGGTGCTCTGCAACCAGGCACGGAGTGCTCGACGCAGCGGCAGGAGTTGCGTGGGGTCACCACGCACCTCCAGCCGTAGTCCTGGAGGCCCGGTGCCCTCACCACAGGTGAGCCAGGGCCGGCCCATCATGGAGTGTCCTCCCGTCCGGGGCCGTACCCCGCGGTCAGTGGAATATGTCAGCAGGCAACCGGGGGTGGCTCGGTCGCGCAACTTCTCAGGAAGTCTCTGCCCCGGGTGGGGTGCGTTCGGCCCGCCCGCCAGGCAGGATCGCTTCGTTCAGATCTGTGGTCGGAGCGGAGGTGCCGTGGCAGTGGGCGGACCCGGAGAACAGGCAGCCGGCGAGGCACCCGACCACAGAAGCGTTCTGGTGCAAGTCAGAGCCAGCGCGGCCGACCTGCCGCCGTTGCGTGTCGTGGCCGCCGACCTCGCCGCACGGGTGGACTTCGATCTCGACACCGTGGCCGACCTGCGACTGGCCGTCGACGAAGCGGCCTCCGAGCTGGTCTTGGTCGCGGCCCCGGACGCCGTGCTGACCTGTGTCTTCTCCCTCGACCCGGGGCAGATGGAAGTCACCTTGTCGGTGCCGGCACGGGCGGGAGCCAGGCTGCGGCAGGACACCTTCGGCTGGCGGGTGCTCTGCACCCTGGTCGATGAGGTCCGGGTGATTGCGCAACCCGAGTCCGACCCTCCGCTGCTGGGAATCTCGCTGTGCAAACGGCGACCGGACCCGACGCTGACGGAGCGTCCTTGAGGCCCATCGAGCAATCCGAGACCGGGTCCGCGACGGAGGCTACCGACTACCAGCATCTCACTCCGCTGTTCTCCGAGCTGGCGGAGCTGGACCCGAACCACCCGAAGCGGGCTGTGCTGCGCGAGCGGCTGGTCGCCGCGCACCTGCCACTGGCACGCAACATCGCCCGCCGGTTCAGCCACCGGGGCGAGCCTCAGGACGATCTCGACCAGGTCGCGACCGTGGGGCTGATCAATGCGGTGGACCGCTTTGAACCCGGCCGGGGCAGCGACTTCCTGTCCTTCGCGATCCCCACGATCACCGGTGAGGTGCGCCGGCATTTCCGGGACCATGCCTGGGCGGTGCGCGTACCCCGCCGGCTCAAGGACCTGCACGTGAGGCTCGGGTCCGCGATATCGGAGCTGTCCCAGCGGCATGGCCGGGCGCCGACGGCCACTGAGCTTGCCGAGCACCTCGACCTGCCCAGAGAGCAGGTGCTGGAGGGGTTGGAGGCAGCAGGCGCGTACCGGAGCAGCTCACTGGACAGCCTGCTCGACGCCGACCGCCCTGGTGCGTCGTTGGAGGATGTCGTGGGGGTGGCCGACGCCGAGCTCGACCGGGTGGAATACCGCACCACCTTGGCTCCCTTGCTGGGCCGGCTGCCCGAACGCGAGCGCACCATCCTCAAGCTGCGGTTCTTCGCCGGTCTGCCGCAGAGCCAGATCGCGCAGCAGGTCGGGCTGTCCCAGATGCACGTCTCCCGCCTGTTGTCCCGGACGCTGGCCCGGCTGCGTCATGAGCTGCGCGGTGAACACTGGAACCGAGGTGAGCCGGGACCGAGTTGAGCCCTGACCGAGGAGGAGTGGATGAGCCACGTGGTGGTCGTCGGCGCCGGGCTGGGCGGCCTGCGTACCGTCGAGTCGTTGCGGACAGCGGGTTTCGCGGGCCGGATCAGCCTGGTCGGAGACGAACCGCACGAGCCCTACGACCGGCCACCGCTGTCCAAGGAGATCCTCGCCGGCCAGTGGCCCGAGGAGCGGGCGAGGCTGCATCGCGGTGACCTTCGTGACCTGGATGTCGGGCTGCATCTCGGTCAGGCCGCGGTCGGGGTCGACGCCACGGCGGTTGACCTCGCCGACGGCATCCGGCTGCGTTACGACACGCTGGTCGTGGCCACCGGAGTACGGCCCCGGCGGCTGCCCGGACAGCCCGACCACCCGCGCTGGCACGTGCTGCGCACCCTGGAGGATTGTCGGACCCTGCGGGACTCGATGTCGGCAGCCCGCTCGTTGCTGGTGATCGGGGCTGGCTTCATCGGCGCCGAGGTGGCCGCCACGGCCCGCGCCGCCGGCTTGGAGGTGACCATGCTCGAGGCGCTGCCGGTGCCGTTCGCCCGGGTCCTCGGCGAGCAGATGGGCGCGTTGTGCGCCCGGCTGCAGAGCGATCACGGGGTGACGGTCCGCACCGGGGTCCGGTTGGCGGAGTGCCTCAATCCCAGCGCGGACACCGGCGGTGGGGTCGCGGCCAAGCTGGCCGACGGGACCCTCGTGCGGGCCGACGCCGCAGTGGTCGGCGTGGGGACCGTGGTCGACAGTGGGTGGCTCGCCGGGCTGGGGGTGCCCGCCGCCAACGGGCTGGCCTGCGACGCCACCGGACTGGTGGCAGGCACCGGCAACGTTTACGCGGTCGGCGACATCGCGGCGTGGCCGCATCCCACCGTCGGGGACCGCCCCCGGATCGAGCACTGGACCTCGGCCACTGAGCAGGCCATGGTGGTCGCCCAGCGGATCGCGGGCGCCGAGATCACCCTGCGGGCCGACGCGGTGCCGTACTTCTGGTCCGACCAGTACGGGCTCAAGCTGCAACTGGTGGGCCGCCCCGACGTGGCCACCGCGGTGGAAGTGCTGCACGATCCTGGCACCATCAAGGGAACTCTGGCAGGTTATTTCGCCGACGGCACCTTGGTCGCCGCGCTGGCCTTCCATTCCCCCCGGCTGTTGAACCGGTGCCGGACGCTGATCCGGGATGGTGCCAGCGAGCAGCAGGTCCACCGCACGGTAGCCGCTCTGGTATGCCGGTAGCCCGCACACCACTCACCGCTGCCGCAACCACCGCCGCCCGACAAGGCGGACCTCAGCCAGATCGGTCCACCCGGTCGGCGACACCGGCATGGTCGCCAGCACCGCCACCTTCGCGGGCTCGTCCGGGTAGGTATCCATGTGCCTGCCCAAGAAGATAACGGCCGTGCTGTCCCCGCGCTGCCAGCGGATCGTATAACCCTCGGGTAAGTACACCCACCCCACAGGGGGCCTCGGCGAAGCCGTCCTATTGTGCTGCATCCGCTTCCCCGGTCAGCCTGCCCTCGGGATTCTCCAGGCTCGCCTGTAGCTGCACTCCGGTCGCAGTCATCAGCACCGGCCATTGATCGCACTCCGCGCGTTGTGCACCGAGACGCAGGTGCCCGTCGTCAATCAGCTCATGCAGGAAAGGGCGGAGGTAGCTCGGCACTGGACGGCCGTGGTCGAGAAACAGGTCACGACCGCTGAGGATGACGTGACCCCGATGCACCCGGCGCAGGGCGAGCATCTGGCCCAGTTCTTGAGAGATCAGACTCGTCATCGGGCAACCTCCCGGGGGTGGATGGCAGGACTGGCGACGGGCAGGGTGGGGCCAGCATCGCCAGTCCTGCCGTATTGGGGTGTCGCTTCGACTCATCCGCGACACGGCCCAGCACATCAGCGCACCGCGCGGACCAACAGAGGCCGCCCCTGGCGGAAAGGCGAATCAAGCGACGACATGTGCTGGTGGTGTCTGGGCGCAGGACGAAAGGCCGCTCATTGCGTCGACCCCGACCGCCATTCGGCTCCCCACTGCGCTCGACACACCCTTTGACTGGCAATTCGGCTGCGAATAGCAGCCCGATGTGCGGACGAGCGGTCACCGGGGACAAGAGGTTCGCTGCCGTGTCGGTTCTGGCTGCTGCGGGCGTGGAGTCGACGCAGGAACGGACACCGAGGGACATACCGGCTGGTTACTGTGCAGGTTCACGTGTGGTCATACCGTCGCCGGAGGTCGACATGGGGATTGCGCAGCAGGGCAACGAGGTGCTGGGGACGCTGCTGGCGGAGCTGGCCTGGTCGCCCAGCCACCTCGCCCAGGTAGTCAACGGCCTGCTCGGGCTGGGTACTGTGGCCCGCAGCACGGCCTCGGAGTGGTTGAACAAGGATCGGGTGCCCCGTGACCCGCTGCCTACCGTGGTGGCGCACGTGATCTCTGATGCGCTGGATCGGGAGGTGTCGGTCGCGCAGTTGTGGTCCGGCCGGGCGCAGCCTGCCGAGTTCTGGATGCCGTCTGATCATGGACTGTGCTTGCCCTGGACCGCGGCAGGTACCGTGGAGGTCTTGGACGACTGGCTCCGTCATACCGGAGGCGCGATCGGGATGGACCGCCGCATCTTCCTCGCCGTCAGCGGGACCACCTTGACCGGACCGGCTTGGGAATACGTCGACCATCTTGGCGCCGGTACTGGTTCCTGCGCTGCGCCGGCCAACGAACGACGCAGCATTACCGTCACCTCGGCGATGGTCGACGCGGTGGCCGCCACCACCGCTGGGCTGCGCACCCTCGGCGACACCGAGGGTGGACACGACGACAACCTGCGGTTCGTGCACCACCACCTGAGTTGGGTCGCCAAGCTGCAGCGGCAGGCCAGGTTCAGCAGCAACGCGGTGGCCGACCGACTGCTCGCCGAATGGGCGCAACTGGCACAACTGGCAGGATGGATCGCGCATGATGCGGGCAGGCACGGCCGGTCCCAGCGATATTTCACCAGCGGACTGCACGCTACGCACACTGCCGGGGATCGCTCGGTCGGCGCCTACCTGCTGGCTTGCATGACGCAGGCTGCGGTGCACCGGGGCCGGTTGGGGGACGGCATCGATCTGGGCCGTGCCGCCCGAGACGCGGTGGAGCTGGCCAACGCCGCGCATGACGCCGCCCGGCCCACCCCGGCTGCAGTGCGTGCGCTGGCTGCGAGCCGGTTCGCGTTGGCTCAGGCGGCGGTGGGGAATGCGCGCGGCTTCCATACCGTTGCTGATGAGGCCCGCGCCCTACTGGACGCGCCCGGCGCGCTGGATACCCGACCGCCGTATCTGGTCTGGTTCGGGCCTGCTGCGCTGGAGAGTCAGCTCGCTCAGGGTGCCCTCACCCTCATTGCGGTCACCTCCCGGGACAGTCGGCCCCTGCTGGACAGTGCCGAAAGGGTCCTCGGGCGCACCGCCATCAATCCGGCCAGCACGGCCCGTAATGCGGTATTCCACGCAGCGTGGTTGTCCCGGGCGCACGTCGCGGCCGGTGACCTGGAGCGGGCGGTGCCCGCCGCGCAGGTCGCGCTGCACCACCTGTCCACGGTCCGCTCGCGGCGCTGCGCGCTGGTGCTGCGCCGGCTGGAAGCCGATCTTGCCGCGCTGCCGCCCACCCGCCGTCCGGCCGCCGTCCGGTCCCTGCAGGACCAGCTACGCGCCACCCGCGACGCCTGAGCCGAGCCCGTCAGTCGCGAGTAGCAGCGCCTACGGCCTCCAGCGCCCACTGGCGAGGTACCCATAGCGGCGCGGGTGTGCTGCAGAATGGGCCGAATGTGCAGGTGAAGGGGGTCAGTGCGGGGCGGCCGAGGACGTTCCAATCGTGAATGAGGGCACGCAACTCGTCTGCCACCATGAACTCCCCCACGACCGCGATGCTGACATCGGTCTGAACCCATGCCGCCCCGCACGGGGGAACATGCAGTGCGCAGGCACCCTTGGTGGGATCGATGGTGCCGTCACCGGTGTAGGCACGGGTGATCCTGGGATTGCGGGTGGCAAGGAAGAACCACAGGTCGTGGTAGGCGGCCATGCTGCGAGCCGGACTGGCATCAGGAATTCGGGTCACCGCGGTCGCGGAAAAGTAATCGGCAGGGTCATGGCCCGCCAGCTCCACCGGGCACAAACGCTCCGGCGGCGGGCATGCAATCCGCCCACAGCGCGGCACTCCCCCATATCGTGCGCTCTGCGGTGCTGACCACCAGGACGGGATGTACCCCGCCATGGGCGACAGGAGCGACGATACGGCCGCTAGGGGTGAGCTGGTCCAGCCAGTGCGGCGACAGCCCGGTTATGCCACACGTCACGATGACCCGGTCGTATGGGCCACTGGATGCATCCGGTCCCGGCAGGACCAACTCCACTCCACCCGCGACGCCTGAGCCGAGCCCGGCAGGTCAGCCACGACCAG
>DASTLT010000319.1:0-16120 GCA_035714625.1 Pseudonocardiaceae bacterium | reverse complement strand
CGGGGTCGCCATGGAGGGTGTGGCCGCGGGCATCGATACCCGCGCTGGGCGTGTCGCGGACCTGCTCAGCCAGGCGGCCGGGACACCGGCCACGATCACGGACGCTCCACCGCACTGGTGGGGCAGACCCCCGCACCCAGCGGAGGGGCCCGCGGTAGTGATCACTTGCGAGCCCGCCGGGCTGAGCGATGTGCTGGGCAGCGCACCGGGTGCGTTGCGCGGCTCGGCGGGGGCCGGGACGCTCGTCGCCGGACTCGCCGAGGGTGCGTGCTTAGGCGCCGAGCTGGCCGAGCTGCGCGCGATCGCGGCCCGGCACGGAGGCAGCGCGGTGCTGCGCTGCGCGCCGCCAGGTCACAAGGCTGATCTTGACGTGTGGGGTCCGGTGCCGGCGTGGGCGTTGATGCGCCGACTCAAGGACGAGTTCGACCCGCAGCACCGGCTGGCGCCGGGCCGATTCGTGGGAGGGATCTGAATGACTGGCGCTTTCGATGACCATCACCCGCCGCAGCGGGAGCTGATCGACGACTGCGTGCACTGCGGGTTCTGCCTGCCCGCCTGCCCCACCTATGTGCTGTGGGGGCAGGAGATGGACTCGCCGCGCGGCCGGATCCACCTGATGAAGGCCGGGCTGGAGGGGGAGCCGCTGTCGGCGTCGATGGTCGGGCATTTCGATGCCTGCCTGGGCTGTATGGCCTGCGTGACGGCCTGCCCGTCCGGAGTGCAGTACGGGGCGCTGCTGGCCGACACCCGGGCGCAGGTGCAGCGCCGTTACCCCCGATCCCGTCGCGAGGAGCTGCTTCGTGAGGTGATCTTCCGGCTGGTTCCTTACCCCCGGCGGCTGCGGGCGCTGCGCGGTCCGCTCGCGCTGTATCAGCGCTGCGGGCTGAACCGGCTGCTGCGCCGCAGCGGGCTGCTGGCACGGCTGCCTGTGACGCTGCGGGTAATGGAGTCGCTGACTCCGCCGTTGACCCGGCGGCGCAGACTCCCGCTGCGGGTGCCCGCCCGCGGTGCTCGACGCGCGGTGGTCGGGATGCTCACCGGTTGCGTGCAGGACGCGTTCTTCCCCGATGTCAACGCCGCCACGGCGCGGGTGCTCGCCGCCGAGGGCTGCGAGGTGGTGATCCCACGGGGACAGGGCTGCTGCGGGGCACTCTCCCAGCACCTGGGCCGCGAGGACGAGGCAATCGCCTTCGCCCGGGCAGTGATCGAGCGCTTCGAGTCCGCCGCGGTGGGCTACGTGGTGGTCAACGCCGCCGGCTGCGGCTCGGCGATGAAGGACTACGCGCACCTGCTGCGCGACGATCCCGAGTACGCCGGCCGCGCGCAGGCGTTCGTCGAACGCACCCGCGACGTGTCCGAGTTGCTCGTCGAGCTCGGCCCGGTCGCGCCGCGTCACCCGTTGCCGCTCATCATCGCCTACCACGACGCCTGCCATCTCAGCCACGCCCAAGGCATCCGGGCTCAGCCCCGGGAACTGCTGGGTGCCATTCCCGAGCTCACGGTGACCGAGCTCGCCGAGGCCGATCTGTGCTGCGGCTCGGCGGGTGTTTACAACCTGCTGCACCCCGAGCCGGCCGCCGAGCTGGGGGAGCGCAAGGCCCGCAATGTGCTCGCCACCGGGGCGTCGGTGCTGGTCACCGCCAACCCCGGCTGCCTGATGCAGATCGCGGCCAGCGCGGCGCGGCTGGGGGAGTACCTCGCGCTTGCGCACACTGTCACCGTGCTGGACGCCTCGATCCGCGGCATCGGAATGGAACCTCCAAAACGGCCACGCTCAGCGTTACGGCCACGCTCAGCGTTGCCCTGATCACGCGATGCGGTCGGTCGCGACAAGATCACTCGGGTGTGCGTCAGCAGCCGTCCCCGCGCATCACCGTGGGTCGGCGAAACTGCTGGGGTTGTCGGGCCTCGCCCGCCACTGCGGAGCGCGCATGACCACTGCCTTGGTCTTGTCATCGTCACCGGCTACCGGCAGGGCTATGCGCCCGGCGTATCCTCTGGTGGGGTCTACGCAGCAACCGATGAAACGATCTTGATGGACCATCGGATGCTGCGGGTGACTTTTCTATCCTAGTCAGATTGGCCTTAATTTATGTCAACGTTGTGGTGTGCTCAAGCGGGCAGCACGAAAGCGGCGCATTTGCGGTATGGTCTACCTAGGATTCAGGGATGGGTTGCGCGCGCCGCTGCGCTTGTTGCATCGACTGTCATCGTCGCAGGTGTTTCTGGTTGTGGACAGCCCGCTAGTTCCATCAGTGGCGCGGTCACAACGGCACCAGCCGCAGCGCCCGCCTCAAGCGGTGCCGGCAGCGCTGCCATCGGCTCCTTGCCCAACCTCGTGGGCCGGGGTCTTCAAAATGCTCAAGACACCGCACAGGCTGCTGGCTTTGACGTGCTCAAATCTCACGATGCGCTAGGGCGCGGAAGACACCAGATCAGTGACCGAGAGTGGAAGGTATGTTTCCAAAACCCGGCCCCAGGGCCGGTGCCGACCACTTCACCCCTCGATTTTGGTGCCGTAAAGCTGGCGGAGAGCTGTCCAGCTACCGATCAAGCCGGCGCGGAACCCGGACCAGCCGGTGCCTCGATGCCGAACCTGATCGGGAAAAGCGTTGCAGTGGCGGAACAGTCACTAGGCAACGACGCGAGTATCTCGTTCAAGGACGCAACTGGCGCGGACCGTACCGTTCTCGTCCGGAGCAACTGGCAAATCTGTGCGCAGGACCCCGCACCCGGTAAACCATACAACGGCGTCCCCGTCACTCTTACCGTGACAAAATTTACTGAATCCTGTTGATGTTAGCTTGGTCGCGACTCTAACGAACAACCCCCGCAGTCTGCCAGCACGACACCGCCGTCAGCGGTTGGACCCTCCCGTGCAGAAGTGCGCGGGAGGGCGGTCGGCGCTGTCGTGCTCGCATACTTTGCGCTCGCCTGGACGGGTTGGGGCCTGTCGGTCGGTGTACTGACAACTGTCGAGGCTTTGGGGATCGCCGCCGCCGGCCTGTGCTTCCTCGTACTCGTCGGCTGCGCGGTGGTGGCGTACCGGCGGGCGATGTCCCTTCCTACCGGTCACGACATTCGTCGAGGACGAAAGACCGGCCGCCGCTTCGGGATCATCGTCGCCGCAGAGTTCATCGGGTTGTCCGTCGCTGCCGCCATCCTCACGCTCAGCGGACACCCGAACAGGATCACTCGATAGGTGGTGTCTTACCCGAAGCATCGTGTTCCCGCGCCCGGATGAGCACCTTCGTCGATCCGCAGGCGGTGACCGTGGACCGGATCGCCGGCGGCGGCGCGTATCGTGGGGCGAGATCAGCTCGCTGCGACTGGGCGACCGTACCCGGATCCGGACAGTGCTGACCGACGGCCACCGAGCTACCGCTCCCGGCGTCCACGATCTGCCCCACTCGCCGTCGCCAGCGGCGACAGGCTGCCCGACCCGCTCGAGAGTGAGAAGTATCCGATGCCGGCTCTGCGTTCCCGCGTTACCACCCACGGCCGCAACGCCGCCGGAGCTCGTTCGCTCTGGCGCGCCACCGGCATGACCGACGATGACTTCGGTAAGCCGATCGTCGCCATCGCCAATTCCTACACGCAGTTCGTGCCAGGGCATGTGCATCTCAAGGACATGGGCGATCTCGTGGCGGGGGCGATCCGCGAGGCGGGCGGGGTGCCGCGAGAGTTCCACACGATCGCCGTCGACGACGGCATCGCGATGGGCCACGGCGGCATGCTCTACTCGCTGCCCAGCCGCGAGGTGATCGCCGACTCCGTGGAATACATGGTCAACGGGCACGCCGCCGACGCGCTGGTCTGCATCTCGAACTGCGACAAGATCACGCCCGGGATGCTCAACGCCGCGATGCGGCTGAATCTCCCCACCGTGTTCGTGTCCGGCGGTCCGATGGAGGCCGGCCAGGCAGTGATCGTCGGGGGTGTCGCACAGGCGCCGACGGACCTGATCACGGCGATCTCCGCGTCCGCGTCGGCAGCAGTTGACGAGTCCGGGTTGGCCGAGGTGGAACGCTCCGCCTGCCCGACCTGCGGCTCATGCTCCGGCATGTTCACCGCGAACTCCATGAACTGCCTCACCGAGGCGCTCGGGCTCGCATTGCCCGGCAACGGCTCGACGCTAGCCACGCACGCGGCGCGCCGTTCGCTCTTCCTCGAAGCGGGCCAGACCGTGATGGACCTGGCGACGCGCTGGTACTCGGGCGATGACGCGTCCGTGTTGCCGCGGTCGATCGCCACGTGGGCCGCGTTCGAGAACGCGATGGCCCTCGACGTCGCCATGGGCGGGTCCACCAACACCGTGCTGCACGTCCTGGCCGCCGCACAGGAGGGCGAGATCGACTTCGACCTGCCCGCGATCGACCGGGTGTCGCGCCGAGTGCCGTGCCTGGCCAAGGTCGCGCCCAACTCCGACTACCACATGGAGGACGTGCACCGGGCCGGTGGCATCCCCGCGATCCTGGGCGAGCTGTGGCGCGCGGGCATGCTGAACACCGAGGTTCACACCGTGCACTCCCGCACTCTGGAGCAGTGGCTGGGCACGTGGGACGTCCGCGCGGAGGCGCCGTCGGAGAAGGCCGTGGAGCTGTTCCACGCCGCGCCCGGCGGGGTGCGCACCACCGCGGCGTTCTCCACGTCGAACCGCTGGTCGTCCCTTGACACCGATGCCATGGGTGGCTGCATCCGCGACCGCGAGCACGCCTACACCGTCGACGGTGGGCTGGCCGTGCTGCGTGGCAACCTTGCGCCAGACGGTGCGGTGATCAAGATGGCGGGCATCCCCGAGGAGCTCTGGTGCTTCTCGGGACCGGCGCGGGTGGTCGAGAGCCAGGAGGAGGCCGTGTCGGTTATCCTCAGCAAGCAGATCCAGCCCGGTGACGTCCTCGTGGTGCGCTACGAGGGCCCGGCCGGCGGGCCCGGTATGCAGGAGATGCTGCATCCCACCGCATTCATCAAGGGCGCAGGGCTCGGCGCGAAATGCGCGCTGATCACCGATGGCCGGTTCTCCGGCGGCTCGAGTGGCATCTCGGTCGGACACATCTCTCCCGAGGCGGCCGCCGGTGGCGTGATCGGACTGATCGAGGACGGCGATACGGTGCTCATCGACGTCCGGTCGCGGGCGTTGGAGGTGCAGGTCGACGAAGCGGTGCTGGCCGAGCGCCGCGCCAAGATGGACGCCTCGGAGCGCCCGTGGCAGCCGCGTGATCGCGACCGTCCGGTCTCCAAGGCGCTGCGCGCCTACGCCGCGCTGGCCACCTCTGCGCACACCGGAGCGGTCCGCCGGCTGCCCTGACGGGCCTGGGCGTCGGACCGAGCACTCTTGTCCGCCCTGACCCGCCTACTCCCCCAGCGACTGCCCAATCCGATAATCGACATTATGTCACTTCATGGGTGACCCGTCCCCACCGAAAGCGTTCTTCGAGTTCTTGGACGCTTGGACGGCCAGAGTGCGCAGCCAGGGCGCGGCGTGCCGTCGTCAACGACGACCCACAGGCCAATGCGGTACGAGATCATAGCTCACGTCAACGAGGCTGGTCTTTGCGCAACCTGCGGCTTCGCATGGCCGTCCTCGTTACCGACTGCATAACCGGCCAGGTCTGGTGGCAGCACGGCGCCGCCACCGAAGCGCCTGACGAGGCCGTCCGCAAGCGAATGAGTAGCGCCCATGCCAACTTCTTGTCTCCACCACCTCACTGAACTCCGAGGCTGGGTTGACCCGAATTCCGGAGCGTTAGCGGGCGAGGGGGTCGATGACGAGGTCAGCGCGGGAGCGTGAGCCGGCGATCAGTCGGGCGTTGCGCTCGTCGCTGCCCAGGGCGTGGGCTCGCGCCGCAGCCGGCGAGCGGCCATGGGCCTCATGCCGGGTGATCAGCCAGGACTGGCGGGTCTGCTCGCCGGGATCGAGGTACCAGCACTCGTCGAGCAGCGGTCGCACCGTGCCCCAGACCGCACCGTCCAGCAGCAGGTAATTGCCTTCGACGATGACCAGGGGTACGCCGCGGGGCACCGGGACGGCACCGGCGATCGGGTCCTCGAGCGTGCGGTCGAAGCGGGGCGCGTACACCACGTCGTCGGTGTTGTCCCGCAGCCGGGCCAGCAGCGCGACAAAGCCCAGGGCGTCGAACGTGTCCGGTGCGCCCTTGCGGTCCACCCGGCCGAGCCGGACCAGCTCGGTGTGGGCGAGGTGGAAGCCGTCCATGCCCACCACCTGAGTGCACTTCCCCAGCGTGTCGGCGAGCGCGGCCGCCAGCGTCGACTTACCACTGCCCGGGGCACCGGCAAGGCCGAGGATGCGCCGGTGTCCGCCCTCCGCGAGACGCCCAGCTCGGGCCACCAACTCGGGGCGGGTCACTGCAGATGCTCCGCAGCCAGCCCATCCAGCCGGGTATCACCCAGCCAGCGCCGCGGTCCGACATGCTGGACCCGCAACGCCGCCACCGCGATGCCGAAGCGCAGGAGGCGGCCGGGATCGACCACCCCGCACCCCCGCGCGAAGGCGACCGCCCCGTGCAGCACGTCACCGGCACCCAGGGTGTCGCGGGCGGCCACCGGCGGGACCTCGACGGCACCGGCGGCGTCCCGGGTGCGCCAGCGCACCGGCCCGGCACCGTCGGTCATCGCCACCAGGCGAGTGCCGTGGTCCAGCAGCGCGGTGGACACCGCGTCAAAACCCGAGAGACCACCGGTGGTGAACCCGGCAGAGCACACCGCGGCGTCGGCGAGCGGCGCGAGCGCGGCGTACACCGGCTTGGCGCTGCCACCGTCCAGCACGACCGGAATATCGGCCTGCCAGGCGGCCGTCGCCGTAGCCACGGCCAGCTCGGGATGGTGCCCGTCCACCAGTACCACGTCCGCATCGCAGACCAGAGCGGGTAGGCCGGGGGGCACGGTGGCGACGACGTCCTCGGCGTTGCGTGACACTACCGACCGCTCTCCGGTGCCGTCCAGCACGGTAATCGCCGAGACGCTCACGTCGGAACCAGCCGCCCAGGTGTCGACCACCCGGACCCCGGACTCGGCCAGCTCCCCCGCTACCAGCCGCCCGACCGGGCCGGGGCCGAGCGCGGAGAGCAGCACACCGCACCCGCCCAGGGCGTGGAAGGTGACAGCCGCGGTGGCCGCCGGTCCCCCACCGGCGAGGTCCGCCCGCAGCGCGAGGATTTTCTCGTTCACACCGGGTGGCCGGTCCACCCGCTGGACCACATCCAGGGTGGCCAGGCCGGCAAACAACCCGCGGGGCGTCATCGGCGGCTCCTCCGTTGTACCGCGAGCACGACGAGCAGCGCCCCGGTCGCGAGCGCGGCCAGCATCGCGCAGATCAACCAGGCCACCGCTGGAGACTGTTCCGCCACCACCCCGAACAACAGCGGTCCACCAGCCGCGCCGATGTACACGCCGGTTTGGGTCACCGACGTCGCGGAGGCCACCCGATCCGGGAACCGGGCCGCGACGGCGTAGTTGAAGACCCCCGGCCACGCCCAGCCGGCGCCGAACCCGAGCACAAGCCCGAACACGAACGCCACCGGGTGTCCCACAGCGAGCAGCAGGTACCCGACCGCACCAAGGCCGAGCATGGCGGCGACCATTCGCAGCAGATCAGGTTGTGCCCGGTCCGCTACCACCCCGGCGACCAGGCGCATTCCGAGTCCTACCGCAGATCCCAGCCCGAGCATCAGCCCGGCAGTGGCCGGGTCGAAACCGACGTGGACCGCGCTGACCGTGGTGAAGGTGCCCATCGCGTTCGCCGCCGCTGCCCCCAGCCCGGTCACTGCGGCCAGCGCGAGCAGCAGCAATCCTGCGGAGCGGCGGGGCGGTCCTGCGCTGCGGATCGGACGCCACCGGGGTGACCGGGGCACGGCGGGCACGGCCAGCAACCCGAGCCCGCCAGCGATCAGGAAAGCCCAGCGCCAGCCCACGCTCAACCCGACCGTGGGGACGGCGAGCCCGGCAAGCAGCGTCGAGGCCGGGATCGCGGACTGCTTCACCGCGAACGCGAAGCCCCTGCGGTGGATGGGCACCCGGACCATGAGCAGTTCGTTGGCGGCGGGCTGGCTCAACGCCGCCGGGATCCCGGCCAGGCACAGCACCACGATCAGCCAGGCGGTGGATGGGACGACGGCCAGCGCGGCCAGGCATGCTCCGCTGCCGGCCGCTGCCAGCCGCAGGGCTGCTGGGGGTCCGACTCGCTCGGTCACCGCGGCGAGCACGCGGGCCGCCAGGGCGCTGGTGGCAAAGAACATCGACCCGGCCAGCCCCAGTAGGCTCACCGAGAGTCCCAGCTCAGTCCGGATCTGCACGGCCAGCCCGCCGACCAGGAACACCGGCAGCACACCCACGGTGACCACGGCGCCGACGGCCAGCAGCACACCAGCCCCGCTCCCCGCTGACGGCGGAGCGGGGCGCGGCCGGGCCTGTGGCTGCATCACGTCCACCTGACGCTAGTCCGCTGCGGTGTGCGGCGACGCATGCCGGTGGTCACAGCCGAGCGCGGTAGCGGTGTAGCGGTTGCCCGGCAGGCCCGTTCCCGAGCGGGGTTGAGGTGGCGCACGACCGGTGCACGGGGTTACATCGAAAGAGAGAGGAGTGGTGACCATGCGTTCGGTATGGAAGGGCTCGGTGGCGTTCGGGATGGTCACCATCCCGGTCCGGCTGTACACCGCCACCCAGGAACACGACGTCAAGTTCCACCAGGTGCACGGCGCCGATGGGGGCCGGATCCGGTACCGGCGGGTCTGTGAGATATGCGGTCAGGAAGTACCGTACGAGGAGATCGATCGGGCGGTCGAGCAGCCGGACGGCACCCTCGTCGTGGTCGCCAAGGACGAACTCGACGCGCTGGCCGTCCCGACCGGCCACGAGATCGACGTGGTGCAGTTCGTGCCAGCAGAGCAGATCGACCCGGTGCTCTTCGCCCGGTCCTATTACCTCGAGCCCGACGCCCAGGCTGTCAAGCCCTACGTGTTGCTGCGTGAGGCGCTGCGCGACACCGACCGGATCGCGATCGGCCGGGTCGCGCTGCGCCAGCGGGAGCGCCTGGCAGCTCTGCGGGTCCGCGACGACGTGATCATCGTGCAGACCATGCTCTGGCCCGACGAGGTTCGCGACCCCGCGTTCGAGGTGCTCTCCACCGAGGTGGCGCTGCGCCCCCAGGAGCAGCAGATGGCGCACGCCCTGGTGGAGAGCCTGACCAGCGACTTCGACTCGGACTCGTTCACCGACCGCTACACCGAGGCGGTGGCCGGGCTGGTCGCGGCCAAGGCCGCCGATCCCGGCGCGACCCGGCCGTCGGCGCCTGAGCCCGTCGAGGCGCAGCAGGCCCCCGCCACCGACCTGGTCGAGGCCCTGCGGGCCAGCGTCGAAAAAGCCAAGGCAGAGCGGTCGGGCTCGTCAGCCGGGGAGACCGTGGCCGGGTCCGGCAAGGCGTCCCGGCGCCGCTCGGCTTAGCCCCCGAGTAGCGCGACCGGCGAGTAGCGTCCGGTGGGTGCGTTTCCTCGACGGCCACCGGCCCGGTCACGACCTCACCTACGACGACGTCTTCCTCGTGCCGACCCACTCCGAGGTGGCCTCCCGGTTCGATGTCGATCTGTCCACGGTGGACGGCTCGGGGAGCACGATCCCGATTGTGGTGGCCAATATGACCGCCGTGGCGGGACGCCGGATGGCGGAGGCGGTGGCCCGCCGGGGCGGGCTGGTGGTGTTGCCCCAGGACGTCGACCCGGCGGTGGTCGCCGAGACCGTGACCTGGGTGAAGTCCCGGCATCTGGTGCTGGACACGGCCGTCACCCTGGGTCCGCAAGACGCCGTGGCCGATGCGGCCAACCTGCTGCCCAAGCGCGCACACCGCGCCGCTGTGATTCTCGACGGGCAGGGCTGCCCGGTGGGGCTGGTCACCGAGGCCGAGCTGATCGGAGTGGACCGTTTCACCCGACTCGCTGACGTCGCGCAGACCGACCTGGTGGTGGTGCCTGCCGACACCGAGCCGCGAAAGATCTTCGAGGAGCTACACCACCGCCGCCAGGCACTGGCACTGGCGGTGGACACCGCTGGTCGGCTGGTGGGCGTGCTGACCCGGACCGGTGCGTTGCGCGCCGCTCTGTACTCCCCCGCCCTTGACGGCGACGGCCGGCTGCGGGTGGCCGCAGCCCTCGGCGTGAATTCTGAGGTCGCGGCCAAGACTGAGGCGCTGCTCGCCGCCGGGGTCGATGTGCTGGTGGTCGACACCGCCCACGGCCACCAGCGCAAGATGCTCGACGCCTTGCAGGCGGTCCGGTCCCGGCGGCCCGGCGTGCCGGTGGTGGCCGGCAACGTGGTGTCCGCCCAGGGCACCCGGGCTCTGCTGGCGGCCGGTGCCGACGTGGTCAAGGTGGGAGTGGGGCCGGGCGCGATGTGCACCACCCGGATGCTCACCGGGATGGGCAGGCCACAGTTCTCCGCGGTGGTCGAATGCGCCGCCGCCGCCCGTGCTGCCGGTGGGCAGGTCTGGGCCGACGGTGGCGTGCGTCACCCGCGGGATGTCGTGCTGGCGCTGGCCGGCGGAGCATCGAACGTGATGATCGGCTCGTGGTTCGCAGGCACCTATGAGTCACCCGGTGACCTGCACCACGACGCGGCCGGTCACCCCTACAAGGAGTCCTACGGGATGGCCTCCAAACGGGCTGTCGCTGCGCGCACCGCCCAGGACGACACCTTCGACCGAGCCCGGAAGGCACTGTTCGAGGAGGGCATCTCCAAAGCTCGGATGTACCTCGATCCGAGCCGGCCCGGGGTGGAGGACCTGATCGACCATATCTGCGCCGGGGTGCGCAGTGCCTGCACCTACGCCGGTGCCCGCACCCTGCCGGAACTGCACGAACGCGCCGTGATCGGGGTGCAGTCCGCAGCCGGGTTCGCAGAGGGCCGCCCCCTGCCCGCGGGCTGGTGAGCGCCCGGGCAGGCAGGTCGAACACCCGCACCGCACGCGCTGTCGTCCAGGACAACGGATCTGGGCTGAAGATCATAGGTCCGGTCGAAGCACCAGGTTGCCCAAGACTGCACAAGGTTCAGTCACTACTGAACATTCGATTATTACTTGCAATTTTTCTTGTCAATAAAGGTTATTGTCTTTTGGCAAAGTGTCCAACAATGCATTCTGCATACTGCCTCAAAGGCTACACAGAAAGCGGTTTTACATACCGTTAACACGCGCTTCCATTGTTGTTCCCACTGCCCGCTAGTACCGTCTCGGCTGGCGCACTTCTGCGCCGCAGGACCATGGCAAGTCACCCGATCTGAAAGGACCCCAGATGAGGAAGTTCGCTCCGATGGCACTACTCCTCGGAATGCTCTCAGCATTGCTGCTCGGCGGAGTCGGAGTAGCCCAGGCCACCGCGGCAAACTACGACTGCAACCAGCTTGTAGGCGTGAACGTCGTCTCCTGCAACGAGGTGAACGTGGGGGATGTCAAGGTCGAGATCAAGGGTAACCGGGTGCTCACCGACAACGAGATCACCGTGCTGGAGAACAACCTCAACAACACGACCGTGACAGTCGATGCCATCAAGAACACCGTGATCCAGACCTACAAGTCCTTCAACCCCACGATCACCGTGACCACCGGTGACATCAAGGTCTGCATCGTGGCTGTCTGCAAGTAGTTCCCGCAGGGTAGGAGGCTGTACGAGGACCTGAAGGGCGATGCTCCCGACATCGCCCTTCAGTGCTGCTTGTGTCTAATCGGCCCAAGGACAGCGTCTAATAAGCCTAAAGGGCTAGAGAGATGATTCCTTCGTCGCAGAGTTTCAGCTAGCCAGCTCGCCGGGTACAGGGGTACTTAAGCGTTCTGGTCCGGCGCTTCAAGGTATTGACCGTTGCGGTGCCATTCCGCGAGCAGGGCCAGGGACTCCCGCTCGTAGAACGTGGCCAAGTCCTGTAGCTCCTGCAGGCGCCGGCCCCGCTTGGGAGAGTCGCCGTTGAGCAGGGCCAAGCCCTGCCTGGCCAGCTCACGCAGCCTTCGGGTGGTCTGGATGTGCTGTTCAAAGACGTTTATCCAGGCGCCGGGCCGGATTCGGTAGTAAGTTCGACGATCTCCGCGTTTAGTGTGCCGTTCCACGCTGCCGGCACGAACCAGTGAACGGGTAGCCATGCTGATACTGCCCCTACTCGCGTGCAGGGCCGCGGCCAGGTCCTCTGCGGACTGGTAGTCTGGCTCACACACCAGCAGCCAGCCCAGCACCCGCCCCCACGCCCGGGGCAAACCGAGGTCCTCGTAGAACAACCCGATCGTATCGGCAAAGCTCACCAGTTCTTCGTCTCGGTTCTCGGTATGCATAGGCCCCTTATGTCCCGTCGGTCGATGACAGCGTGTCGTGAACCGGTCACAGCATAGACCTGCCCGCCGGCCCTTGCCCACCGTAGTGTGACACTGAATTGGGCGGCGAGTTGGCCGAGAGTGATGTGATCCAGGGCCGGTCACAAGCCTGGACGCCCTCCTGCAGTCAGGAGCTGAACGCCTCCAGCGGAGGGCAGGAGCACACCAGGTTGCGGTCCCCCTGCGCCTGGTTGATCCGCCGCACAGCCGGCCATACCTTGGGGGCAGTAAACCCCATGGGATAGGCGGCCAGTTCCCGGCTGTACGGGTGGTCCCACTTGCCGGCCAGGCAGCGGGCGGTGTGCGGGGCCCCGCGCAGGGGGTTGTCCTCGACGGGCCACTCCCCCTCGGCGAGCCGGTCGATCTCACTCCGGATCGCAATCATGGCGGCACAGAGCCGGTCCAGCTCGGCGAGGTCCTCGCTCTCGGTGGGCTCGACCATCAGCGTGCCGGGCACCGGAAATGACATGGTGGGAGCGTGCAGGCCGTAGTCGGCCAGTCGCTTGGCGACGTCGTCCACCGTGACACCGGTGGTCTTGGTGATCGCCCGCAGATCCAGGATGCATTCGTGGGCGACCAGCCCGCCCTGCCCGGTATAGAGCACCGGGAAGTGCGGGGCAAGGCGTCGGGCCACGTAGTTCGCCGCCGCCACCGCGGTGAGCGTAGCCCGGCGCAACCCGGCACCACCCATCATCCGGATGTAGGCCCAGGAGATCGGCAGGATCGACGCACTACCCCACGGCGCCGCAGCGACCGGGCCCACCGCAGCATCGGGTGCGGTCAGCGGGTGCCCGGGCAGGAACGGGGCGAGGTGCGCCCGGACGCCGATCGGGCCCACCCCGGGTCCGCCGCCGCCGTGCGGGATGCAGAACGTCTTGTGCAGGTTGAGGTGGCTGACATCGGCGCCGAAGCGCCCCGGGCGGGCCAACCCGAGCAGCGCGTTGAGGTTGGCCCCGTCCACGTAGACCTGACCACCCGCGTCGTGCACCAAGGCGCACACCTCGGTGACGCCCGGCTCGTACACCCCGTGCGTGGACGGATAAGTGATCATGATGGCGGCCAGCGCAGCACCGTGCTCGGAGAGCTTCGCGCGCAGGTCGTCGAGGTTGACGTTGCCGTGCTGATCACATCCGACCACTACGACGCGCATCCCGGCCAGCACCGCCGATGCCGCATTGGTGCCATGGGCGCTGGACGGGATCAGGCACACGTCCCGGCCGGTCTCCCCGCGGCTGCGGTGGTAGGCGCGGATCGCGAGCAGGCCGGCCAGCTCACCCTGACTGCCCGCGTTGGGCTGCAGGCTCACCGCGTCGTAGCCGGTCAGCTCGGCGAGCCAGCGCTCCAGGTCGCTGATCACCTCGAGCAGGCCATGGGCGTCCTCCCTGGGCGCGAACGGGTGCAGCTCGGCGAACTGCGGCCAGCTCACCGGCTCCATCTCGGCGGTGGCGTTGAGCTTCATCGTGCACGAGCCCAACGGGATCATGCTGCGGTCCAGCGCGATGTCCTTGTCGGCGAGCATCCGCAGGTAACGCAGCAAGGCGGTCTCGCTGTGATGGGTGGCGAAGACGGGGTGGGTGAGGTAACGGGAGCTGCGCAGCAGCGCGGCGGGTAGCGCGTCCGGGGTCTGGGCGTCGAGGGTGTCCGGGTCCGGGGTGGTGAGCCCGAACGCCGCCCACACCACCCGAAGGTGCGCGCGGGTGGTGGTCTCCGCGCAACTGATCCCCACCTGATCGGCGTCGACCAGCCGCAGGTCCACCCCGGCGTCGTGGGCGGCCTGCACCACCTGCGCAGCACGGCCGGGCACCGTGGCGAACACGGTGTCGAAGAAGGCGTCGGACGTCACCTCGACGCCGCCGCCGCGCAGCCCGGCGGCCAGCACCGCGGCCATCCGGTGCGTCCGGCGCGCGATATCGCGCAGCCCTTGCGGTCCGTGGTACACCGCGTACATCGCGGCCATCACGGCGAGCAGGACCTGCGCGGTGCAGATGTTGCTGGTGGCCTTCTCCCGGCGGATGTGCTGCTCTCGGGTCTGCAACGACAGCCGGTAGGCGAGGTTGCCGTCGGCGTCCCGGGACACGCCCACCAGCCGGCCGGGCAACTGGCGTTCCAGCCCGGCGCGAACCGCCAAGTAGGCGGCGTGCGGACCGCCGAACCCCATCGGCACACCGAAACGCTGGGTGGAGCCGATGGCGACGTCGGCGCCGATCTCCCCCGGTGGCCGGAGCAGGGTCAGCGCCAGCAGGTCGGCCGCCACGACCACCCCGGCACCGCGCTGGTGGGCCTGCTCGACCAGCGCCGCATGGTCGCGCACCGCACCGGAGACCCCCGGATAGGACAGCAACACCCCGTAACAGGACCCCTCGGGCAGGCCGGCGGACAGGTCGGCGACCTCCAGCTCGATACCCAGCGGCTCGGCCCGAGTGGCCAGCACGGCAAGGGTCTGCGGAAGGGTGTCGCGGTCTACCACGAACCGGCTGGAGGTGACCCGGGTGGACCGGCGCAGCAGCGTCATCGCCTCGGCCGCCGCAGTGGCCTCATCAAGCAGGGAGGCACCGGCTACCGGCAGGGCGGTGAGGTCGCAGACCATGGTCTGGAAGTTGAGCAGCGCCTCGAGCCGGCCTTGCGAGATTTCCGGCTGGTAGGGGGTGTAGCCGGTGTACCAGGCGGGGTTCTCCAGCACTGAGCGCCGGATCACCGGGGGGGTGACGGTGCCGTGGTACCCCATCCCGATCATGGGCAGCCGCGGGTGGCACCGGGCGGCGCGCTCCCGCAACTCGGCCAGCGCCTGCTGCTCGGTGGCGGGGGCGGGCAGGTTCGGCACGGCATCGGGGTCGGCCAGGGTGGACGGCAGGGCACGGCTGGCGAGCTCGTCAAGCGACTCCACCCCGATCTCGTGCAGCATTCGAGTCAGATCGGCTGGCCGGGGACCGATGTGCCGGTCGGCGAACGGGGTGCCGTGCTCCAGCTCCGCGAGCGGGCGCCGGTCGGAAGAACTCATCACAGTGGCCTCCGGACGTCGGGGAAAACCGCCGAGCAGATGCTCAGCCGGTCCTCCCCCTCTGTCCTTGCTCAGCTCTGCCGGTACCGACAGGTCTGGGCGCCTGAGAGATTCACCGGTGCCTGCCGGACCCGGTTTTCCCCGTCGGCGGGTGGTGCGAGCCACCGCTTTCCAGAGGTGCCTGACCCGCACGGTCCTGGTTGCCTGAGAGATTCCGGGGAGGAGTTGCTCCTTCGGCGCCCGGACCGGAGATCGGCCCGGAACTCTCCCGTGCGGGGTCAACGGCTACCACTCCAGCCTAGCCGGGAGCCAGATCAGCTGATCCGCCGAGTCCGCCTGCGCTTGGTGAGCTCGTCCTCCGGGGTGGCGGCCACCGCGCCACCGTCGGCGCGCTCGGGGGGGAACTGGCTGATCGAGCCGGCGATCTCCTTCATCGCCCCGCTCACCGCGATACCGAACACGCCCTGCCCACCCTGCAGCAGGTCCACCACTTCCTCTGGGGAGGTGCACTCGTAGACCGTGGTGCCATCGCTGAACAGGGTGAGCCGGGCCAGATCGTGTACTCCATGTCGGCGCAGGTGCTCCACCGCCACCCGGATGTTCTGCAGCGAGACCCCGGTGTCCAGCAGCCGCTTGACCACCTTGAGCACCAGGACATCCTTGAACGAGTACAGGCGCTGGCTGCCCGAGCCGGAAGCGCCCCGGATCGAGGGCACCACCAGGCTCGTCCGCGCCCAGTAGTCGAGCTGGCGGTAGGTGAT
>DASTLT010000318.1:0-6651 GCA_035714625.1 Pseudonocardiaceae bacterium | reverse complement strand
ACGATCAGTTGTTCTATCTGACTTCCCGGGGCATCCCGGTCGATCAGGCCCGTCGCCTGGTGGTGCGGGGTTTCTTCGGCGAGATCCTGCAGAAGATCGCTGTCCCGCAGGTGCGGCAGCGGCTGGAAGCCGCGATCGAGGCAGAACTGGAGGCCGTGGGGGTATGACCGGCACCCGGGTCTGCGGCCTGAGCGACCTCAAGGAGGACCTGCCAGCCGGCTTCGAGGTCGACGGCATGCCGGTGGTACTGGTCCGCCAGGGCGAGCAGGTGTTCGCGCTGGCCGACGTCTGCTCCCATGCCGAGATCGCGCTGTCCGAGGGTGAGGTCACGCGGCGGGGCCTGGAGTGCTGGCTGCACGGTTCGTGTTTCGACCTGCGCACCGGGCAGCCGTCCTCCCCGCCGGCTTCGGAGCCGGTGGACACCTACGCCGTCACGATAGAAGGCGACGACGTCTACGTCGATCCCACCACCCCCACCAACCGCTAGCTGGAGTGAGAAAAGACACCGATGGCGACTTTGGAGATCAAGGACCTGCACGTTGCGGTGCGCACCGACGACGAGGAGACCGGTGCGAAGGAGATCCTGCGCGGCGTCGACCTCACGGTCCGGGCGGGGGAGACCCACGCGATCATGGGACCGAACGGATCGGGCAAGTCCACGTTGGCCTACTCGATTGCCGGACACCCCAAGTATCAGGTCACCTCCGGGCAGGTGCTGCTCGACGGCCGGGACGTGCTCACCATGCCGGTCGACGAGCGCGCCCGGGCCGGGCTGTTCCTCGCCATGCAATATCCGGTGGAGGTACCCGGCGTCTCGATGACGAACTTCCTGCGCAGCGCCGCCACCGCGATCCGGGGCGAGGCGCCCAAGCTGCGTACCTGGGTCAAGGAGGTCAAGGCGGCGATGTCCGAGCTGGACATCGATCCCTCCTTCGCCGAGCGCAGCGTCAACGAGGGCTTTTCCGGCGGCGAGAAGAAGCGCCACGAGATCCTGCAACTGTCCCTGCTCAAGCCCAGGATCGCGGTGCTGGACGAGACCGACTCCGGCTTGGACGTGGACGCGCTGCGGGTGGTCTCCGAAGGCGTGAACCGTTACCGCGCCAGCGGGGACGTCGGGGTGCTGCTGATCACCCACTACACCCGGATCCTGCGCCATATCGCACCTGACCATGTGCATGTCTTCGCGGGTGGGCGGATTGTGGAGTCCGGCGGGCCGGAGCTGGCCGAGGTGCTGGAGACCGGCGGCTACGAGCGTTTCACCCGCCGCCGGGAGGTGAGTGAGGTGTTACCGACGTGAGCACCCCGCTGACAGCCGGCGAGCTGGAGAAGATCCGCGCCGACTTCCCGATCCTGTCCCGCACGGTACGGGAGGACCGGCCGTTGGTATACCTGGACTCCGGTGCCACCTCCCAGCGGCCTCGGCAGGTTCTCGACGCCGAGCGGGCGTTCCTCGAGCAGCACAACGCCGCGGTGCACCGGGGAGCCCACCAGTTGGCCGAGGAGGCCACCGACGCCTACGAGTCGGCCCGGGCCCGGATCGCCGCGTTCGTCGGGGTCCAGCCGGGTGAGGTCGTGTTCACCAAGAACGCCACCGAGGGGATCAACCTGGTCGCGTACGCGCTGAGCAACTCCGAGGTTGCCGGACCAGCGGAGCGCTTCGTCCTGAGGCCCGGAGACGAGATCGTGGTCACCGAGATGGAGCACCACGCCAACCTGGTGCCCTGGCAGGAACTGTGCCGTCGCACCGGCGCGGTGTTGCGGTGGTACGGGGTGACCGAGACTGGCCGGCTGGATCTGGGCTCGCTACAGCTCTCCGAGCGGACCAAACTGGTGTCCTTCACCCATCAGTCCAACGTGCTGGGCACCATCCCGCCGGTCGCCGAGCTGGTCAGCCGGGCCCATGAAGTGGGCGCGCTGACCCTGCTGGATTCCTGCCAGTTCGTGCCGCACGCGCCGGTGGACTTCTCCGCGCTGGACGTCGACTTCGCGGTGTTCTCCGGACACAAGATGCTCGGCCCGTCCGGGATCGGCGTGCTCTACGGCCACCGGGAGCTGCTCGAGGCGATGCCACCGTTCCTCACCGGCGGCTCGATGATCGAGATGGTCCGGATGGAGGGCTCCACGTATGCCGCACCACCGCAACGCTTCGAGGCGGGTGTCCCGATGACCTCCCAGGCGGTCGGCCTGGGTGCCGCGGTGGACTACCTGTCCGCGGTGGGAATGGACCGGGTCGCCGCTCATGAGCGGGCGCTGACCGAGCAGGCCCTCGCTGGCCTTTCGGCGATCGAGGGGGTGCGGCTCATCGGTCCAATGGACACCGAGCAGCGGGGCGGGGCGGTGTCCTTCGTCTTCGACGACGTGCACGCGCACGACGCTGGGCAGGTGCTGGATGATCGCGGGATTGCGGTGCGGGTCGGGCACCACTGCGCTTGGCCGCTGCACCGCCGCTTCGGCATCACCGCCACTGTGCGGGCCACCTTCGCGCTGTACAACACCCCTGCCGAGGTCGATGCGCTGCTGGCCGCCGTGGATGAGGTACGCAGCTTCTTCGGAGTGCTGGCATGAAGCTGGAGCAGATGTACCAGGAGATCATCCTGGACCACTACCGCAACCCGCACCGGCACGGCCTGCGCGAGCCCTTCGACGCCGAGTCGTTCCAGATCAACCCCACCTGTGGGGATGAGGTGACGCTACGGGTGGTGCTGCAGGGTGACCGGGTGGCCGACGTGTCCTACGAGGCCATGGGCTGCTCGATCAGCCAGGCGGCGACGTCGGTGCTCACCGACCTCGTGGTCGGTCGCACCGTGGCTGAGTCGATGTCCACGATGGATGCCTTCGTGGCGATGGTGCAGGGGCGGGGTCAGGTGGAGCCCGATGAGGAGGTACTCGCCGACGCGGTCGCCTTTGCCGGCGTGGCCCGCTACCCGGCCCGGGTCAAATGTGCCCTGCTGGGCTGGATGGCGTTCAAGGATGCCGTGGGCCGGGTGGACGGCGACAGTGTCGGGGACAGCGGTGACCGAGTGGAGGCACGATGAGTGGGAGCGAAGAGACCGAGGTGCAGCGGGGCCTGGCCGGGATGCCCGAGCCGCCACCGGCGGACCGGCCGGAGGGTGAACTGGCTGCTGCCGACGACATCGAGGAGGCCATGCGCGATGTGGTCGACCCGGAGTTGGGTATCAACGTGGTTGACCTGGGCCTGCTCTACGACGTCCGGGTCGACCAGGGAAACGTCGCCATTCTGGACATGACGCTGACCTCGGCGGCCTGCCCGCTGACCGACGTCATCGAGGATCAGACCCGCGCCGCACTCGTCGGTGGCCCGGGTGGTGGGCTGGTCGACGACGTGCGGATCAACTGGGTCTGGATGCCGCCCTGGGGTCCGGACAAGATCACCGAGGATGGCCGGGAGCAGTTGCGGGCGCTGGGGTTCACCGTCTGACGCACCACTTTGATTCGGTCCGAGCCGGCGCGGCCGAGGACCTCACTGGTTCCGGATCTCGCCTTGGCGCGGCAGCGTAGGGCGGCCAGCATGCGGGAGGCGTCACAGGGGCTCGCTACTGCGCCCGGCGCGGGGATCGAGTCCACCGAGAACCAGCAACCTGCGCAGCCACCACGGCGAGGTGGTGAACAGCGCACCCATCGCGGCGGCGGTGCCCCGGAGGTCCTCACGACCGGTGAGGTAGGCCCAGCGGTGCCGCCCAGGCAACGCGAAGAACACGTCGAAGAAGGCCGGGACCCGTTCTGGGGGTAGTCGCAGCAGGGACTCCAGGCTGCGTCGACGCAGGGTGTGCACTGCCACCGCGGCCGGACTCCACACCGCGCGCCACGCAGCCCTGCCCGCTGCCTGGGAGCCGCCGCGCTGCAGTGCGTCCCGCACCGCGCCAGCCACCTCGGGGGCGAGCCGCAGTGCGGTGGCGACGCTGTAGCCGGTGGCGGGGTGCACCAGCGGGCTGGCCGCCCCAAACGGCACCACCGGTCCACCCCGGTCTGTGCTCACAGGCAACGGGCGGTCCACCGCGAAGCGCACCCGCTCCTCGCCCTCGGTTGGCACCGTGATGCGGTGGTGGGCCAGCCGGGCGTGGAGCCGGCGGCGGAGCACCCCGAGCTCCAGTCCGGGACGGCGGGCCAGTGAGGTCTCCTCGAGCAGGACCCGATCGGGCCCCACCGGGACGGCGTAAAGAAACGTGGGCCATCCCGGCGCACCGTGGTGGGGCCGCCAGTCCATGAACAGCGCATCGCCCGGGGGCACCAGCGGCTGGGCCGCCGCCGCGCCGACCACCACGCCGACCGCGGTCTGCTCAGCGGCTGGCCCATGCTGGGCCGTGCCGAGCAGGCACCGCACCGCCCCGGTGGCATCGAGCACCACGGCGGCGTGCTGCTGGCTGCTGGTCTGGTGGCCGCAGTCGATCTGCACGCTGACCCCGGCCCGGCCCGGACGGGCCTGGCGCACCCGGCCCCGCCGCACGCGGACCGGCGCCGTGGCGAATCCGTCCCGCAGCGCGGTGTTGTCCAGCACCACGTATTCCCAGTCCAGCCGGTGCCCCGTCGTGCCGATCGCGGTACCGAGCCCGGTTGCCGCTACCGCCGGTGCGGTGTCGTTGGGCAGCTCGCCGCGCCAGGAGCCATAGGTGGCCCGCCACGGCCGCTCCGGTGCCGGATCCACCAGTTCGGTGTCCAGCCCGAGCCGCGCGCACGCGGCCGCCACTGCCCAGCCTGCCGGACCGCCCCCGGCCACCAACACGTCGATCACCGATGCACTATCGCTTGTTACGAGCCCCAATGCGAGCCCTGCCCAGGCTGAAACTCACCGGTAGGTACGAGCGTACTCACTCCGGCAGTCGTGCTGACTCACCCAGTGGGCTTTTTGTGGGCACTCTGGTTGACTGTGTCCATGCCCAGAAAGTGCCCAGACTCCAGTGAGGTGGCGACCGCACTTGCGCGAGTTCTCCGACGGGGCCTGCCGGTCACCGCGACCGCGTTCGAACCGGTCCTGCTCGGGCTGCGGGGCGTGATCTCCAGGGCGGTCGATCCTGATGACGAGGTGAGCCGAACTGCCGCGTTGGACGGCGTGCTGCGGGGGCTGCTGGCGCGGTTCCCTGACCCCCGGTACACCGATGCGGTCCGGGCGTTGTTTGGGCTGCCACCAGCCGAGCCGGGCCAGAACCTGACCGTGCGGCGCGAGCTGGCTGCTCGTGCTGCCGGTCACGAGGTGCACCACTTCCGCAAGCGGGTGGAGCCGCGCCTGATCGACCAGCTCGCCAGGGCTCTGCTGGCCGATGCGGACCGGTTCATCCGATCCCGGGTGATCGCCCCCCGGCTGGCCCCGAGCACGGATCGCCAGCCGGTTCCGGCTGATCCGTTTGCGTGGGAGGTGACCGAGCACGAGGAAGCGTTGTCCCGGTTGTGGGCGGCGATCTACTCGCTGCGCGCCGAACTGCTGGCCCTCGAGCGGTTGCTGAGCCTCGGCGCCGACCGCCAGCAGGTGAGCCGACAGGCAGTGACCGCGGCGTGGCGCTGGGGTCTGCTCAGTGCGGAGGTGACCAGTTACACCGCCGCGTTCGACCCGCCGAGCACCCGCGGCGAGGTATCCGGACATGATCTGATCGCCTTGGCCGGCTGGACACCGCCGTTGTCAGTCGACCAGCAATCCCGGTTGCGCACCGCCGCAGCGGGAGGAGCTGATCGTGACCGGTTCGTCGCTGCCCTGCAGGCTGAGCCCGAGCTGGGGCACGCTTGGATTGACAATTTTCTCGCCCCGACGGGACCGGAAGGTTGACCGACGACACGGGAAGGTGGATTTTTTGACCAGCACCAGTACCCCACTGGCAGCAGCCCTGGAGGCTGCGTCGCTGGGGGATCCGCATCGATATGTGATCACCGGCGGCCCGTCCTCAGGCAAGGACAACCTGATCGAGGCCCTCCGCGCCGTGGGAATCCCGTGTATGGCGGCCGAACCGGGGCGGGAAATTTACCGCAAGCATCGTGAGCGGCTGGGGCGGCACCTGCGGCGAGAGGACCGGCGCGAGTACTCCCTGGAGGTACTGGAGGCGTTCATCGCCGAGTACACTGCGCACAAACACGGTATCCGCTTCTACAACCGTGGCATTCCCGACGGCTACGGCTGGGATGCCTTCTTCGGTCTTGGGCCGACCCCACAACTGGAACAGGCCAGCCGGTTGTACCGGTACGATATGATCTTCGTCCTGGATCCGTTGGACACTTTCGAGGACCCCGACGACATCGTGTGGGCCAAGGACCGGGAAATCCGACGAGTTCACGAGCTGATCGTGCAGGGCTACTATGACGCCGGTTACGAGCCGGTGTTTGTGGCTCCCGACTCAGCGGTAACCCGGCTGGATTTCATCTGCGCCAACCTGCGCCTGCCCAAACCCTCCAGGGCTCGGTGACATCATGCCCAGCTCACCCTCCGCGCCGCTGCTGATCTCGCCGAACAGTGTGCTCGCCAATGCGTTACTGCGTTCCATTGACCTGCTGCGACCCCAGATACAGCTTGGTCTCAAGTGGTGACCGCGACAGTGTGAGATAATCATTCAGATTGATAGGCGGTTTGCACTTGACAAAGAATGCTCCACTGACGGCCGAAGAACGCGAGCTGATCTCGCGAGAGCTTGCCAAGAAGAGTTCTCATCG
>DASTLT010000317.1:0-3197 GCA_035714625.1 Pseudonocardiaceae bacterium | reverse complement strand
GCACCACCGCTGCCAGGCTCGGCTCGCCACCAATGCGCGGCTGGTGACCGTGCTGGCCCCACCCTCGGTCGATCCCACCGGGGCCGCGGCACTGTGGTCCAACCTGGTGGGGCTGCTGCGCCCGACCTGGGCCCGGTGGCTGACCGGGCAACCGCATCTGGCCTGGGAATACGTCTTCTGCGCCGAGGCGCTCCGCATCCAGCTGTGGGTGCCGGGCGTCGTTCCCCCGGGGATGGTGGAACGCGCTATCGAGGCGGCCTGGCCCGGTGCCCACACCCGCACGACCCCCGCAGCACCTCCCGTCCCCAGGACGGCACCGGGGCACCGCAGGATCGACGCCGTCGGGGGCGAGCTGCGGTTAGCCCGCAACGAGGCCCTCCCCATCCGCACCGACTTCCCGGCCGATCCGATCCGCGCGCTGCTCGCCGCCCCCGCCGGCCTGGGACCCGGCGAGCGGGTGGTGGTCCAGATCGTGGCCCGCCCCGTCACCGGGACCCGCATCACGAGAGCGCGACGCGCGGCCCGGCGCCTGCGCTGCGGGCACTCCGCCCATCTCCTCGGACGTCTGCTGGATCTCCTCACCCCCCACGCGGCGCCGTCACCGCGGGGAGCGTCAAGCAGGACGGTGGATCACCAGATGTCCTTGCAGACCGCAGCCCAGGACCGAGCGATCGTCGCCAAGCAACGCGGTGCCCAGTACGAGACGCGGATCCGCTACGCGATCACCCACCTCAGCACCACCGAGCGCACCCCCGCCCGGCAGCGACTGCGCGGACGCGGTCACGGCATTGCCAGCACCTTCGCCACCTACACCGAGCACAACTACTACCGTCGCCGACGGCTGCGCGACCCGGTACGCGCGCTGGCCCAGCGCCAACTCGGCACCGGTGATCTGCTGTCCGTAGCCGAGCTCGCCGCGATTGCCCACCTGCCCGTGGACGAGGCGATCCCCGGACTGCAACGCGCCGGCGGCAAGGCCGTGCCACCACCGCCCGGGATCCCCAGCACCGGCGACGGCATCAAGCCGATCGGACGCACCGACGCCGGACACCCCCGGCCGGTGGGCCTACACGTCGCCGACGCCCGCCACCACCTGCACATTCTGGGCGCCACGGGCACCGGGAAGTCCGAGCTCATGGCGCAGATGATCCTCGCCGACGCCCACGCTGGCCGGGGCCTGGTGGTGATCGACCCCAAGGGCGATCTCATCACCGACGTCCTGATGCGCCTGCCCGCCGAGGCAGGGCCCAAGGTCGTGCTCTTCGACGCCGGCTCCCCACACCGCCCCCCGGTGCTCAACCCCCTGGACGGAACCGACTCCGCGCGCGTGGTGGACAACCTCGTGTCCATCTTCTCCCGGGTCTACGCCACCAGCTGGGGACCCCGCACCGACGACATCCTGCGCGCCGGGCTGCTGACCCTGCGCGCCCAACCCGGCACTCCCACCCTGGCCGACCTGCCGACACTGCTGTCCGTCCCAGCCTTCCGGCACCGGGCACTCGACCACGTCCACGACGACGTGCTGGCCGGCTTCTGGTCCTGGTACGACGAGCTGTCCGAGGCCAGCCGGGCACACGCCATCGCGCCGCTGATGAACAAACTCCGCGGCCTGCTGCTGCGACCGTTCGTGCGCGCCGCCCTCGCTGGTGGAGCCTCCACTGTCGACATGGACACCGTGCTCGACGGAGGGATCTGCCTGGTCCGGATCGCCCGCGACGCCCTCGGCATGGACACCGCCCGCCTGCTCGGCTCCCTCGTCGTCGCCCGCACCTGGCACGCCGCCACAGCCCGCGCCCGCCTCCCCCAACACCGCCGCCGCGACTGCGGGCTCTACGTCGATGAGTGCCACAACTTCCTCAACCTGCCCTACCCGCTAGACGACATGCTCGCCGAGGCCCGCGGCTACCGGCTCTCGATCACCCTCGCGCATCAATATCTCGGGCAGCTACCCCAGGAACTCGCCGAAGGCATCTCCACCAACGCCCGCAACAAAGCGTTCTTCAGCGCCAGCCCCCAAGACGCCCGCCACCTCGCCCGGCACACCCACCCACGCCTGACCGAGCACGACCTGACCCACCTCGGTGCCTTCCACGCCGCAGTCCGCCTGGTGCTCGAGGGTGAACAAGCCCCACCGTTCACCGTCGTGACCGACAAGCTGCCCCCACCCATTCCCGGACGCGCCCGGCAGATCCGGCAAGCCGCGCACATCAACACCCGCCCCCCGGTCACCGAACCCCACTCGACTGCCCGCGGCGCACGTTCCGCAGCGGACCCACGACGCGCCGCCTGAGCACCCCAGCCCTCACACCACCCGGCCGGCACCGCCGTGCCCTTGCCCGGTGCACCACCCACCCCGTGGAGACCACCCATGATCACCAACCCCACACCGCAACGCACCCTGCGAGGACACCTGCCCCCACGAGCCACCCCGCGCGCCGCGACCACCGCCGAACACCACGCCCGGCTCGCCGCACGGCTCCAACCCCGCGACCGGTGGCTGGCCCGCATGCTCTTCGAACACAAGGTGCTCACCAGCCACCAGATCGCCCAACTCGCCTGGCCCTCCCTCCGGGCCGCCAACCTGCGCCTCCTGCAGCTCTACCGATGGCGAGTCCTCGACCGGTTCCAACCCTTCGTCACCGTCGGCAGCGCACCCATGCACTACATCCTCGACATCGCCGGGGCCACCACCCTCGCCCACGAAACCGGTATCGACCTCGCTCACCTGGGCTACCGCCACGACCGCGAAGCAGGCCGGGCCTACTCCCTGCGCCTGGCCCACACCATCGGCACCAACGGCTTCTTCACCACACTCGTCGCCCACGCCCGACACACTCCCGCCACCAGTGCGCTCACCGCCTGGTGGTCCGAGACCCGCTGCGCTCGGCATTTCGGCGACATCGTGCGCCCCGACGCCTACGGACGATGGCGCGAACACGGCCGCGAGATCGAGTGGTTCCTCGAATTCGACTTCGGCACCGAAGACCTCGCCACCCTGGCCGGCAAACTCCCCGGCTACCAAAGCCTCGCCACCACCACCGGCATCACCACCCCCGTTCTCGTCTGGCTCCCCACCACCCGCCGCGAAACCGGCGCCCGCCGCGCCCTGCTGTCCGCGCTGCGCACCCTCGACCGCCCCCACTCCGTCCCGGTCGCCACCACCAGCGCCGACCTCACCCCGCCCCCCCACGCCCACC
>DASTLT010000316.1:0-10531 GCA_035714625.1 Pseudonocardiaceae bacterium | reverse complement strand
CGAGCTGCAGCACCTGTTCGTCCGGCTGTTCGAGCGTTTCCCCACCCTGCAACTCGCCGTGGGACTCGACGAGATTCAACCCGTCCGCGAAGCCGTGGCGGGCGCCGTCAGCGACCTCCCGGTCGCCTGGTAACCCGTGCTCTTTGAGCGACTCGTCGCAAGGGAGGATGCCGCCATGCCGATTGAGCGCTATGGCCTGCTCGCCGCGCAGGCTGTGGCCAGCCGGCGCGAGGGGAGCTCCGATACCCCGCATTACCAGATCCACCTGGTGGACAGCGCCGGCACCGCGTACCGCGCCGCGGTCAACGTCGAGTCCCAGCAGGCGCCGTCCGAACTGCTCTACCTCGCCGACGACGACTTCCGGCACCCGCTGACCGGCCTGCTGCCCGGCGCGCCCACCGGGTGGACACCGCTGCCCGCGCAACCCGGAGGGGCCAGCCTGGACTACATCCGCGGGAACTTGTTCGACCCCGCGGCGCTGCGCCCGCTGCCCCCGGACCTGCCCGGTGCGGACAACGACCTGGCGGACCGCCTGGACCATTACATCAGCCGCGCCATCGACGATCCCGATGCGGTGGTCTACCTGTTCGGGCAACGCTGGGGACCCGAACCGGGCCGCCCGGACAAGGTGTTCGGATTCCAGCCGGGCAACGGCGTGCACGACATTCACATGAACCAGGGCAACAGCGGCCGGTTCCGCGCCGACGACGGGGTGTGGCAGGACGGCGGGCTGGTGCTGCGGCTGGCCCGCGAACCCCGCTGGGTCGGGGTCTTCCTCGCCTTCCAGTCCCAGTCCTGGCACACCGATGACCGCACCGGGCATGCCTTCGACTCCGTGCCGCCCCGCCCCACCAGGCCCCACGAGGTGCCGGTCCGCATCGTCGCCGCCCTGGTCAACCCGGCTGGATCCGCCCCGGAGGCCGAGACCGTCACCCTGCTCAACGCGTCTGCACAACCCGTCGACCTGGCCGGGTGGCGCATCACCGACCGGCTCAAGCACAGTTGCCCGCTGCCCGCCGGGCAGCTCGCCGCGGGCGCCGTGCTGACCGTTCCGCTGTGCGACGAGGTCCAGCTCGGCAACGACGGCGGCGCGCTCACCCTGCTTGACCCGGCTGGGCTGAAAGTGCACGGCGTCTCCTACACCGCCCAGCAGGCCAGCCGCGAAGGCTGGACGACCGTGTTCTGACCCTCACCTGGCGCCGAGGTAGGAGCTATCCAGCAGGGAGGCCAGGCACCGCAGCGGCATGCCGGCAAGCTCGCCGGCCGCGTCGCGGCCCAACGTCCGCAGTGCTCGATCCCAGACCAGGGTGCGGGCCGCCTTGCCCACCTGGCAGGCCAGCTCCAGCGTCGCCACCAGCTCGACGTGCGGCGCGAGCCCGCTGAACACCTCGAGGTAGGCGTCCCGGACGCGACGGAGCGCCGGGTCGTCGGGGGCGGCGCGCAGGTGGCGCTGCAGGTGGCTCAGCGGCACCAGCATGCTGGCGAACGGGTGGGCCAGCACGCTGTCTCCCCAGTCGTAGAACCTCGCCCGACCCGCCCCGTCCGTTCCCGCGACCAGGATGTTCCCCGGGTGCAGGTCGTTGTGGTCCAGGCTCGGCGCGGCGGGTGCGCCGCCCAGTTGTTCGCACCACAACGCCACGGTCGGGCGCAGCGCGGCCAGGTGCTGGCACGTCCTCCGGTCGGCCGCGGTGCCGTGACGCTTGACGTAGCCCGCGACGACGGCCAGCGCCTCCTCGAACCGTCGCGGCATGATCGCGGCCCGCATGTCGGTGAGGCCGAGCGCCAGCAGGGTGCCGGCCTGCGCTGCGAGGTCGAGCTGGAGCTGCCCGTACTGGGGCAGGACCCGTTCCAGTGCGCTCACCAGGTCGGTCCCGGTCAGCCGGTCCTTCAGCGTCGGGCCGCCGTCGGGGAGCACGATCCAGCCCCGGGCGACGTCTACCGCGATCGGGGGCAGCACCCGGGCCGGGGCGACCCGGTGCAGCAGCTCGTAGAGCCCCACCTCGAACGCGGTGTCCGGCCCGGCTGCCTTCAGCCACACCGGCCCGTGGCTGGTCGGTGCCCGCAGCGCCGTCGCCCATGGCCGCAGGTGCGGCTGCTGCACCTGCCCGGTGCGCTCGATGCCGGCTGCGGCCAGCTTCTCGTCCAGCCACGACACCGCCCGCTCCCGCCACGCCGCCGACCCCCACACCGCAACCCCGTGGCCGAGCTCGGCGCTCATCCCCTGAGACTCCTGCCCATGCCCGGGAAGTGTGACAGACCGGCACTTCCGGTGAAGCTCGCTCTCGCGGGCAGAAGTTCGAGAAGCGGCCCTACCCATGACGAACATGCATCGTGGTGGATTGCTGAGGTTGACGCTGGAGACGGGGGGCATTGAACCCGGCAGATTGGGCCGCCGAGTTCACGGTGTGGGTCGGCGTGGTTACCGTGCGGCGCATGGATGGGGAGCGTCGATCGAACGCCCGGCTGCGCGGGGCCCGTGGCGAGCGTGGTGAGACCCAGGAACAGGTGGCCCAGGGGGTCGGTGCGCGGCTGGGGTATCCGGTGGATCCGGAGTACATCAGCCGGCTGGAACGAGGCGTGGTGACCTGGCCGCACGCCGATCACCGGGCGGCGTTGCGCGCTCACTTCGGGGTAGCCTCGGACGCGGAACTGGGGTTCTACTGCCGTCGTTCTGCCACCGCGCCTCCCTGGGAGGGCGACGGGAGACGCGGTGCAGCGCCGGCCGCACTCCCGGAGGACGAGGACATGCGACGACGTAAGTTGATGGGGCTGGCCGCAAAGCTCACCGTGGGGGCCGGGCTGGCCAGCGGAGAACTGGCGATCCTCGCCACCCCAGCCGCTGCCACCCCGTTGCCCGACCGCATCGGCATGGGCGACGTGCAGCGCGTCGCGGAGATGACCCGCACCCTGCAGGCCCAGGACATGTCGTTCGGCGGCGGGTCGTGCCGCGACGCCATCATCGGCTATCTGAACTGGGCGGTGCAGTTGCGCCGTTCGACCATGACCGAGGATATCCGACGCGGGCTGGACCGGGAACTGGCCGACCTGGAGGGCCTGGCCGGTTGGTCCTCCTACGATCTCGCGCTGACCAAGTCGGCCGAGCAGTTCTTCTTGCGCTCACTGCACTCGGCCAAGCAGGCCGACGCGCCAGCCTTGGCCGCCAGCGCGCTGGAACGTCTCGGCCGGATGTACTTCCAGGACGGCCACTACGACGACGCGCAGTACGTATTCGCCCTCGCCACAGGCGCCGCTCAACAGGCGAGCTCACCGCTCCTGGTTGCCAACGTGCAGTTGCAGCAGGCGCGGGTGCACGGCCGCCGCGGCGACATCCCGCAGACTGAGGAGGCGCTGCGCCGTGCGCAGCACGAGTTCTCCCGCGCGGAGCCGGATCCCGCCAGTTGGCTCGTCAAGATAATTGACAAGGCGGAGTTGCACGCGATGACCGGTTATGCGTACTCCTATCTGGCCGAGCATGACAGGTCTTTCGCCGATCGGGCAGTCGAGGAAGTGTCGAGCGCGAGACGGCTGCGCGACCCTCGGCGGACCCGGGCCTCGCTGTTCGACCGGACAGCGCTGGCGCTCAACTGTTACCGTCTCGGCGAGACTGATCGGGCCAACACCCTCGCGGCGGACCTGTTGTCCTCGGTACCCCAGGTCAGCTCGCGTCGGCTGCTCACCCGGCTGGCGCCATTGGCGGCTGAGGCGGCTGGCCAGCACGACTCCACGGCCACCGACATCGCCCACCAGCTCCGGGGCTTGATCGCGGTGTAGTCGCCTCGTCCCGTGCCTGGCACCAGCGGGCCGGACAGCCGATTTATCTGCCGGGTGTAACCCGCCCAGTGAAGTCTCGAGCGGCCTGCCCTCCCTCACGCTGCGACCTGGTGGAATCGTAGCGGTCACGTTACCTCCCGTTAGTCCGGTTTCACCCCCCGGCGGCGGGTGGTGGCGGGGCCGGCCGGGACCCGAACCCGGCCGGCCATCCAGCGGAGGGGAGGCGTGTCGTGCTGATCAGGCCTATCACCGTGGGCGTGCTGCGATGAGCCGTGGGGGCGCTGTCCCGAAGGTGGCTCCGGTCGGGTGGGTGTTCCTCGACGGGTACACGGTCCGCTGGCGCCGTGGTGATCCGGTGGCGCACGTGCTGGCAGGCCAGCAGGTGGGCAGCCACGGCTCGGCGGGTGTGCTGAGCACGATCCCGGTGTTCGACTTCCAGGGTAGTGCCGCGACACCCCCGCCGCGCCGGCTCAACCGGAGGTGGCACTCCGGGTTGCGTCTCCTGGGTCTGGGCCGGCTCGGTAGAAGGTGAGCTCGGCGTCGAGGGCCCGGGAGATGCTGTGCGCGTGGCGCAGGCCGTGGCCCTCGCCGGGGAACGTGAGGTGAGTGACCGGGACGCCGCGCTGGCGGAGTGCGGTGACGAGCCCGGCGGCTTGTTCGGGTGCGACGATGTCGTCGTCCAGGCCCTGGATGACCAGGACGGGTTGGGTGATCCGGTCGGCGTGGTGGAGCGGGGAGCGCTCCCGGTAGGTGTGGGCTGCCTGTGGCCACGGGCCGACGAGGTGATCGGTGTGGTGGCGTTGGAAGCGGGGCACGTGGGCGCGGAACGCGGCGAGGTCGGTGATGCCGAACCAACTGACGGCGGCGGTGAACCGATCGGTAGTGGTGAGGGCACGGAGGGCGGTGAACCCGCCCGCGCTGGCGCCGCTGATCACCGTGCGGGCCGGGTCGACATCGCCGCGGGCGGCCAGGAACGCGGCGACGTCGGCGCAGTCCGCCGCGTCCAGCACACCCCAACGGCCGTCGAGCTGGGTGCGGTAGGCGCGGCCGTAGCCGGTGCTGCCCCGGTAGTTGACGTCGACGACGGCGAAGCCGCGGCTGGTGAAGAACTGGGTGCGCAGCTCCAGCCGGACGGGTGCGTGGCTGGTCGGGCCGGGGTGCGGCTGCACGATCAGCGGGGGCCGGGTCCCGGGCGGGCCGAGGACGCCGGGGTGGGTAGGCGGGTAGTAGACGGCGTGCACGGTGCCGCCATCGCGGGCGGGGACAGCCAGGTGCTCGGGGGCGGAGACCCCGTCGAGGTGCATCCCGGGCTCGGCGAGAACCTCGACGTGGCGATCGGAGAGGCGCAGCGCGACCACTGCGGGGGCGGTGCTGGGGTGGGCGGCGATGCAGGCGAGCCGGTCAGCGGTGGCACCCAGGTAGGGCTTGATCGCCGTGAACGGCAGCGGCAGCGGCTCCGGGTGCCCGCCGCCCGGGGCCAGGATGCCCAGGTGGTCCAGGCCGTGCTGGCGGTAGCGGCAGGCGATGCGCCCGTCGGGGAGCAAGGCGTAGCTGGAGTAGTCGAGTTCCCAGGGGGCGTCGGTGAACTCGGCCGCCATCGGCAGCAGCGGTGCCACCGCACCGTCCCGCTCGCGGTGCAGGTTCCACCAGCCAGAGCGGTCGGAGACGAAGTACAGCGCGCCGTCCGGTCCCCATTCGGGCTGGGTGACCGACTGCCCCCGGCCCCCGGCCACGTGCCGGGCCGCGCCGAGGTGGGCGTCCGGGCCGGTGCCGAGCAGCTCAGCGACCCACAGGTCGCTGCCGTCCCAGGGCAGGTTCGGGTCGTCCCAGGTGACCCAGGCCAGCCGGCGGCCGTCCGGGCTGGGCCGGGGGGAGGCGTAGAAGTCATGGCCCTCGTGCAGGGTGCGCGGCGCGGCGGAACCGTCGACGGGCAGCACGACGAGATCGTCGGGCCCGCCGGGACGCTCGCGGACGCAGATCAGTGCCGTGGCGTCCAGGGGCCGCAGGTCACCGTAATGATCACCGCTCGGCGCCGTGATCGGACGCGCCGCCCGCTCGCGGTCGACCCGGTACAGGCGCTGATCGTCGGCATTCACCACGACCAGCCCCGTCGAGGTGCAGGTGTAGGCGCCACCGCCGTAGGCGTGGATGGCGGTGCCGACATCGAAACCATCCGGGGTGGCGTCCCTGACCCCGTGACCCGGTGTCCAGCTCACCACCCTGGTGCGCCCGTCGGTGGGGCGGGCCTCCAACCAGGCGACGGCCTCCCCGCTGGTGTGCACGGCGTCGTAGGTCGTCGACCCAGCGGCAATCACATCAGCCCCGACCGATGAGGGCCACCAGCCGTAGGGGACGACCCGCCGCCCGAGATCAGCCGCCATCGTGGAGCTGCTCGTCCAGCACGATGACCGCGGGCGTACCGTCCCACCTGGCAAGTTCAGGACGGAACCGGTGCACGCGCTGGATACCGGCCATCGACCCGGTTTCGAGGGCGATCTCCAGCGACTCGCACGCCAGACCGGCGGCCTCATCGACGTCCTGCTGCTGGGCGCGCACGCGAGCAAGGTCGATGAGCGTATCCGCGCGGCGACGAGAGCGCTTCGAGCCGAGTGCGTCCAGAGCCTCGCGCAAGGTCCGCTCTGCGGCTGCGGTCTTGCCCAACTGCCCATAGCAGCCACCAGCCACTGCCAGGAACCGGGTGTCCAGCTCAACAGCACTGCGGGCGAGCGCGAGAGCTTTGTGTGCCTGGCCTTCGCTGCCCATCACCAGGCTCCGGAAACCCAACACGTAGGACGCTAGCGCAGGCTCGCCCGCTTCCTCGGTAGCGACATCCGCTACGTCGTAGTAACGCGCCGCACTGTGCTTGTCGCCGAGATCATGGCACAGCCAGGCCCCATGCCCTGCGGTCTCACCCGCGATCCTAGCCAGTCGACGGCGCAGCGGTAGCCGCTGCGCGCCCCCCAGCAGCAGGACAGTGACCTGAAGGTGCCCGATCACGGCTGGCATGAGTTCGGCTGAGCTGAGGTCGTGATAGAGCGAGCGGTGGATCTGGGTCACCAACTCCAGGTGCTCAACGGTGGTGACGTCCACCCGGGACGGTCGCCCGGCCGCGGAAGCGAGCCGCTCCAGCGACTCAAGACCAGCGCCACCAACCAACGGCTTGACGGCAAGCGTCCCGAGGGCACCGATCAGCCTCTGCACAAGCTCACGGCGATCCACCTCCAGCAACTCCTCCTCGAAGCCCAAGTCCACCGGGTCCTTACCCAGCACCCGGCAGAGCTGCTTCCGATAGCGCCGGTAAGGCTGTTGATGACCGTTCTCCCAGCGGCTCAGCGTCGTCTGGCTCACCCCTACCCGTGCAGCGAGCTTGGCGGCCTTCCAGCCCTTCTCAACACGTGCGGCCTGGATTGCCATCCCCTGTTCCAGAGCATCCATGATCGGCGGTCGCTCCCCTCGTACCAAATCATGCTTCACCTGTCGTCTGTGGAGTGAGCCGATATGTGGTCACCCCTGCCAAACACTCGGTAGAACCGATCTCCTGGTGGTTATGGATCGCACAGAGGATCAGCGTTCACGAGATTGCGGTAACGGTACGGGAGCAGTCGGTGGCCGGGTCCAGCAGAGTCGTGGGGGCGCTGTCCCGAAGGTTGCTCCGGTCGGGTGGGTGTTACTCGACGGGTACACGGTCCGCTGGCGCCGTGGTGATCCGGTGGCGCACGTGCTGGAAGGCCAGCAGGTGGGCAGCCACGGCTCGGCAAGCGTGCTGGCCACGGTGCCGGTGCCACCGTCGGGGTGGGCCGATCTCGCTGAGATCCGCCAGGTCGGGCAGCGCTGGCTGCGCCAGCACGGTCCACAGCGTCCAGTCCGTTAGGCGCCCTCGCGCCGGGATCGGGGGTGGGTGCCCGGTGAGCGGCGACCCACCCGCTGGCGGTACGTGCTGCCAGCCCCCGCTCATGGGCCGCCTGGCGCCACTGCCCATCCACCGCCTGGGCCAGCAGATCGGCCAGCACGTCCACCGGCCGGGCAGTTGGACGACGACCAAGCCGCGCCCACAGCGGGGCGACACCGACGAGGACACCGGCCAGGGTCAGCACGAACCCCGGGAGCACCAGGCATTACCGCGTTCAGTCGGATCAAGCCGGTAAGCCCCCCCCACCCACCCGATGGCGCCGCCCACCAGGACCAGGCACACGACGAGGCGCAACCGGTCCCGGTCCACCTGCCCATACCCGGGAAGTGTGGCAGACCGGTACCCCTCCGATAACTCTCCGCTCTCACCCCGTCAGAGACCCGGACCCCTCGGAAGGTGCAGTACTGATCATGCACCTCGGTAAACGAGCACCAGGTCTGGACGACAGAAAGAGGTCAGGTACCCGGGACATCAGAGGTTTTCGATGGGCCTGGGGCGGTACCTGATCATGGGCCGGGCTGGTGGCTGGTGGGCCGTCATCGCCACGGCGGGTCTCGGTAGATTCGCCGTCGCACCTCACGACGTCGAACGGACGTCGCTCAGCCAGTGCGGTGACCGCCGGGATTCCGTCCCACCGGGCAAGCTCAGCACGGACGGTCACGGTGGCAACGAGTTCCCCACCAGCGCAACCGGCCGAGGGCGTTGACCGTTCTCACAGCGGCTCAGCGTCGTCTCGCCCCCGAGCAGCGCGCACGTCGCTCCTTTCCGCACAGATCGCGGCCACGTAGAGCCTGACCTCGCCGTGTGGCAACGCCACGATTGTCAGCGGCAGGAGCTAGGGTGATCGTGAGCTGAAGGGAGTTCACGGTGTCGTATCGGCCGGTGGTTGCTGCGGCGCTGAGTGGCGCGACGCTTCGGCAGTTGTCGTACTGGCGGTCGTCCCGATCCAGTGAGGCGCCGTTGCTTTCCCCTGAGCTGCACCAGCCTAGGTCGCGGGTGTCGTATTCGTTCCGCGACGTCGTGGCCCTGCGAGCCTTCGTCTACCTGCGGTCCCGGGAGGTTCCGCTGCAGCGGGTGCGCAAAGCCGTGCAGAGCCTGCGGGATATGGGGGCGACCGAGCATCTGTCGTCATATCAGCTGGTGGCGGTTGGCCGGGACGTGGTGTGGAAGGTCTCCGACGAGGTCGCGGTGGACCTGACCCGCAGCCCTGGCCAGCAAATCATTGCGCAGATGGTAGACATCCTGGCCACGTTCCACGGTATCAAGGACCGCGAGGTGGTTCCGTTGTATCGCCCGAAGCCGGGGGTGGCGGTGGATCCCGAGATCCGTGGTGGTTACCCAGTGATCGCGGGAACCCGGGTGCCCTATGATCTGATCGCGAGCTTGCTCGAGGATGGGGTCAGCGCAGAGGACGTGGCCGGGTTCTATCCGGCCGTGAGCCCGGACGCCGCTCGGGGAGCCCTCGCGTTTGCGCGCTATGTCGACGGCTACCGGGAATCGGATCACAGACCCGCGAGTGGATCCACCACCGTACTGGCCGAGAAGGCCGGGATCTGTGCCCCGGTCCCGGAGGCGTCATAGCAGCGATGATGCCTGACTCGTCTGGCGATGTCGCACATCCAGCGAAGGACTCAGTCACCGCGATCACGACGTCGGATGGAAGTTGCTCAGCGAGCGCCCGGCGTGACGAGGGCAACGTCATGATGACCGAGCAGGTCCGAGGGGCCTCCCGCGGCCACTCATTCCGTTCGGGATACGGCTCGTCGTCCGGTGGTGAGCAGGATCTTGCCGACGACGCTGCCCGTTTCGGGCATCCGGTGTGCCTGCGCGGCCTCGGCCAGCGGGAGAACCGCGTGCACGACCGGCTTGACCCGGCCGTCGCCGAGCATTGGCCAGAGCCGGGCGACGACGTCGGCGCACAGGGCGCCCTTGCTTCGCTGTTTGACCGGACCACGCTGGCGCTCAACTCCTACCGTATCGGCGACACCGGACCGGGCCAACACCCTGGCCGTTAACTGCTGTCCTCGGTGTCCCAGGTCAGCTCGCGCCGGCTGCTCACCCGGTTGGTCCCCGTTGGCGGCTGAGGCGGCTGGCCAGCACGACTCCACGGCCACCGACATCGCTCACCAGCTCCGGGGCTTGATCGCGGTGTAGTCGCCTCGTCCCGTGCCTGGCACCAGCGGCCGGACAGTCAGCGGGCGGACAGGGACCCGAACCCGGCCGGCCATCCAGCGGAGGGGAGGCGTGTCGTGCTGATCAGGCATATCACCGTGGGCGTGCTGCGATGAGTCGTGGGGGTGCTGTCCCGAAGGTTGCTCCGGTCGGGTGGGTGTTCCTCGACGGGTACACGGTCCGCTGGCGCCGTGGTGATCCGGTGGCGCAGGTGCTGGCAGGCCAGCAGGTGGGCAGCCACGGCTCGGCAAGTGTGCTGGCCACGGTGCCGGTGCCACCGTCGGGGTGGGCCGATCTCGCTGAGATCCGCCAGGTCGGGCAGCGCTGGCTGCGCCAGCACGGTCCACAGCGTCCAGTCCGGTACGAGGCCCTGGCGCCGGGATTGGGGGCGGGTGCCCGGTGAGCGGCGACCCACCCGGCTGGCGGTGCATGCTGGGTCTGGTCCCTGATTCTCGCTCGGGCGGCGGTGGAGTACTGCCTAGCTTGCGGTGCCCGGCCGCCGGTCCTGTCGCCGATCCGACCGGCGACGGAGCCCGCTCACCTCGTGCCAGGCAGGCGGGACTGTCGGGGTGAGAGCTGTCGGGCGGATCTTGGAACGGGGGATCCCGGAAGCACCAGGGCATTACCGCGTTCAGCCGGCTCAAGCAGGTAAGCCCACCCCACCCACCCGACTGCGGC
>DASTLT010000315.1:0-8124 GCA_035714625.1 Pseudonocardiaceae bacterium | reverse complement strand
GGGTCAGCGCGGCATTCAGCGCGCTGAGCGGGTCGCGCATCGACCTATCCGCCCCGATTGGCGCAATCGTGGTCGGGTGTCCTACCGATCCCTACTGGCGAGCGCATGACCCGGAGATCACCACCGCGGTAGACCGCGCCGCGAGCACGCTGGCCGCTGCCGGTGCCACGCTGCGCGAGGTAAGCCTGCTCGAGATCGACGAGCTCGCCGCCACCTACCCGGTGATCGTCGGCGCGGAGGCGTACACCACGCATGCCCGCTGGCTGGCCCAGCGCCCCGGGGACTACCAGCCCGCCACCGCCGCCCGGCTACGGGCCGCTGCCACGCACACCACCACCGACTACATCACCGCCCAGCGCACCCGGCGCAGGCTGGCCGACGAGCTGACCAGCACGATCCGGGCCGAGCGCATCGAGTTGCTGCTGGTGCCGACCACCCCGCTGCGGGCCACCCCGATCGGCGCCGAGCAGGTGGATGCCCCGGACGGCGCCCGGGTCGTGGTGCGTCCCGCCCTGCTCTCGCTCACCCTGCCGTTCAACCTGCTCGGCTGGCCCGCGGTGTCGGTGCCCGCACCGGGGGTGACCGGCTTGCCGGCCGGGGTCCAGGTGGCCGGGCCGCCGCACGCCGAGCAGGCGGTGCTCGCCGCCGCCGCCCGGATCGCCGGGGCTGCCCGGATCGCTGGGGCTGCCCGGCTCGGCCCGGGCTAAGCCACCGCTCAGGCGCGTTTGGCCAGCCCCGGGTATTCGAGCACCAGACCGTCGGCGTCCACGGTGAGCTCAACCTCCAGCGAGTCGCCGGAGCAGCGCACCACCGCAGGGTCACCCACCCCCACCGTGCGGTAGGTCTGCCGGACCAGGCGCACCTCCAGGCCCGGCAACGCGACGAACACCATCGGCAGGCTGTGCTCAGCAGCGGCGCGGTGCAACCCCAGCCGGCGCACCGGGAGCGCGTTGAACAGCGGGCTGAACGCCAGGTCGACGTCCAGCGCGCCGTCGAAATTGGTGCGCACCGCGCCCGTGCCATGATCGACCAGCCAGATGCCCTCCTCCGAGCGGGTCAGCGTGACGTGCTGCTCACCCTGGGCTCGCACGGTGCGCACGGTCAGCCGGTGCACCACCCCGGTCTCGTCGGTGGCCAGCGCATAGGACGCCGAGTACGCCTCGACGCCATCGTGTGGGGCGTCGACGACCGACCCGCTGGCCCGCATGCTGCGCTCGCCGAGCATCACCCGGGCCGCTTCCAGCCGCAGCGCCTCCAGACTGACCCAGGCCAGCATCCGAGTCACGGTGGAGCGACGGGCTCCCAGCTCACCCGGCGGGCGTTCCCGCGCCTCTGCGGCGCTCACCGCTGCGCCAGGACGAACTCGTTGTCGAGGTCCACCGGAGCCTCCCTCGCACTGGGACAGTTAAGAGCCACTGGGACACCTAAGCACTGGGACACCTGAGCACTGTTTCGACCGGCCGGTCGGTCGCGCGCGAGCCTACGCCTGGTCCGGTCACCACTCGCCATCCGATCGCAGGTATGCCCGTCTTGCGAGCGGAGGGTAGTCTTCTCCACGGACGAGCGCCCGGAGCAGCCGTGCTGGCTGCTCGTCTTGAGACAGCAGATCCGTCCATGCCCGGGGGCACCTGAGCGTGCAGGTTACTGCGCTGCATGCGTATCTCGCTCCCCTGCGGCTGGCGGCCGCCCGAACGACCACGACCTAAGAAGGACGACATGCGCACGCCCGTCTCCGACCGCCGACCGCGGGCCGGAATGACCGTCGCCCCCCGTCACCGGCAGAGCCGACCCATGCCGATGAGTGCCGTCGCGGTACGCCGCGGCCGGTTCGGCGAGTTCGAGCTACGGCCGGTACGGGAACACACCGTGGAGGCACTCACTCCGGAGGAGGAAACTGACGAGCGTTGAGCTTCAGGTTTAAACGCCGGTTTGCGGTGTACCGTCGGCGGGCGGGGGCAGGCACGGATGGCAGGTGGTGCAGGTGGCCCCGACAACGACGTTGATCGACACCGTGAGCCACGGCCAGCATGCGTGCGGGATTGTGGGCTCCGCGTCGGAACGGCTCCGGATGCTCAGCGGTTTTGTGCGCAGCGGGCTGGCCGCCGGGGACCGGGTGTGGTGCTTCCCGAACGGATGCCGGCCCGAGATGCTGGACTGGTTGCGCGGCGACGTCCTCGATGAGGGGGGCCCCGGGGACGACGCCCTCGCCAGCGGCCAGCTCAGCGTGCTGCCCACCTACGAGTCGACGTTGTCCGCGCTGGACTCCGATCCGGACGGGGTGCTCGACGACCTGCGCCGGGCGGTCGACGGCGCGGTTGGCGACGGCTGGAACGGGTTCCGGATGATCGGCGACCTCGGGTGGGCCACGCGGGGCCGAGACGGCGCCCAACATCTGATCGACTTCGAGTCCCGGGTCGGCCCTGTGCTCGCCGAGTTGCCCGCGGCGACGCTGTGCCAGTACGACCGGTACCGCTTCGACGTCGACACGATGGCCACCTTGGCCGACGCGCACGTCGCGGTGGTGGGAACGCTCACGCTCCCGGCCGGTGAGGAGTTGACGCTGTGCCCGCTGCCCGGCCGCAGCGGGCTGCGGCTCACCGGCGAGGTCGACCTGATCACCCGCGAGCTCCTCACCGCCGCGCTTGACGAGGCCGTCAACGGCCCGGGTGATGTGCACCTGGAGATGGCCGAGCTGACCTTCATCGACGGTGCCGGCGTGCAGATCCTGCTGCAGGCGGCGCGGCGGCTCGGGCCGGGCAGGCAGATGGTCGTGCACCACCCACCACGGTCGCTGACCGTCGCCCTCGCCCTGCTGTGGGACGCCCCCAGCCTGGTCACCGTCGCAGCCGGCCCGGCCTGAGGGCCGGTCAGGCATTCCCGGTCAGGGCGGCAACCAGGCGGACCGCGGTGGCGCCGGGCGACTCCCGCACGTGGAGGCGGTCCACCAGCAGCCGGGCCAGCCGCAGCCCGCGGCCTCCCGCGCCAAGAGGTGGATCGCCGGCCACCTCGGCCGCACCCCCAGGCCCGCCATCGCGGACCTCGCACTCCACGATCTGGCCGTTGTCCCACAACCGCAGCTCACCGCGGCCACCGCCGTGCACCACGGCATTGGTGACAATTTCGTTCACCGCCAGCACGAAGTCGTGCAGCCGGTCTCCCTGCAGGCCCGCACCAGCGGCGCGGCGGGTGACGGCACGCCGGACGCCGGTGATGTCGCGTGCGGTGAACGCCACGACCAGGGCCGGGGCGGGAGCGGTCCGGGCGAGTGGCTCAGGCATCGGGCCGCCCCTGCCCGGTCAACGCCAACAGGCGGTTCACCACTGACGAGCCGGCCACGGTCGTGCTGCCCGGGCCGCGGGTAAGGCAGGTGCCCCACAGCAGATCGGCGGCACGCAGGTCGGCGAAACGAAGCCCGGTGGCGTCGATGGTGACGTGCCCCGGCGTCCGGTGCAGGGCGGTCAGCAGCGCGGTGAGCGCGTTATGGTTGGTCAGATCCACCTCGCCGGACAGCGCCAGCCCCAGCGGGTCGGTGGTCCAGGCGAAGCGCAGCGGTGCCTGCCCTGGGGTCAGCGGATGCGCGCCGCAGGCGCCCTCGATCAGCGCCGGGCAGAACCTGGTCCGGTCGTAGATGCACACCCCGGCGACGCGGTGGCCGCCGAATGCCGGGTTGGCCGCGGCCTCGTAGTCGAGCAGCGCGCCGGGATCCGGCGGGCCGGGCAGGCTCCAGGCCATGTCGGCCGCGATCCACAACCCGGGGTAGCCCTGCTCCTGGGCGAGGTCGACCTGGGCGAGGTATCCCGCCATGGTGCGTTCGGGATCGAACACCCCGCCGGCGAGCAGGAACGCGCGAGCGGCCCGCACCTCCAGTTGCCCGCTGGCGAGAGCGTCACCCGCACCGGGTGCCCGCGCGCTGAGGTACGCGGCCATCGCAGCGGGTGTCTCGGTGTCGGCGACGACCAGCACCTTGCCACCGCAGCGCAGCCCGAGCTCGGCGAGTTCCGCGGTGCTGTGCAGCCGTTCGGCGTCACTGCCGACCGGGAGGCACAGATGGTCCCCGAGTTGCAGGCTGGCGACAGACCCGGAACTCGGGCAGGACACCAGCTCGGCCATCGGCCCGATCCTTTCCGGCCCGGTCCCGATCCCCCGGGCCTTCGGGATGTTACCCGGCGACTCAGCGGAACCGACCCCGCCAGACGGCCCATTTGGGGTGGCCCAATCGGGTGGGCAGGGTCCCGCTTTCCGCGTCTTCCTGGCCTTGGCGGGCTAGAAGTTTTTCATCTCCCTGCCGGGCACGCACAGCGCATATATGACGATGACGTCGAGCGCGATCACGATCGTCGCCCAGACCGGGTAGGCAGCCAGAAACCCGAGGTTCACGATCGCGCTGATCCCGGCGAGCACCACGCCGACCAGCCGGGCCCAGGCCTGACCGGTCAGGACACCGAACCCGGCCAGGACGACCAGGATCCCGACGATCAAGTGGGTCCAGCCCCACCCGGTGTAGTTCACGCTCACCACGAGGCCGGTCGAGGGGACGAGGAAGTATGTCGAGTTGAAGATCGCCACCAGCCCGGCGATGGCCTGGAAGGTACCTCCGAGGATCATGATGACGCCTGCGAAGAAGATCCAGCCAACCCAGCCGGTGGGTTCCGGGACGGCTTGGCCCCGCTGGCGCGGCATGCCTACCTGACCCGCTCCGGTCTGCCGTGTCTCGGTCATGTCTTGCGCTCCATTCCTGCCAGGGACGGGGGCCGAACTCGTTGACCCAGCGGGCCGACCCCAGGGTCAGCCTGCGACCCGAGCGACGCGCGCGCGTCATCCGTATCGGGTGATCCGGCGTGATGCCCCGTCGGCCCGGCGCTCAGGCAGCGGGTGCACGAGCCCAGCACGGCCCGGTGCAGCGCTGGATCATGCATCGTGCACATCGCAATCATCCAACCGCGTTACGAGCACCGGTCCGGTATTACTGCACCGCCCTGCTTTCCACCGCTTAGGGTGAATGACAACGCCGCCTGGTTGCGTTAAGTGGGAACGCTGCGACATACCAGGCATGAACAAGATGTTGCTCACAGTAATTGCAGCCTCAGCGCTGGCCCTCGGTGGCTGCACCTCCGCGGGCCTCAGTACCCCGGCAGGTGCGCAGAGCGGATCACCCGAACCCGGGAAGCTCACCACGTCGGCATCCGCCAAGCCCGCACCGACCACCGCCTACACGCCCCCGCCCGCACCCCCACCCCGGCCCGCTGCATCGCCGGCGGAACCGGCTGAGCCGCCCACCGTCGTGGCTCCACCTGCACCACGGCACATTGCGCCAACTGCCGAGTGCGATCCGAACTACGAGGGCGCCTGCGTGCCGGTGGCCAGTGACGTGGACTGCGCGGGTGGCAGCGGCAACGGCCCGGAGTACGTGCAAGGCCCGGTGCGCGTGATCGGCACGGACGTCTACGGACTTGATCCGAACAACGACGGCATCGGCTGCGAGTAGCCGACGCCGGCGTCCAACCGAATCGGCATGCAGCCAGCGTCCAAAAGTGCGATTTGGATCCGAATGGTCCGCAGCAAGCGCGAAAAAGTGCGATTCGGCTCCGAATGGCAGTTTGAGGCCTAGGCTTGAGGCGTGTCGCAACTGCTCGTGGTGGAGGACGACGAGACGATCGGTGGGGTGCTGGACTCCAGCTTGCGGGCGCACGGGCACCAGGTGGTGTGGCAGCGTACCGGGCGCAGCGCCTTGCGGGTGGCCGCCACGACGAACTTCGACCTGGTGCTACTCGACCTGGGGTTGCCCGATCTGGACGGGGTCGAGGTGTGCCGGCAACTGCGGGCCAGCCAGCCCTCCACCGTGCTGGTGATGCTCACCGCCCGCACCGAGGAGATGGACGTCGTGGTGGGCCTGGAGTCCGGCGCGGACGACTACCTGACCAAACCGGTGCGGCTGGCCGAGTTGCTCGCCCGGATCCGGGCCCATCTGCGCCGGGTCAGCCCGGTCGCCCCGCGGACCCAGCCGATGCCGCCGGTCGGGGATCTGGTGGTGGACCCGGTGAGCCGGCGGGTGACGGTCGCGGGCCAGCAGCTCCCGTTGCGGGCCAAGGAGTTCGACCTGCTGGCCCGGCTGGTGGCCGAGCCGGACGTGGCGATCAGCCGGGAGACCCTGATGTCCCAGGTGTGGGACGAGCACTGGTTCGGTCCGACCAAGACCCTCGACGTGCACGTGGCCGCGCTGCGCCGGAAGCTGGCCGCCCTGGCGGAGGTGGGCGCGGTGCCGCGGATCGTGACCCTGCGTGGCCACGGATACCGGCTGGAGGCCCCGCCGCGCTGACGCCGGGCTCAGCCCCCGACGTTGCCGGAGGCCTGGAATCCGGGCTGGGACGGCCGGTCGATCTCGTAAGGGCGAAGCCGGCCCGCGACGCTGTTGCCGACCACGGTGCAGTCGGTCGAGCCCTTGGTGAGCGCCACCGCCCGGTAACTCGGCCCGGAGAAGTGGTTGTCGCGCACGATGACCCCAGGGAAGTTCTCCAGGAAGACCGCCTGGGAGCCATGGACCGCACAGGTGTTGCGCTCGAAGGTGAGCACAGGCTGTCCCGGTGGGGCCTCGCGGCGGAACCCGGGCTCGGCGGTCGCGATCAGGCACTGGACGTCGACGTTGGTGCAGACGTTGTCGGTAATGACAACGTCGAAGGTGGGCGGGTTGTGGGTGGTGTTGTAGGTCTGGAAGCAGTCGGTGTGCGGCCCACCCCGGGGATCGCTGGCGTAGCCGGACGCGGAGATGTCCTTGATCGTGTTTCCGGTCAGCCGGTGTCCGGAGCCGAAGAACCGGATACCGTCGGCATCACCCTGAGTGAGCCGCAGTGACTCGCTCACCGTGTTGTTCCGCACCGTGATCCGCTCGCCGGCCAGGTAGATGCCGGTTCCGTCGGCGCGCCGGATGGTGTTCGACTCGATCAGCGAGTCGACGCAGCCGATGCAGACCAGACCGTCCGCAGCGGCCCCGATGATCACGTTGTGCCGGGCGATCAGCCCGCGCCCGTGCAGGGTCAGCCCATCCCCGCCGATGAGGGTGAGACCGTCCACGACGACCTGGTCGGCGGTGACGGTCATGCTGCGCACGGTCGCACCGTCGGCGACGACGGTGATCGGCTCCCCAGCCGTTCCCGACCTGGTCACCGCGAGGTCGGCGCTGGTGAGGCCGGCGCCACTCAGGCACACCGTCTGCCCGGGCAGGACGGCCGCCAGGGCCAGCTTCGCCTGCTCGGGATCGGTGTTCCGGCTGGTGCACGAGGCCGGCAGCGGGCGGGGGCCGGCAGCGGGAGCCGGGCTGGGCGGCGGTGCCGCCGAGCAGCCGCCGACGGCCAGCGCCAGCCCGAGCACCAGGGCGATCAGGCAGCGGGTGCCGGTCACTCGCCGGTCCCGCCCCGGATCGCCCGCCGCACCGACGCGACCAGCCCGTCACCGGCCGACGAGCAGCGGGCCAGGTCGTAGCCGACCCGCTGCAGGGGCGAGGAGAGCAGCTCGACCGGGGGTGGGTAGCGGAACGGCTGCCCACCGAAGGATGCCTGGAACGCGGCTGGTCCGGGCAGGCGGTCCAGGGGACCGGCCGGAATCCGGTGCACCAGCTCCGCGTCGATCCCACCGAAGTCGAACGCGTGGTACCCGTTGGCTTTCGCCCAGACCATGGCGTTCCACACCAGGGCCGCCGGCACACCCGACTTCGCCGCCGGACCCCCGCGCGCCATCCCGGTCAACCGCGACTTGAGCACCCCGCCGCAGCCGGTGCACAGCTCCACCGCCACCGGCGCGCCGTCCACCTCGGCGAGGAACACCTGCACCTGCCCGCCGGGCGCCAGCTCCTCGTACAGGGCGGTGAGGTACTCCAGACCGACCGGCTCGAGCTCCTGGTGGGCTGCCGTGCCAGCCACCAGGTCGGCGACCGCCGGCAGGTCAGCCAGGCCGCCGAGGCGGACGGTGAGGCCGCGCTGCGCCCAGCCCCGGGTGCGCCTGCGGTTGCTCTTGCTCAGCCCACGGCGGAGCTCGTCGACGGCGGGGGTCAGGTCGATCCGGATTGACGTCGCCGGGGCGGTCCCGGCCCGCGACGGATCGAATCCCCGCGCCAGCAACTGATCGCTGAGG
>DASTLT010000314.1:0-4437 GCA_035714625.1 Pseudonocardiaceae bacterium | reverse complement strand
CCCACCCACGACTCGTCACCGGGCACCACCTCAAGTGGCGTGTCGAGGTGGGGCATGAGCTGAACTGCACCCCTGGCCGACCACTCGACCAACACCAGCGTCGCGTCGTCGCGGAGTTGACCCCGCTGGTGGTGCAGGATCGCCTGCACCAGCCTGCGCAACGTCTCCGGCGGCGGCAGCCCCGCCGCCGCGGAGTGCTCGGTGAGGTCGACCAACCGGTCCAACCCGAAGATCTGCCCGGTGGGGTCACAGGCCTGCTCGACACCGTCGGAGTACAGGAGCAGGCGGTCGTCGGGCTCGAGCTGTTCCTCGGCCGGCTCGAGGGCCGCGGCGGCCGCGGGCGGTGGGACGCCCAGTGGCGTGCGCAGTCCACCGTCCAGCAGCTTCACCGTCTTGGTCGCGCGCAGCAGCAGCGGCGGGGGGTGCCCGGCCCGCAGGTAGCGAAGCTGTCCGCTGCCGGTGTCCAGACGGGCGAGCACGGCCGTGACGAAGCGCCGTCCGGGGCCCTGATCGGCGATCACCTCATCGGCCCGGCGGGCGATCGCGGCCAGATCGGTGACCCCGCTGCGGCGGGCATTGCGGGTTGCGGCCAGCGCCACCGAGGTGATCAGCCCCGCCTGCAGGTTGTGCCCGACCCCATCGAAGATGGCCAGGTAGAGGCCGGCATGGTCGACCGCGTAGTCGAAGGCGTCGCCACCGATCTGGTTGAACGGCTCCAGCACGGCGCTGAGCACCACCCGGTTGGTGCACAAGGTCAGCGGCGGCAGCAGATGGCGCAGCAGCTCGGCGGCCACCGAGAGCGGCCGGCTGCGCTGGGCGCGGTGCAGGGCGTCGCCGTAGGCGAGCTTGGTCATGATCAGGTGGCCGAGCAGTCCGGAGACCAGCCAGCAGCGCCGGCGCAGCTCCTCGTCGGGCTCGACACCCGGCGGCAGCTCGAACCGCAGCACCCCGAGCCGCGCGGTGCCGTCGACCAGGGGAGCCCACACCAGCGTGGCCCGCTCGCCGCGGGCCTGGGCGAGCTCGGTCAGCCGGTAGGCGCGGCCAGCGAGGGTGGCATCCACCGTCAAGGGATCCCCAGCCGACGAGCGCAGGGGAAAGAGCGTCCGCTGGGCCAGATCGACCAGGTAGATCTCAGCGGCCAACCCGACGTGGCACAGTGCCCGGTCGACCAGTTCTCCGAGTTCGTCCGGCGCCACGGTGTGCGCGCCATTGACGATCTCGGTGAGGACGGCCAGCCACCGATGCTCCTGCACCCTCGCAGCCTACGGGCCACTTGACCGGGAGCTATCCCGCGCCGGAGCCTGGACCGGCTGAGATCACCGGCATCAGGCGCTGGAAAGCCAGGCACGAAAGCGGCTCGGCCGCGGGCTTTCCGGTATTCAGCTCTTTCCGGTGTCCGGCTGACGCCGGGCACGGCGACGCCAGCACACCAGAAGCACAGCCAGCACCACTCCGGCCAGAAGGATCTCACTGACCAGGCCCAGCTCCCACTCGAGCACCTCCAGACTCGCCGCGGTCAGGTAGCCCAGCACCGCGACGCCGGTCGCCCAGATCGCGCCGCCCAGCATGTTGTACGGCAGGAACGCTCGCCACGACAGGTCGCTCATCCCGGCCAGGCCGGGCACCAGGGCCCGGAGCAGCGCAACGAACCGACCCATCAGCACAGCGGCCGGGCCATAACGCCGGAGCAGCTCACGGGCGGTCTGCACGCCTTCCGGCTTAATCAGCCTGGACGGCAGCTTGCGCAACAACGGCGTACCGTAACGGCGGCCCAGCGCGAACCCGACCGCGTCACCCAGAATCGCTCCCGACGTTCCCGCCACGATCACCGTCCACAGCATCAGCGTCCCGGCGTGAGCACTCGCGCCCGCGACCAGAATCGCGACCTCCCCGGGAAAAATCACTCCCAGCATCGTGGAGGCTTCCAGCGCTGGCAGCAGGAAGGCCAGCGCGAGCATCAGCAGCGGTGGCAGGATCCGCAGTGCGTCAAGCAGCATGTCCTCGATCCTCCGGTAACATGAGGTGCTGTTAATGATCCGCATCTTGGTTATCGCTGCGGTGCTGCTGCTGGCTAGCTGGGCACTGCTGGTCCTGCTCGCCCGGCGGCTGCCCCCGGGCCTGCTGCGCGACCTGGCGGAGTTTCTTCCTGCCTGCGTTACCGCCGCCCGGCGGCTGCGCAACCACCCGGCCGTGCCGCGCCGGGCCAAGATCGCACTGCTGGTGGCCGTGCTCTGGGTGCTCTCCCCGATCGACCTGATTCCCGAGTTCCTGCCGGTGATCGGGCCGCTGGACGACATCGTGGTGGTCGTGCTGATCCTGCGATATGCCGCCCGGTCGATTCCCCGCCCGATACTGCTGGCAGCCTGGCCCGCGCAGCCGCGACTGCTGGAACGGCTGCTCGACGGCCGCCGCCGCACCGGCGTCCAGGAGTACCCGTGAGCGGCCGCTACGCCCGACCGGTTGCCTTCCTCACCGACCGGCTACGCCCCGGTCGCGCCCTCGGGCTGCTGCTCACCGTGCAACTGGGGGTGCTGGTCGCGTTGGGCGCCGGGTTCGGGACTGTGGTTGACGACGTGACCGAGAACGACGAGCTGACGTCAATCGACCTGCCGGTGAGCGGGTTCCTGATCGGTGCCCGGGAGCCGGGGCTGAACCGGTTCTTCGAGGTCCTCACCTGGGCGGGCAGCGCTGCGCTGCTGGTGCCGCTGGTCGGGCTGGTCGGGCTGTGGCTACGGTGGGTCACCTCGTCCCGGGGTCCGCTGATCTTCCTCCTGACCAGCCTGATCGGTGCGATGACCCTGAGCACCCTGATCAAGCTGGTCGTGGCCCGGCCACGGCCCCCGTTGTTGGCCCTGGTCGACGCGGTCGGATACGCGTTCCCCTCCGGTCACGCCACCATCGCGATGGCCGGCTGGCTCAGCCTCGCCCTCGTGCTGGGCGGCCTGACCTCCCGCTGGGCCGTCAAGGTCGCCCTGCTCACCGCAGCCGCCGCCCTCGCCGGTCTGGTCGGGCTGTCCCGGGTCTATCTGGGCGTGCACGAGCCCACCGACGTGCTGGGTGGCTGGCTCCTGGCCGCGCTCTGGGTGGTCGCCGTCCTGGTCGCCATGCGGCTGCTGCGCAGCCGCCGCAAGGCTGCACCCACTCCCTAAGCGCCGGCTCCCCCGCCCGGTAAGAGTGCAATTTCGGCTCCGAATGGCACCCTGGCCGGGATCTGGATGCGGTGATGACAGCCCCGGCGGACCTTGCTCCCGGTCAGCGTGACGACCGCTCCGGTCTCTGCATTGGGGGTGGACTGCAAGATGAGTTATGGGCATGGCCCGGACATCGCCCGCGGCAAGCCGGGCAAGTCGAAGTTTGTGACCGGAACGCGCGTCACCTTCACGACGGAGACCGGGCGACGGTCACCGCTTCGTCGGGTTGTCCTTGTCGGGCGGCCTGGTGGGCCATGGTCGCCAAGGCGTGGGCGCCCAGTGGCCGGTCGTCAGCACTATGGGCGGTGCGCAGGGCTGCGATGTTATAGCGCTGCGCCAACCCATAATTCCCGTCATCAAGGGCGGCCCAGCCGCACAGTTGTCCCAGCTCGGCGAGCACCACATACAGCGCTCGGCCAGTGGGCTCGTCGTAGGACGCTCGGTCAAGCAACCCGGCGACCCAGGCGAACGTCTGCTGAGCCATCACAAGCACCCCGCCACCGCCGGCCACGTCATCCATCCGGCGCAGCTCGACAACGATCGCGGCAAGCCGCCCGACCAACTCACCCGACACCCGGCGCCCGACCAGCCCGGACACCAGCGGCCCGGGCTCGTGCACCAGCCACTGGTGAGCAGGAGCGGTCAGGCCCGGGCCGGTCAGCGACAGCAACACTCGGCGCTTCACCCGGCCACCACCACCGCTCAGCAGGACTGCCACCTCGACGGTACCCCGCTGGTTCCAAGGGGCGAGGAGCACCGGATCACACTCGGGATCATGAACGTGCTCCTCGCTGGAGTCCGCGCCAGGCTGCCCCTGGACTGGTGCAGGACCGGCAGGCAGTTCACCTGCCCCCTGCGAGACCGGCGCGAGATCAGCAGCCGCCGATTCCGTGCCCGCCCCCTGCCGCGGCTGGCCGGGCATGGCGAACCACAACAGCTCCGCCGGGATCCGCAGCACCCGAGCCCAGTGCTGCAAGACATCGAGATGACGGATCGGCGAACCGGTCTCGATCTGGCTGACCTGAGGTTGGCGCAGGCCCAGCCACTGGCCGAGCAGAGTTTGCGAGATACCACCCGGCCCGTAGACCGCATGATGGTACGGATGGGTGCGGTAGGCCCGGGAGACCCACCCCATGTGCTGAGCAGCGAAGGCCGCCCGGAACTGCTCAGTCCCCCAGAACTCCGCCGGAACCTCCGGCGCGGCAATCAGCTTGTCCCGGGAGACGCGCTGGCACCGGGCACACTG
>DASTLT010000313.1:0-14175 GCA_035714625.1 Pseudonocardiaceae bacterium | reverse complement strand
CGATCGGGATCAGCCGCCGGCGCCCCCCGGTGTCCACCCGGGGGATCGACCCGAGCAGTCCCTGGGTGTAGGGCATCCGGGGGCGGGTGAAGATGTCGTCCACCGGGCCGGTCTCCACGGTCCGCCCGGCATACATCACCTGCACCCGGTCGGCGACCCCGGCGACCACTCCCAGGTCGTGCGTGATGAGCACGACAGCGGCGCCGGTGACCTCCTGGGCGGTCTCCAGCACCCGCAGCACCTGGGCCTGCACCGTGACGTCGAGGGCGGTGGTGGGCTCGTCGGCGATGATCAGGTCCGGGTCGTTGGCGATCGCCATCGCGATCACCACCCGTTGCCGCATACCACCGGAGAACTCGTGCGGGAACGCACTCACCCGCCGCGCCGCGCCGGGGATGCCGACCAGGTCGAGCAGTTCCACCGCGCGGGCCCGCGCCGCCTTCCGGGACAGCCCGGTGTGTACCAGCAGCGCCTCGGCCACCTGATCCCCCACGGTGTAGACCGGGGTGAGCGCGGAGAGCGGGTCCTGGAAGATCATCGCGATCCGCTTGCCACGGATCCGGGACAGCTCGGTGTCGGATCGGCCGAGCAGCTCGCGGCCCTGGAACCGGATCGACCCGGTGATCCTGGCCTGGGGTGGCAGCAGGCCCATGACGGCCATCGAGGACACCGACTTGCCGGAGCCGGACTCGCCCACGATCCCCAGCACCTCCCCGGCGGTGACCTGGTAGCTCAGCCCACGCACCGCGGTGACCCGGCCCTCCTCGGAGGGAAACGACACCGCCAGGTCGCGCACCTCGAGCACGGGAACGCCGGTCACGGCGTCGCTCCGGGCGCCGGGTCGCGGTCCGCCTTGCGCCGCCGGCCCCGCTGCGCGGTCGGGTCGAACGCGTCGCGCAGCCCGTCGCCGATCAGGTTGACCGACAGCACGGTCAGCACCAGCAGGCCACCGGAGAACAGGAACAGCCAGGGGAAGGTCAGCGCGGAGTTGGTGCCCGAGGCGATCAGCGTGCCCAGCGAGACGTCCGGTGGTTGCACTCCGAAGCCGAAGAAGCTCAACGTGGTCTCCAGCAGAATGGCGAGGCCGACAGTGATGGTGGCGTCGATGATCAATATCGAGGCCATGTTCGGCACGATGTGCCGGCTGATGATCCGCCACGGGGGCACCCCCATGAACCGGGCCGCCAGCACGAACTCCCGTTCCCGCAGCGACAGGGTCATGCCCCGGATGATCCGGGCGGTGATCATCCAACCGAACGCGGCCAGCAGCACGACGAAGACCAGCCAGGTCGAGCCACGGAACGCAGGGGACAGGATCGCGATGATCAGAAAGGAGGGCAGCACGAGCAGCAGGTCCACCACCCACATCAGGGCCCGGTCCACCCACCCGCCGAAGTATCCGGCGGTGGCGCCGACCAGCGTGGCGAGCCCGGTGGAGATGAGCCCGACCAGCAGCCCGATGGTGAGCGACTTCTGCAGGCCGCGCACGGTCTGGGCGAACACGTCCTCCCCGATCTGGGTGGTGCCGAACCAATGCTGCGACGAGGGCGGCTGCAGGTAGCCGGTGTAGTCCTGCTCCGCATAGTCCCACGGGGTGATCAGCGGGCCCAGGAAGGCCAAGGCGTACAGCAGCAGCACGCAGACCAGCCCGAACACCGCCCACCGGTTGCGCAGGAAGCGGCGCAGCACCAGTTGCGTTCTGGTCGCGCCGGGTGCCGCCGCAGGCCCCGGCTCGACCGGCGAGCCGGGTGCCGTCCCGCTGTCGGGACCGGTGACAGACACAGCCACCCTGCTACCTCCTGGTGACTCTGATCCGCGGGTCAAGCACGGCGTAGAGGACATCGGACAGCCATCCCGACAGCAGCACGAGCACCGCGACGAACAGGGTGACCGTCGCCACGATGTTGGTGTCGTTCTGCTGCACGCCGGTGATGAACCAGTCCCCCATCCCATACCAGCCGAAGATCCGCTCGGTGAGCACCCCGCCGGTGATCAGCAGGCCGAACCCGAAGGCGAACAGGGTGGCCATCGGGATCAGCGCGGTGCGCAGCCCGTGCTTGAACAGGGCCTTGCGCCGGGTCAGCCCCTTGGCCTGGGCGGTGCGCAGGAAGTCACTGCCCAGCACGTCGAGCATGGCGCTGCGCTGGTAGCGGCTGTAGTAGGCGATCTGCTGCAAGGCGATGGCCAGCGTCGGCAGGATCAGGTGCGCCAGCTTGTCCAGCAACGCGGCCCCCCAACTGCCCTGGAAGCCCGGCGTGGCCTCGCCGGTGAAATACAGCACGGTGCCGCCAGCCGCCTCGTTGAGCCGCAACCCGCCGAACTTCAGCAGCGTGCCGATCAGGAACACCGGGGTGGACAGCACCAGGAAGGAGAACAGGGTCGCCGCGTAGTCGCTGGGCCGGTACTGGCGGATCGCGCTGGCCACCCCGACCAGCACGCCCACCGCGATGCCCAGCACAGTGCCGAGGGCGAACAGCCGCAGGCTGACCCCGATCCGGCTGATGAGCTGGTCGGTGATGGGCTGGCCGGTGATCGTCCGGCCGAAGTCGCCGTGCACGACGCCACCCAACCACCCGGCGAAGCGGGCCGGGATGGCCTCGTCCAGCCGCAGCTCGGCCCGCTTGGCCGCGATCACCTCAACTGGCGGCGGCGGGTTGCGCGCCTGCAACTGGCCGAGCGGGGAGAAGGTCAGCGCGGCCAGGCTGAACGCCAGGAACGTCGCCACCAGGCACAGCAGCACGTAGTTGGCGAGGCGACGTGCCAGGAAGCCGGTCACCGCTAGTCCACCATTCCCCTCGGGTGTGCACCACATGCACCGGCGACGAACGCTACTAGTGGACTCCACAGGGGATCGTCCGGATGGGCCTTCGGGTCACCGTTTGGTCACGATACGAACACGCCTCGTGGTCCCGCTGGCGTTGCTGCCTAGCGTGCACGACGACGGCGAGCATGCTTGACCGCAGACGGCTCGCCCGTCGGGCAGCGGGCGCAGGCACAGCGTGACGGCGTCCTGGCAAGGAGGGTCAGTTGTCCATGAGGAGATCAGGGGTACTGCGGGTCGCCGCGCTCGTCGCGGGGGCCACTGTGCTGCTGTCGGCCTGCGCCGGTGGTAACGGGGGTGGCGACGGCGTGTACACCGGGACGGTGTTCGCGGACTGCGCCGCGCAGCCGAACACCTGCAACTCGGCCGACGCCGACGCGCTGGCGCAGGGCGGTGACCTCTCCTTCGCGATCGAGAAGAACATCGCGAACTGGAACGTGCTCTCCAGCGAGGGCAACGTGCTCGAGACCGGCTTCGTGCTCAAGGGCGTGCTGCCCGCCACCTTCCTCACCCAGCCCGACCTCACCGTGGCGCTGAACAAGAACCTGCTCGAATCGGCCACGATGACCAGCACCAACCCGCAGACGATCGTTTACAAGATCAAGAGCAATGCGGCGTGGTCGGACAGCACGCCGATCACCGCGGACGACTTCAGCTACAACTGGCGGGTACAGAACGGGCGCGACTGCCCCGCCTGTGCACCCGCCACCACATCGGGGTTCGATCAGGTCCAGTCGGTGGTGGGCAGCGACCAGGGCAGGACGGTGACGGTGACGTTCACTAAGCCGTTCACCGACTGGAAGCAGCTTTGGGCCGGCGGCGCTCCGATCTACCCGGCGCACGTCGCCGCGAAGCACGGCGACATCAGGACCCCGCAGGGCCTGGCCGACTCGTTCACCTGGTTCGGGAAGAACGTGCCGACCTACTCCGGTGGCCCCTTCCAGGTGGCCAGCTTCCAGGACAACGTGTCGGTGACCCTGGTGCCCAACCCCGAGTGGTACGGCCCCATCCCGCACCTGGGCCGAGTGATCTTCCGGATCATCACCGACGCCGCGCAGGAACCCCAGGCGCTGCGCAACGACGAGGTCCAGGTCATCTACCCGCAGCCGCAACTGGATCTGGTGCAGCAGGTCCGTGACATGGCTGGCGTGTCCTCCTCGGTCGGGCTCGGCCTGAACTGGGAGCACATCGATCTCAACCTGGCCAACCCGTTCCTGGCCGACAAGGCGCTGCGCACTGCCCTGTTCACCGCGGTCGACCGGCAGGCCATCATCGACAAGACGGTGGGCCAGTTCAACAACAAGGTCCCGCCGATGAACAACCACAACTTCGTGCCGCAGCAGCGCGGCTACGCCGATGTGCTCACCGAAACCGGGCAGGGCAGCGGTGACCTGGAGCGGGCCAAGAAGATCCTCACCGACGCCGGCTACCGGATCCAGGGCGGGCGGCTCATCACCCCGGCTGGGAAACCGGTACCGGCGATGCGGATTCGCTACACCACCGGCAACCAGATCCGCCAGACCGAGTGTGAGCTGTTCGCTGCGCAGGTCAAGCCGCTGGGGGTCCCGGTGCAGGTGGTCCCGACCGACGACCTGGGCGGCACCCTGGACCGGGGTGACTACGACATCATGGTCTTCGCCTGGGTCACCTCGCCCTTCCCGTATGGCGGTGCGGTGCAGCTCTGGGTCACCGGGCAGGGCAACAACTTCGGCAACTACAGCAACCCCGAAGTCGACCGCCTGATCAACGCGGCGGCCAGCAACACCGACGAGGCCGCCGCCAACAAGCTGCTCAACCAGGCGGACCGGATCCTGTCCCAGGACGCCTACGCGCTGCCGCTGTACCAGAAGCCGACGTTCATCGCGCTGTACGACAAGGTGGCCAACGTGCGCGACAACTCGTCGCTGGACGGCCCGCCGTACAACATCGAGGAATGGGGCCTGCGCAAGTAGTGATCGCCTATGCGTTGCGGCGGATACTGGTGTCAGTGCCGATTCTCCTCCTCGCGACATTCGTCGTCTTCGTCATGGTGTCGCTATCGGGCGACCCGCTCGCCACCCTCAAGACCCGCAACCCCCCGCCCCCGCCGCGCACACTGGAGCTGGAAGCCCAGCGGCTGCATCTGGACGAGCCGCTGCTGACCCGTTACTGGCACTGGATCACCGGCCTGCTGCGGGGCGATTTCGGGCCGTCGGTGCAGTCCACCAGGGTGATCGGGCCTGAGCTGATCGACCGGTTCCTGGTCACCTTCCGCCTGATCGCGGTGGCCATGCTGGTGGCGCTCGTGCTGGCGGTGCTCGTCGGGGTGATCAGCGCGGTCAAGCAGTACTCCCGGGCCGACTACACGGCCACGTTCTTCGCTTTCCTCTTCCTGGCCATGCCGGCGTTCTGGTTTGGGATCCTGCTCAAGGAGGCGGGGGTCAGTTTCAACCAGGCGCTCGGTCGGCAGGTGCTGTTCACCATCGGGGACAGCTCGGTGTATGTCGACGGCGGTGGGTGGGCGAGGTTCACCGACCTCGTCGGGCATATGATCCTGCCCACCATCTCCCTGGCGCTCATCTCGTTCGCGGCGTGGAGCCGTTTCCAGCGGGCCGCGATGCTGGAGGTACTGGGCAGTGACTACGTGCGGCTGGCCCGGGCCAAGGGGCTGCGGCGGGGCCGGGTGATGACCCGCCACGCCCTGCGCACCGCGCTGATCCCGCTGGTCACGGTCACTGCGCTGGACCTGGGCGCGATCATCTCCGGGGCAATCGTCACCGAGACCGTGTTCCAGTGGCGCGGGGCGGGCAGCTTCCTGTTCGAGTCGATCCAGAGCTACGACGTCTACGCCGTCTCGGGCTGGCTGCTGGTCGCAGCGACCCTCATCATCCTGTTCAACCTGGCCGCTGACCTGCTCTATGCCGTGCTCGACCCCCGGATCCGTTATGCCTGACACCGCCTCCGGGGTTGCGGTGCAGCGGGAGCCCACCATCACCGAGCGCAGCCAGGCCCAGCTCGTGCTGCGCCGTTTTCTGCGGCACAAGCTGGCGATGGCCAGCCTGATCGTGCTGCTGGGGGTGGTCGGGCTGGCCTTCGTCGGCGGGTGGTTGTGGAAGTACTCGGTCGCGGATATCACCGCCGACGAATCGGTGCCACCCTCCTGGGAACACCCCTTCGGCACCGATGGTGCCGGGCACGACACCTTCGCCCAGGTGATGCGCGGTACCCAGATCTCGATCGGGATCTCGGTGCTGGTCGCGTTGTGCTCCGCCGTGATCGGAACCATCTGGGGGGCGACGGCGGGCTTCTACCGGGGCGTGGTCGACACCGTGCTGATGCGGATCTCCGATCTCATCCTGGTGCTGCCGGTGCTCGCGGTCGCTGCGGTGCTCGGGCACAACTTCGGTGGCACCTGGTGGCTCATTGCGCTGGTGATCGCCGGACTAGCCTGGGCCTACGTGTCCCGGGTGGCCCGCGGCGTGGTGCTCTCGCTGCGCGAAAAGGAGTTCATCGAGGCCGCCCGGGCGCTCGGGGCCAGCGATGCCCGGATCATCTTCCGGCACCTGGTGCCCAACGCGCTTGGCGCGATCATCGTGAACGCCACCCTGCTGGTCGCCACCGCGATCCTGCTCGAGACCGCGCTGTCCTACCTCGGTTTCGGGGTGCGTCCCCCGGACATCTCGCTCGGGCTGCTGGTCGCCCAGGCGCAGACGGCGGTCCAGACCCGGCCCTGGCTGTTCTACTTTCCCGGCCTGTTCATCATTCTGATCGCCTTGACGATCAACTTTATCGGGGACGGGCTGCGGGACGCCTTCGACCCCCAGCAGACGAAGGTCCGGGCATGACCCCGGGCGACACCGTGCTCGCGGTGGAGAACCTGCAGGTGAGCTTTCCCACCGACGAGGGCCGGGTGCAGGCCGTGCGCGGGGTGGGTTTCGCGCTTCGCGCCGGCGAGGTATTGGGCATCGTGGGGGAGTCCGGTTCCGGCAAGTCGGTGACGTCGCTGGCGATCATAGGCCTGCTGCCCGGCTCGGCCCAGGTCTCCGGGTCGGTGCGGCTGGCTGACCGCTCGGGTGGCGGTTCGGGTGGCACCGAGTTGCTCGGTGCGTCGGACGCCGAGCTCAGCCGGGTACGCGGACGGCGGATCTCGATGATCTTTCAGGACCCGATGACCGCGCTCAACCCGGTGTACACCATCGGCTACCAGATCGTCGAGGCGGTCCGGGCACACCAGGACGTGCGGCCGGACGCCGCGCTGCGGCAGGCGGTGGAGCTGCTCGACCTGGTGCGCATCCCCAACCCGGCGCAGCGAGTGCGCAACTACCCGCATGAGCTGTCCGGCGGGATGCGGCAGCGGGTGGTGATCGCGATCGCGATGGCGAACCGGCCCGAGGTGATTATCGCGGACGAGCCGACCACCGCGCTGGACGTGACCGTGCAGGCGCAGATCCTGGAAGCGCTGCACACCGCGAAAGTGCAGACTGGCGCGGCCCTGGTGCTCATCACCCACGACCTGGGAGTCATCGCCGGACAGGCGGACCGGGTGCTGGTGATGTACGCCGGCCGGGTGGTCGAGGCGGGCAGTGTCGACGAGATCTTCTACACCCCGCGGATGCCCTACACGCTGGGCCTGCTGGGCAGCCTGCCCCGGCTGGACGTGCGCACCGAGCGGCTCAGCCCGATCAGCGGGGCACCCCCTTCGGCGGTCAACCTGCCGCCGGGATGCCCGTTCGTCCCCCGCTGCCCGCTGGCCCCCCGGGTGGGCGGCACGCCGCGGTGCGGGTCCGAGGAGCCCCCGCTGCAACCGGCCGGCGCCGCGGGTCATCTCGCGGCCTGCCACTTCAGCGCCCACCTCGAAGGGCTGACCCCGGAGGACCTGTTCCGGCCGATCTCCCGGGACACCGAGCTTGCCGGGCACGGGGAGGAACTGCGATGACGACCATCGCGGGCGAGCGGACCGGCACCCGAACCACCGAGCCGGTGCTGGCGGTGCGCAACCTGGTCAAGCATTTCCCGGTGCGCGGAGGCGGGCTGGGCCGGCGCCAGGTCGGCGAGGTGCACGCCGTGTGTGACGTCTCGTTCGACCTGTACCGACACGAGACGCTCGGGCTGGTCGGCGAGTCGGGCTGCGGCAAGTCCACCACGGCCCGGGTGCTGCTCGGTCTGCAACCCGCCACCGCCGGGGAGGTCCGGTTCGAGGGCACCGAGCTGACCCGGCTCTCCCGGCGGGCCATCCGGCGGCTGCGGCGCGAGCTGCAGATCGTCTTCCAGGACCCCTACGCCTCGCTCGACCCCCGGCTACCGGCGGGTGAGATCGTCGCCGAGCCGCTGCGCATCCACGGCCGTTACGGCTCGTCCGGGCGCGAGGAGGTGCGTGAGCTGCTGCGGCTGGTCGGGCTCAAGCCCGAGCACGGCAACCGGTACCCGCACGAGTTCTCCGGCGGGCAGCGGCAGCGGATCGGCATCGCCCGGGCCCTCGCGTTGCGCCCCAAGGTGCTGATCCTGGACGAGCCGGTGTCCGCGCTGGATGTGTCCATCCAGGCCGGTGTGCTCAACCTGCTGGCCGACCTGCAGGCCGAGCTGGGGCTGTCGTACCTGTTCGTCGCACATGACCTGTCCGTGGTGCGCCACGTCGCTGACCGGGTCGCGGTGATGTACCTGGGCCGGATCGTCGAGACCGCGGCGACGGAGCAACTGTTCGCCACCCCGGCCCACCCCTACACCCAGGCCTTGATCTCGGCGATCCCACTGCCCGACCCCCGCAAGGAGCGCGCCCGCCAGCGCATCCTCATCACCGGCGACGTGCCCAGCCCGGTCAACCCCCCCTCGGGCTGCCGGTTCCGCACCCGCTGCTTCCTGTTTGCGGGCCAGCTCAGCGACACCCAGCGACAGCGCTGTATCCAGCAGATCCCCGCGCTGGTCGACCACGGCCACGGCCACCCCGCCGCCTGCCACTACACGAAGTGATTCGCGTATCTGGACGCTACGGAAGGCCGCTTGCCAGCTCGGAACCGGCGAGTGCCTGCTGGTTTCAGAGATCGAGGGTGGCCCGCAGGGCGCCGTCGAGGCGGGTCAGGGTCGCGGTGTCCAACTGGCCCAGGGATTCGCTGATCCAAGCTCGGTAGAGCTTGGTGAGGTCCCCGGCGTAAGCCCACCCGTGTCCTCGTATCGGGATGGCGAGGATGTCGCCGGGGTCGCGATCGCGTAGCTCAATGCCGAGCAGCCACGGGCGGGGTGACTCGTTGATTCCGTCGCTGGAGGTGAGCGCAACAGTGCGCTGTTGCTCGGGTGTGCTGGGCCGGACGTAGCGGCGCAGCTCACCCCGCCGCACGAAGGTCTTCCTCGGCTGCGGCGAGGTCGTTGTCGTAAGCCAGGGCCTCGGTGTTGGTGTTGCCCCATGCCGTGCCGGCGCCCAGACGGACCGCCTCTCGCCGTGCTGCAGCGGAGATCCAGGCGGAGGGGGAGATGCCAGCACGCGCCGCCGCAGCCTCGGCGAGGGCCCAGGCCGTCTGGTCGATCGACAGCGTGACCTTACGAGTTGTCATACCATAAACCATATCCCTAGTCAGGTATTTTCGGAGAGAGTGCCCGCTGCGCAGGCGCGTCCCCGGGGAAGCAGCCAGAGCAGGCTGGGGGCACGCCCAGGGCGGTGAACGCCGCGTCGACGAGGGCCACCAGGTCGGCGGCGCCGTCACCCTCGGCCCAGGCGGTGATGGCAGTGGTCAGCGCGGCCAGGGCCGCTGCCGCGAGCACCTGGGTGCGCAGGTCGGGCTCGGTGGTTCCGTCCCGGTGGGCCAGCGCCGTGGCGAACAGGTCACGGGTGGCGTCCTGGTTCTGCCAGTTCCGCGCGCGCAGCGCGGGGGTGTGCAGGACGAGCCGGGTGCGCACGAGGATGGCCTCGCGGTCGTCGGGCAGGACGGCCGCGAGGGCCTGGCGCAGTGCCCGGTGGATCGCGGTCAGCGGCGCCTCGTCGGCGGGACGGGCTGCGATCAGCTCGGCCAGCAGCGGGTCGTAGTCATCGGACTCCACCACGGCTTCCTTGCGCGGGAAGTGCCGGAAGAAGGTCATGTGCGAGACACCGGCCGCCGCCGCGATCTCCTCGACGGTGGTCGCCTCGTAACCCTTCGCCAGGAACAGCCGCAGCGCGTGCTCTTGGATCGCGCGCCGGGTGGCTGCCTTCTTTCGCTCCCGCCATTCCGCCCGGCTCACTGCTCCAGCATTCCGGCTCGGGCCGGGGCCCGCGCTGGCACTGGCCGATCCAGCGCAGCGGCCAGCCACCGGGCCAGCCCGGCCGCCTCGGTGCCCCGCCAGGCCAGGTGCCCGTCGGGACGCACCAGCAGCACCTCACGGCTGTCGGCGATCAGCTCCGTGACCCGGTCACCGAGCCAGGCTCGGGCCACGTCCATGGGGGCGCACCTGGCCGGGGCCAGCACCGCCCACCGGCCTCCAAGCTCGGCGTGCAGCCGGGTGAGGGTGCGGTCTGTCAGATGGCAGGGCAGGTCGCGCACCCGGTCACCCGGTCGAAGTCCGGACAGCCGCCAACGGCCCCGCGCCAGCGGGCCGCCACGGTAGGAGACCAGCAACTGCGACGAGCGCTCGGCGATCGTTCGCTGGACGAACGGCCGGTCCATCAGGGGAACGATGAGGTGGTCGCGCAGGAACTGGGCGAAGGCGCCGTCACTGAACAGGAGGTTCGTTGCTCTGCTCGTGGCGCTGAGCACTCCGGCGGCGACCCGGCGGCGCTCGGCCTGGTAACTGTCCAGCAGGCCGTCGCCGGCGCGGCTGGTGACGACGAGGGCCAGCTTCCAGGCCAGGTTCTCGGCATCGCCGATGCCGGTGTTCATCCCCTGCCCGCCGATCGGGCTGTGGATGTGCGCGGCATCGCCGGCGAGCAGCACCCGGCCGCGGCGGTAGGTGGCGGCCAACCGCCGGTGGATCCGGAATGATGACGTCCACTGCGCCGCGTGCACCTCGCGTCCGATCTCCTCCGCGACCCGCGCCCGCATCCGGGCGAGCACCGCGGCGGGGTCCAGGTCGGCCGGTCCGCCGTCCGGGGCCGGAGCCATCAGCCGCCACAGGTCCTGGCCGGGTAGGGGGAAGGCGGCGAGCATCTCGGTGCCGCGCAGCCATACCGAGGCCGCGTCGCGTGGCCGGCCCAGGTCGGCGCGTACGTCGGCGATGAGGAACCGCTCGACGAGTGGAACCCCGGGGAAGGCGATGCCCACCGCCTTGCGCACCGTGCTGTGTGCCCCGTCGCAGCCGACCAGCCATCCCGCCCGCACCGCGTCCCCGTCACCGAACCGGGCCACCACCCCGTCGGTGTCCTGGTCGACGGCGGCCACCGCGCGTCCCCACTCGACCTGTCCGCCGAGCTGGGTGAGCCGATGGCGCAGCGCGTGCTCGATCTCGGCCTGGGAGATGAGCAGGGCGGGGTGCCCGCCCAGCCGGGTCCGCTGTCCCACCTGCAGCCTGGTCAGCTCGCGGCCAGCCACCGAGACGATCACCTGGCGCACCGGCAGGCTGCGCTGTGGCAGGTCGGCGAGCGCGTCGAGCCGGTCGAGCACCTCCACCCCGCGCGGCTGCAGACCCAGTGCCCGGGATGTGGTGGCAGGTCCTGCTGCGGCGTCGACCACCCGCGCGGGAACGCCCGCGCTGCGCAGGGCACAGGCCAGGGTCAGACCGGTCGGGCCGGCTCCCACCACGAGCACAGTGTCGCGTTCCATGATCGCCCTCCTAAGTGTTAGTTCATAACATGTTATCGACTAACCTATAGGAGAGCAGTGAGACCTCGCTCTCCGGGCTGCCCGCAGCGGGATCTGCTGGAACGTGACGGACCGTAAGCTCCAGGGATGCTCCCCGTTGACCGCCGGCTCGTGCTGGTACACGCGCATCCGGACGACGAGACGCTGTGGACCGGCGGCATGATCGCCCGCTCCGCCGCCGCAGGCGTCGCCGTGACCGTGGTGACCTGCACCCTCGGGGAGGAGGGAGAGGTGATCCCCGACGAGCTACGCGCCCTGGCCGCCGACCGGGCCGACCAGCTCGGTGGCTACCGGGTCGCCGAGCTGCGGGCGGCCTGCGCCGCGCTAGGTGTCACCGACCAGCGGTTTCTCGGTGGGATCGGACGGTGGCGGGACTCCGGCATGGTGATCGAGCCGGGCTCCCGGGCCAGTACGCCCCCCGCCCTGCACCCGCGGGCATTCGCCGGGGGAGAGCTGGCCGCGCAGGCCGCCGCGCTGGTCGCGGTGCTGGCCGAGGTGCGCCCGCAGGTGGTGGTGAGCTACGGGCCCGACGGCGGCTACGGGCATCCCGATCACGTCCGGGCGCACCAGGTGACGATGGCGGCGGTGGCGCAACTGCCCGAGATAGCCCGGGTGTTCTGGGCGGTGCAGCCCGCTTCAGCAGTGGCGCAGGGCATTGCCGCGCTGCACGCGATGCCGGGGCTGCCCTTCCCCCCACCGCAGCCCGAGGGGCTGCCCGGGGTGGCCGACGCCGAGGTCACCACCCGACTGGACGTCACCGCGCACCGAGCCGCCGTGCTTGCCGCGATGCGCGCGCACCACACCCAGGTCAGGGTGTGGAGCGCCGGGCCGCATCAGGCGTTCGCGCTGTCCGACGGGCTGGCCCGGCCGGTGCTCGACACCGAGCACCTCACCCTGGTGCGCGGTCCCGCGCCGGGTTCGCACGACGATCTGTTCGGCGGGCTGCCCGCTCCCGCCGGATGCTGAAGGGCCGCTGCCGTGCGCCTGATCAGGACGAGGCTGGCGACTGCGGGCACGCTCGTGGTGCTGGTCCTCGATGCGGCCCTGCTGGCCGCCGTGGAGCTGCTGTTCCTGCCGCTGCGGGTCGCTGGAGTGCCACTGCCGGTCACGATCCTGCTCGCCGCGGTGAGCACTCCGTGGCTGGTGCGCAGCGCGGCCGCGCTGGACGGGTCGCCAGCGCTCGCCGCCGCTCCGTTGGTCACCTGGGTGAGCGCTGTGCTGGTGTTCGGGATCGCTGGACCGGGTGGTGATGTGCTGCTCCCCGCGGACTGGTGGCGGTCGCTGGTGCTGCTGGCTGCGGGTATCTTCCCAGGTGCGGTGGCGCTGGGCCGGGTGCTGGCCCGGGGGGTCATGTCTCCGCCCCCGGGCAGGCGGAGATAAGGTGCAGGTGGGCGGGACACGCGCCCGTCCGGGTACCGCGAGTGAGGAGCAGGAGAGCCCCCGTGACCTATGTGATCGCTGAGTCCTGCGTCGATGTCATGGACAGGTCGTGCATCGAGGAATGCCCCGTGGACTGCATCTACGAGGGCGGCAGGATGCTCTACATCCAGCCCGACGAGTGCGTCGACTGCGGTGCCTGCGAGCCGGTCTGCCCGGTGGAGGCCATCTACTACGAGGATGACGTCCCCGAGCAGTGGAAGGACTATACCAAGGCCAACGCCGACTTCTTCGCGGAGCTGGGCTCACCCGGCGGAGCCGCGAAGGTCGGCAAGATCGATTATGACCCGCCGATGATCGCCCAGTTGCCACCGCAGAACGAGGAGTGACACCAGGGACGACTCCAGGCGCGGCGCGCCCGGATCTCCCGGACTTTCCCTGGGACAGTCTCCAGGAAGCGGCGCGCCGGGCCGCCGAGCATCCGGGGGGCGTCGTTGATCTGTCCATCGGCACCCCGGTGGACCCGGTGCCCGAGGTGGTACGGGCCGCGCTGGCGTCGGTGTCGGCGCTGCCCGGCTACCCCGCCACGCATGGCACGCCGGAGCTGCGGCAGGCGGTCGTCGCCATGTTGCGCCGCCGCCACCACGTCACCGGGGTGGTCGCCGAGGCGGTGCTGCCCACCGTCGGGTCCAAGGAGCTGGTGGCCTGGCTCCCCACCCTGCTCGGGCTCGGCCCCGGCGACGTCGTCGCACTCCCCGAGCTGGCCTATCCCACCTACGAGGTCGGGGCCCGGTTGGCCAGTGCGACGGCGGTCCGGCTCGCCGACGACGAGCCCGCTCCGGCCGGCACCCGGTTGCGCTGGTTGAACTCGCCGTCGAACCCCACCGGCGCCGTCGCGTCCGCTCACCTGCTGGCCACCGCGCTGCGCCAGGCCCGGCAGATTGGTGCGGTGCTCGCCTCCGACGAGTGCTACCTGGGGCTGGGCTGGGACGCCTCGCCGGTCTCCGTGCTGCACACTGACGTGTGCGGCGGGAGTCACGCCGGGGTGCTGGCGGTGCACTCGCTGTCCAAGTCGTCCAACCTGGCCGGCTACCGGGCCGGTTTCGTCGCCGGGGACCCTGCACTGGTCGCCGGGTTGCTCGCGGTGCGCAAGCACGCCGGGATGATCGTGCCCCGGCCGGTGCAGCAGGCCATGGTGGCTGCGCTGCTCGACGACACGCATGTGGCCGAGCAGCG
>DASTLT010000312.1:0-25181 GCA_035714625.1 Pseudonocardiaceae bacterium | reverse complement strand
GGCCCTGCTTACCGCGGCAAACCTGGTGATCGTCTCGCTGCCGGCCATTGCTGCAGGTTCCGGGCTGGACGGTAACAACTGGAGGCACCTGCTCTGCCCATTCCCCGGCGCCGACGTCTCCCCCGCCGGGGGCTGGGACCGCCGGGGTGCAACCGGGAGAATTCCGATGGCAGTGGCGACGTCGTGGTGATTTACTTGACCTGCACGGCTGTTCGTGGTTGGTGGGGAGAGGACATGTCTTCGAGAGGCGGCGACCGGATGGTTCTGCGTGGTGTTCGCGGGATGTGGCGCCGGGGTTCCAGGTCAGGGGGCCAGCAATGAGCAGTATCTTCATCAGTTACCGGCGTGACGAAACGAAGGACGTCGCCGGGCGCCTGTACGATCGGCTGATCAATATCTTCGGCAAGGACAACGTTTTTCGAGACATCTACACCATTCCTGGGGGTGCTGATTTTCCGACTTGGATCGAGGAGGCGATGACCTCCGCCAAGGTTGTCATAGCCCTCATCGGAGCCCGTTGGGCAACGATTGAAGACTCCCAGAAACAACGCCGTATAGAGAATCCAGAAGACTGGGTTAGGCTTGAGATCGCGACCGCACTGGAGCATGACATCCTGGTCGTGCCGGTGTTGGTCGAGGACGCCAAGATGCCGGTCGCGGCTGAACTGCCGGCTCCACTTCGGAAGCTCGCCCGACACCAGGCCATGGAGTTATCTGACAGGCGCTTCGAAGCCGATGTGGAGGAACTGATCAAGGTCTTGCAGACACAAGTTCCAAGCCTTGGGTCGCCGAATCTGCAAGCGGGTGGGTTTCGCCAGCTCGGTACGTTTCATGTGCACATCGACGGAGACGATCAGGCTCACATCGAGAGCTTGGTAAGCGAGTTCGGCCCAAATTTTCCCAGCAAGGTGAACCGCATTACAGGAAAGCCTGTCGCCGGCCCTCAGCGGAATGATCCGGACTTCGAAGAAACCTATCGCTATCATACGCCAGGTTCCCGGGAGAGCGAGGATTTCTCGGTCTTCTCCACTACGCTGCTGGGGAGAGGTTCGAAACTGAGCCCGGCAGCCATCGACACGCTCAAACACATCATCACCGTGGTCACCCGTAAGACGGGCCCGGTTGTCGAGCTGGAGCGTGTCGTCGCAACCATCGACGCGGACGGCCTCTGGACGGAAGTTGAACTGATCTCAGATCCACCCGACCTATGGAAGTTGTCGGACGAGTGCGACTACCCACGGCTCAGCACATTTCCGATCGAGATCCATCATGCGATTGACATTGTGAAGAATGGCTCGCTTCCACCGCTGGACCTGATCAGGGACATGCCGAAAGGCCCGAATATAGGTGGCTGGGTCCTTTTCGAGAAAGAAAACGCCTGGGCTTACCGCTCAAACCAGTTTGCCGATTGGTCGGACTACGAGCACTACGCCAAGGATGGAGATGCCCGCTTGCGGAAGTTCCTTGCGCAGCTTCACGAGCGGGGTGTAGCGGCCACCCTCCGCACACTGGTGGAGCAGGTGCTGGGGATTTGGCGACGGGACGACGAGATCAGGCGCAAGGACTTCAAGTCGGTCCCCGACCTTGCTCGTTGGGAGATGGCCTGCCCGGAATTCTGGGTCATCGCGGCGAACTTCCTCGGTGACAAGAGCCCCGATGTGAAGAACGCGATGGTGCAAAACCTCAAGAGAAGCGTGACGTACACGTACTTCGTCCGGAGTTACGCAGACGTATTTCGCCTGAATATGCTCCGCAAGGAGCTGGAAGACGAACTGTGTGAAAGAATGCCGGGTGCCTTGCGTAGAGATGTTGCCCGTGAGATCGTGAGAAAACAGATCCGCTGCGTCCTGGTCGCCGGTATCGACTCGAGCCTGCAGCAGCTTCTTGTGCCTGACTACTTCATCTGCCCTCGCGAAACCGACAATAATGCGGTAGAGGGATATCGGCTTCAGCGTGGTGCAATCGGTGGACAAAAGATAGACGAAGATCATATCAAGAATATCATAGTGGGTTTGTCCCCGCTGCTCCAACAGAAAGTCGAGGGGCTCTACATCTCGGTGCCCCAGGAGCCGTGGAGGCAGTACGACTATCCCGAGAGATATGCCCTTGTATGCACCGACCTGGTCAGTTCGGAAGTATCAGGTGGCAACCGGGCATGGCAGCAGGTGCTGGCGCTCTATGATCGCATAGTGGCCCGCGAAGGGAGCATGTTCCAATATGGCCACGTAGTCCGGCCGGTACGGAACGGCTACCTTCTTGTGTTCAAATCAGCGAAGGACGCGGCCGAGTTCACGAAACGACTGCAGTCCGCGATGAAGTGGCACAATGAGGCATCTCTCAGGGCCGGAGGTGGTGAGAAGCTGCCCTCCCACATGGTTTCGCTGGAGTACGGGTTGGCCACGCGGGTGCTCCGTGCTCACGGGGTCGACTATATCGGTAGTGCCATAGACAAGTGTATCAGCCTGCTCGACTCGTGCAAGCGCGGGGAATCCACCGGTGCGGAGAGTATAATCGCGATGTCAGACGCGTTCTCCTTCTTCTATCAGGAAGAACTTGGCGAAGATCCGTTTCCCGGGCAGGTGCGGACAGCGCATAGCGGGTGGACAATGCTCGTTTAATCAAACTGATCTCAGCACCCGATCCGCCCGCCGGTTCAGCGCCCGAATCGGCAGCGATTGGTGCCCCCGGTGGGAGTCGAACCCACACTGGACGGGTTTTGAGTCCGTTGCCTCTGCCGGTTGGGCTACGGGGGCGGGCCGCGGGGCGGCTTGCGCGAGCCAGGGCGGTTGGCAGGATCACTGCCTGCCGTATCGCTGTTCGCAGGATCACTGTACGGGCCGGGCTCGCGGGTCCTGCCGGGGACCCGGCAGCGCTATCCTGCGAGCTACCGCCTGTCGGCATGCACGGATGGAGGTCTCCGGTGACCCAGCAGGTCGTAGCGAGTCCCCAGACCACCGATCCTGGCCGCACCGCCACCAGTCGCCGGGTGCTGGTCGCCGAGGACGACGCCCTGATCCGCCTGGACCTGGTGGAGATTCTGTCCGAGGAGGGCTACGCGGTGGTCGGCGAGGCGGCAGACGGGGAGCAGGCCGTCGAGCTGGCCGGACGGCTGCGCCTGGATGTCGTGATCATGGACGTGAAGATGCCGAAGATGGACGGCATCGACGCGGCGTCGGTCATCGCTGAGCGCCGGATCGCCCCGGTGGTGATCCTCACCGCGTTCAGCCAGCGCGAGCTGGTGGAACGGGCCCGCGACGCGGGCGCAATGGCTTACCTGGTCAAGCCGTTCGGCCGGCGGGATTTGGTGCCGGCCGTGGAGTTGGCGGTCTCGCGGTTCCGCGAGCTGGTTGCCTTGGAGACCGAGGTGGCGGGCCTCGCCGAGCGGCTGAAGACCCGCAAGGTGGTGGAGCGCGCCAAGGGTCTGCTGATGGCCCGGCACGGCCTCACCGAATCGGAGGCGTTCCGCTGGATCCAGCGCAACGCGATGGACCGGCGGACCACGATGAAGGCGGTGGCGCAGGCCGTCATCGAGAACCTGGCCTGATTTCCACCCGGCCGCCGGTCACCCACCTGGGTGGGCTGGCGCTGTCGGCGTGCCCACCCCAGCACCGGCGGATCACATCTTCGTCACGACCAGCGACTGGTCGAGCCTGCCATGACACCGACGGGATTACGGTCTGACGATCGGATAGCGGGCCGCCGACATGGGCTGCCCGCCGCACCGTCTTTCGAAGGAGACATGCATGACGCAGCGCACAGTGCTCCGCGTGGCAGCTCTTCTCGGAGCCCTGTCGGTCGTCATGGCCGGCTGTGGTTCCGGTGGTGGCGAGACCGCCGCCCCGGGTACCCAGGAGCCCGCCACGAGCACCCCGGCCGTGAAGAAGTGTGCCAAGCCCGCGCTGGCCAAGCCGAGCGGCCAACCGAGCACCGACCCATTGAAGATCGGGTCCTTGCTGCCGGAGACCGGCAGCCTGGCCTTCCTCGGCCCACCCGAGTTCGCCGGGGTGGACGTGGCGATCAAGGAGATCAATGCCGCCGGCGGTGTGCTCGGCAACGATGTCACCCATATTCGGGGTGACTCCGGGGACGACAAGACCGACACCGCGAACCAGACCGTGGACCGCGAGCTGGCCGCGGGTGCGCAAGTGATCGTCGGTGCCGCCGCCTCCGGGGTGACCAAGCTGGTCATCAACAAGATCACTGGCGCCGGGGTGGTCGAGATCTCCGCGGCGAACACCTCGGACGAGTTCACTTGCTGGGACGACAAGGGCCTCTACTTCCGCACCGCGCCGCCGGACGTCCTGCAGGCGCAGGCGCTTGCCGGGCTGATCGGCGCTGACGGGGCGCAGCGGGTCACCATCATGGCCCGCAATGACCCGTACGGCAGTGGACTGGCCAACAACACCGAGCAGAACCTGATCGAGGCCGGCATCCCGCAGGACCAGATCCAGAAGAAAATTTACGACCCGAACGCGACCTCCTACAACACCGAGATCGACGACATCCGGCAGTTCAATCCGGATGCGATCGCGGTGATCGGTTTCGACGAGTCGAAGAAGATCCTGACCCGGATGAGCGAGGTGCAGATTGGACCCGGTGAGAAGCTGGTCTACGGCACCGACGGCAACATGGGTAATGCCCTGGGCGATGGCCTGCCACCCGGCCTGCTCGATGGCATGAAGGGCACCACCCCACTGACCAAGCTGTCCGGCGATTTCCAGCGGCGGCTGAAGGCGCAGGACCCCAACCTGGAGGACTTTAACTACGCGGGTGAGGCCTACGACGCGGTGATGCTGGTGGCGCTGGCCGCCGAGCAGGCGAAGTCAACCAAGGGTGTGGACATCGCCTCGGAGATCAACGGGATCACCAGGGAGGGCGAGAAGTGCAGCAGCTTCGCCCAGTGCCAGGAGATCATCGCCAGTGGTGGCAACGTCGACTACGACGGCGTCACGGGCACGCTGGACTTCACCGATGCCGGTGAGCCGGGTGCCGGCACCTACGGCATCCTGCATTTCAATGCCCAGAACAAGATTGATGAGGCCCGCACCGAGTACCGCACGGTAAGCGGGGTCTAACGCACACACACCGCGCATCGCAGGGCCGCCGAGCACCATCCCGGCGGCCCTGCGATGCGGAGCTAGCCGGCCTCACCCGACCCGGCCAGACTGCCCAGGTAGAGCTCGATCACCTTGGGGTCGTGCATCAGCGCCGAGCCGGTGTCGGTGTAGGCGTTACGGCCCTGGTCCAGGACATAGCCGCGGTCGCAGATCTGCAGGCAACGCCGCGCGTTCTGCTCCACCATGATGATCGAGACACCGGCGGCGTTGATTTTCTTGCAGCGCACGAACACCTCGTCGGCGAACATCGGTGACAGCCCGGCAGAAGGCTCGTCGAGCAGCAGGACCGACGGTTCCATCATCAGCGCCCGACCCATCGCGACCATCTGCCGCTCACCACCGGACAGTGCCCCGGCCTTGGTCTTGCGCCGGTCGGCGAGCAGCGGGAACAGCGCACACACGGTGTCGAACCGGCTGGTGAAGGTGCGCGCCCTTAGGTAGGCGCCCATCTGCAGGTTCTCCTCGATGGTCAGCGAGGGGAACACGTTGTTGTTCTGCGGCACATAACCCACTCCCTTGGTCACCAGCACATGTGCCTTGGCGCCAGTGATGTCCGCCGCCCGCAGCGTGACGCTGCCGCTGCGCACCGGAATCAGCCCGAACATTGCTTTGAGCAGGGTCGACTTACCCGCCCCGTTGGGTCCGATGATGCCGACGATCTCACCCTCGCGGAGAAAGAAGTTGCAGCCCTCCAGGATGTTCACCCCCGGCAGGTAACCGGCCACCAGGTCATCGGCCCGCAACAGTGCGCCCTGGGCCAGCTCGCGGTGCCGTTGCGCAGACGCGGCGAGCTCGGCGGCAGAAAGCCCGCCAGTGTTCGGGGTGTTCATGGCCGGCCCTTCCGGAATATGTCGGTCCTGGCCGGTGCGGACAGGTCCGCACCCCGCTCGATGGCGGCCTCCAGCTCGCTCTCGATCTCGGCGACCAGCTCCGCGGTCTCGCCTACAGGGTTGCCCTCGGCGTCGAACTCCAGCGCCCGGTCATGGTGCGCACCCAGGTAGGCATCGACGACGGCCTTGTTCGAGGACAGCGCCTGCGGCGGGCCCTCGGCGATCACGCTGCCCTGGGCCATCACCACCACCCAGTCACTGATGTCACGGATGACGTCCATGTCGTGCTCGACGAACACCACGGTCATGCCGTCCGCGCGCAGCGACTTGACGTGCTGCAGCAGGCTCTCGGTGAGCGCCGGGTTCACCCCGGCCATCGGCTCGTCGAGCATCACCACGGTCGGGTCCATCATCAGCGCCCGGGCCATCTCCAGCAGCTTGCGCTGCCCACCGGATAGCGAGCCAGCGAGGTCGCCGGCCTTAGTGTCCAGCCGGAACCGGGCGAGCAACTCCATTGCCTTTCCGGTGTTGGCCCGCTCTTGCGCGCCCCAGGTGCTGAGCAGGGCACCGAAGAACCGCTCCCCCGTCTGGTTGGGTGCGGCTAGCCGCATGTTGTCCAGCACCGTCAGCCTGGCCAGCGCCTTGGTGAGCTGGAAAGTGCGCACCACCCCACGGCGGGCCACCTGGTGCGGGGCGAGCCGGGCCAGCGAGACCCCGTTGAACGTCCAGCGGCCCGTGTTCGGCCGATCGAATCCGGTGAGCAGGTTGAACAGGGTGGTCTTGCCCGCGCCGTTCGGACCGATCAGCCCGGTGATGCTGCTGCGCTGGATCTCCAGGTGGGCCACGTCGACGGCCCTGAGACCACCGAAGGAACGGGTCAGCGAGTCGATCACCAGCACCGGGTCGGGCTTCCCGGCACCGGGCACGGCGGGCACTCCGGCGAACGGCCCTTCAGCGCGCATCGAGCCGCACCTCCTCCTTCTTGCCGAAGATGCCCTGCGGCCGGAACACCACAAGCAGTGCCAGTGCCACCCCTACCAGTACCAGGCGGATGGCGCCGATGTCCTGGCTCTCGATGAAGGTGATCAGCGGGTTGCTGCCGGTAGTGGCCTGGCGCAGAACGTTGTCGGTGAGCGAGACCACGAACCAGAAGATCATCGCGCCGATGACCGGACCGAACACCCGGGCGGCCCCACCGATGATGAGCGCCACGTAGGCGTAGAAGGTCTGGGGTGGGGAGTAGAAGTCCGGCGTCAGCGACTGGGTGGTCAGTGCGTACACGATCCCGCCGACGGCACCGAACACCCCGCCCAGCGCCAGCGCCTGCATCTTGTAGGCGAAGACGTTCTTGCCCAGCGCCCGGGCCGCGTCCTCGTCCTCGCGGATCGCCCTGAGTACCCGCCCCCACGGGCTGCGCACCAGCAGGAACACCAGCAACAGGCAGATCCCGACCACAGCCCAGCCGACGCAGACCGCCCACAGGTCCTGGCCGAGGAAGCGCACCCCGAGAAACTCGTAGAAGCGGCCGTTGTCGAACGGGCTGAGGGTGCGGAAACCGCCGCCGTAGCCGGTGAGGCCCTGCGTCCCGCCGGAGAACTCGGTCATCGAGGTCGAGCGGGTGATCAGCCGCAGGATCTCCGCGGCCGCGATCGTGACGATCGCCAGATAGTCGGCGCGCAGCCGCAGCGTCGGGATGCCGAGCAGCAGCGCGAGCACCACCCCGGCGGTCATCCCGACCAGTACCCCGGCCCACAGCGGCAGGCCGAACCGCTGCACCGCGATTCCCATGCCGTACCCGCCGACCAGCGCGAAGCCGATCTGACCGAAGTTGAGCAGGCCAGCGTAACCGAAGTGGATGTTCAGCCCGATCGCGAGCAGCGCGAAGAAGATCGCCGACGGGCCGACCATCTGGGTGACGGCGTTGGTGAGCAGGGTGGTTACCTCGATCATCAGCTCACCCGATCCGGGCCCGGCTGCCGAGCAGGCCCTGCGGCCTGATGACCAGGATGACGATGAGCACCGCAAGCCCCCCCAGGTACTTCAGGTCCACCGGGATGATCTCGGCGGAGACCTGCACCAGGATCCCCACGATCAGGCAACCCACCAGGGCACCGTAGGCGGTGCCCAGCCCGCCCAGGATCACCCCGGCGAACATCAGCAGCAGCAGGTTGAAGCCCATCTCGTACTGCACCGTCCCGGCCAGCTCGGACAGACCGAACAGCACGCCACCGAGTGCGGCCAGCCCACCGGCCAGCACCCACACGAACAGCACGACCCGCTCGACGTTGATGCCCGACGCGGCGGCCAGGTCCCGGTTGTCCGACACCGCCCGCATCGCCTTGCCGATCCGGGTGCGTTGCAGCAGCAGCGCGATGCCGACCATCACCACCAGGCTGAGCACGATCGTGGCCAGGTCCTTGTCGGTGAGACTGATGATCCCGTAGCTGCGTTCCACCTGCTGGGTGTAGTCGGCGAACGCCTGGGACCGGCCGCCGAAGAAGATCAGCACCAGATACCGCAGTGCCAGGGCCAGCCCGATCGACACGATGAGCTGCGCGATGAGCCCGGACCTTCGCATCCGCATCGGCCGCCAGATGCCCAGGTCATTGGCCGCGCCCAAGGCGGCTCCGGCCACGATGGCGAGCAGGGTGGCCAGGATGAGCTGCATGCCGAGGACGACGTTCAGCGTCCAGGCCACCACGGCCCCGATCGTGACCAGCTCGCCATGGGCGAAGTTGGTCAGCCCAGTGGTGCCGAAGATCAGCGACAGCCCGACCCCGGTGATCCCGATGACCAGGCCGAACCGGATGCCGTCGACGAGCACCCGCAGCACCTTCGACGCGGTGGAGGTCGCCAGGCCGGTGCGCTCGGCGCCGAAGCGGAACACCACGAGCGACACCCGGCCGGGCTCGATGTCGCGGACCACCTCGCCCTGCAGCACCCGCACCCCCCGGGGCAGGGTCTGCTGGTCGATCCGGAAGGTGTAGCGGCCCAGCACCGGAACGGTCAGCTCCCAGTGGCCGCGCGCGTCGGACACCGCCTCGGCCACCCTGACACCGCCCGCGTCGAGGGCCTCCACCCGGACCCCGGTGAGCAGCGTGCCGTCGTTGCGCAGCGTTCCGCTGACCAGCAGTCCCTCCGCCTCCGGCGCGCTGGGCTGCGCCGGCGTCGCGGTGGGGAGTGGTTGCTGGGCAGCGGGTGCCGGTGCGGCCAGCGCCGGTGCGGCCAGCCCGAGCAGCGCGGCCCCGGCGACCAGCATGATGAGCAGCACCGCCAGCGGACGAGGAAACCGGCGCACCGGCCAGGCGTCAGCGGAGGGTGTCCTGCTCGGTGCCCGAGCAGGGCCTGGTAGTCGCAACGGCGTGCGCCTCCTCGGTGCGGGGGTTGACGGCATCGGCGCAGGTCCGGGCAGACCGCCGACGAGCGGTGCCCCGGTGGGCGCCGCGCAGCGCAGACTAGCTGTCGGTCACGGTGCGCACCCCACACCCCGTCCGCAGCGCTCCCCAGCCGTGACGCTTCGCGGGCGGCGTCACTCGGCTGGACGCCGCTGCAGCAGGCAGGTGAGGCGGGCGGTGCAGATCCGCCGGTCCTGCTCGTCACTGATCGTGATCTCGAAGGTGGCCACCGTGCGCCCGCGGTGCAGGGGCGTGCACACACCGGTGACCTTCCCTCCGGTTGCGGCCCGGTGGTGCGAGCAGGACAGCTCCACGCCGAGCGGGACCCGGTCGGGCATGGCCCACAACGCGGCCGCGGTCGAGCCGAGGGTCTCGGCCAGCACGGCACTCGCGCCACCGTGCAGCAGCCCGAACGGCTGCCGGTTGCCTGCCACCGGCATGCTGCCCACCAGCCGTTCAGCCGCCCAGTCGAGGATCTCGATGCCCACCCGCTCCGCGAGCTGTTCATCGGCCCACCGGGCGAACAGCACGGCAGTAGCCGGATCGGCTGCGGGCGGGACGGCGGAGGTGGTCACCCGGCCACTGTAGGCAGCTTCAGCGCGGTCCAGCCGATGGCGGGCAGGAGTTGTCGGTGCCCGGGCCTAGACTCGCAGGCCGTGACGGTCTCCACTCCGCCGGTCTCCACCCCGCTGCGGCTGCTCCTGCTCGACGGTCACTCGCTGGCCTACCGGGCGTTCTTCGCGCTGCCGACGGAGAACTTCCGCACCAGCACGGGGCAGACCACCAACGCGGTGTACGGCTTTACCTCGATGCTGATCAACCTGCTCCGCGACGAGCAGCCCACCCACGTCGCTGCGGCGTTCGACATCTCCCGCAAGACCTTCCGGGCCGAGACCTACGCGCCCTACAAGGCCAACCGCACCACCACGCCCGACGAGTTCCGCGGCCAGGTCTCGCTGATCCAGGACGTGCTGGGCACCCTCGGGATTCCGGTGCTCACCAAGGAGAACTACGAGGCCGACGACCTCATCGCCACCCTGGTCACCCGGGCCGAACCGGCCGGTTTCCAGGTGCTGGTCTGCACCGGGGACCGGGACGCGCTGCAACTGGTCAGCGACCAGGTGACCGTGCTCTATCCACGCAAGGGGGTCTCGGAACTGACCCGGTTCACCCCCGAGGAGGTCGCCGAGCGCTATGGCCTGACCCCGGCGCAGTACCCGGATTACGCGGCCCTGCGCGGTGATCCGTCGGACAACCTGCCCGGCATCCCGGGGGTGGGGGAGAAGACCGCGGCCAAGTGGGTGCGGGAGTTCGGGTCGCTGGCCACCCTGGTCGATCGGGTGGATGAGGTGAAGGGCAAGGTCGGCGAGGCACTGCGGGCGCACCTCGCGTCGGTGCTGCTGAACCGTCAGCTCACCGAGCTGGTCCGCGACGTTGACCTGCCCGAGCAGCCCGCCGACCTGGTGCTGCGGCCGTGGGACCGCGACGCGGTGCACCGGCTGTTCGACGAGCTGGAGTTCCGGGTGCTGCGGGACCGGCTGTTCGCCACGCTGAGCACACCCGAACCGGAGGCCGAGGAGGGCTTTGAGGTACGTGGCGCGGCGATCGAGCCGGGCGCACTGGCCGGCTGGCTGCGCGGGCACGCCCAGGACGGGCGCCGGGTGGGGCTTACCTTCCAGGCAAGCTGGGCGCAGGGCGCAGCCGACCTGGAGAGTCTCACGCTGGCCGCGCCGGACGGCGAGGGTGGCTACCTCGATCCGGCCGCGCTGACCCCCGACGACGAGCGGGCGCTGGCGCAGTGGCTGGCCGACCCGGCGGCGGGCAAGGCCGCGCACGACGCCAAGCCGCTGGTGCACGCGCTGCGCGCCCGGGGCATCACCCTGGCCGGGCTGACCAGCGACACCGCGCTCGCCGCCTACCTGGTCCGGCCGGGGCAGCGCTCATTCGACCTCGCTGACCTGGTGCTGCGTTACCTGGGCCGGGAGCTGCGCGCGGAGTCCGGCGACAGTGCCCAGCCGAGCCTGTTCGAGCGCGAGGACGCCGCCACCCGCGCCACCGAAGAGATCCTGCGGGCCAGGGCGGTCGCCGAGCTGGCCGAGGCACTGGACGATGAGCTGGCCCGGCTCGAGTGCCGCTCGTTGCTCACCGATGTGGAGCTGCCGCTGCTGGCGGTGCTGGCCGAGCTGGAGGAGGTCGGCATCGCCGTCGACACCGACGTGCTCACCGAGCTGGAGGCCAGCTTCACCGCCGCAGTGAAGCAGGCCGAGCAGGACTGCTACTCGGTGATCGGCAAGGAGATCAACCTGGGCTCGCCCAAGCAGTTGCAGGTGGTGCTGTTCGACGAGCTGGGCATGCCGAAGACCAAGCGCATCAAGACCGGCTACACCACCGACGCCGACGCGCTGCAGACGCTCTATGAAGCGACCGCGCACCCCTTCCTGGCGCACCTGCTGGTGCACCGGGACGCCACGCGGCTCAAGACCACGGTAGACGGGTTGCTCAAGGCCGTGGCCGACGACGGGCGGATCCACACCACCTACAACCAGACCATCGCCGCGACTGGACGGCTCTCCTCCACCGAGCCCAACCTGCAGAACATCCACGTCCGCACCGAGTCCGGGCGGCGGATCCGGCAAGCCTTCGTGGTCGGCACCGGTACCGGTGACATCCGCTGGGCCGAGCTGATGACCGCGGACTACAGCCAGATCGAGATGCGGTTGATGGCTCACCTGTCCGGGGACGCCGCGCTGATCGAGGCGTTCAACTCCGGGTACGACTTCCATGCGGCCACCGCCGCCCGGGTGTTCCGGGTGGAGGGGACGGCGGTCACCAGCGAGCAACGTGCCAAGATCAAGGCGATGAACTATGGCCTGGCCTACGGGCTGTCCGCCTTCGGGCTGGCCGCACAACTGCGGATCTCCACCGAGGAGGCCCGCGGGCTGATGGACGAGTACTTCGCCCGCTTCGGCGGGGTGCGCGACTACCTGCACTCGGTGGTGGAGCAGGCTCGCCGGAACGGGTACACCGCCACCATTCTGGGCCGGCGCCGCTACCTGCCCGATCTGGTCAGCGACAACCGGCAGCGTCGCGAGATGGCCGAGCGGATGGCCCTCAACGCGCCGATCCAGGGCAGCGCGGCGGACATCATCAAGGTCGCGATGCTGGACGTGGCCCGCGCGCTGCGCACCGCGGGACTGCAGTCCCGGATCCTCTTGCAGGTGCACGACGAGCTGGTACTGGAGATCGCTGCGGGCGAGCGGGCGGCGGTGGAGACGGTGGTGCGTCGGCAGATGGCCTCGGCTTACCCGCTGGACGTGCCGCTGGAGGTGTCGGTAGGTGTCGGCCGGTCCTGGGACGAAGCCGCGCACTGAGCTGGCTGGCGGCGGCAGCAGAAGATCGCGGTTCCGGGAAACAGCGCCCCGCGCAGTGGGCTCCACTGTCCCCACTCCCGCCGCAGTCCAGCCGGCCACTCCGGTTCCACCAGGTCCTCCAGCAGCAGCCCGGCTGCGACGATCTCCCGCACCCGGTCGCCCAGCGTCCGGTGGTGCTCGACATAAGTGGGCTTGCCCAGCGCATCCACCTCGACATAGGGGGTGCGGTCGAAGTAGGACTGCGTCACCGTCAATCCAGCCTCGCCAGGGTCGTCGGGGAAGATCCAGCGGATCGGGTGGGTCACCGCGAAGACCCACCGGCCGCCGGGGCGCAGCACCCGGGCCACCTCCCGCATCACCGCAGCGGAGTCCGCGACGAACGGCACCGCGCCGAAGGCCGAGCAGGCCAGGTCGAAGCTGGCGTCGGCGAACGGCAACCGGCCGCCGTCGGCCTGGACGAGGGGCACCGGGCAGCCGGTGTCGTGCCCGGCGCGCACCGCGTGCCGCAACATCCCGGCGGACAGGTCCAGTCCGACGACGCGCGCACCCTGCGCCGCCATCCAGCGAGCGCAGGCCGCCGCCCCGCAGCCCACCTCGAGTACCCGGCGACCGGCCAGCTCACCGAGCAGTCCGGCCTCGGCCTCGGGCAACCCTTCCGGGCACCACACGAAATCCGCTAGGCCCAGGAAGTCCTGATGGGCAGCGAGGTAGTCGGCGGCGTCCGCGTCCCACCAGCGGCGGTTGGCGGCCACCGACTCCGCGGTGCCGACCGGCCGCTTCACCGCACCCACGGTACCCAGCAGTGCCTCGGCCCGGCCATGCGGCGGCCGGCCTTCCTCGTGCCCCGGTTGCGGCCTGCTCTGCACCGAGGCAGTCTCGCAGACTGCGCACCCGGATTCGGGGGTAGGGTTTGCCGCCGGGACACCCGGCTGAGTACGATCGACTTGCGCTTTGATTCGCGCTGCCCGGGTGTCGAGCCCGTTCAGCACGTCGGGTCCGGAAATGCAGGGTCTGCGGGCGGTTTCCGCTGGTAGAGGCTTGGCCGGGGTCCGCGGCGGGGACGACCGCCGCAGCGGGAACTGCCAGCGCAGCAAGACAACCGCATATACCCACCACCGACGACCCTATCCCTCCGGAGCATCCCACCGCATGACCATCGAAACCACCACCGCCCCGACCACGCAGCAGGTCGCGATCAATGACGTCGGGACGGAGGAGGACTTCCTCGCCGCCATCGACCAGACCATCAAGTACTTCAACGATGGCGACATCGTCGAGGGCACCATCGTCAAGGTCGACCGTGACGAGGTGCTGCTCGACATCGGCTACAAGACCGAGGGTGTCATCCCCTCGCGTGAGCTGTCCATCAAGCACGACGTCGATCCCGCAGAGGTCGTCGAGGTCGGCGACGAGGTCGAGGCCCTCGTTCTCCAGAAGGAGGACAAGGAGGGCCGGCTGATCCTGTCCAAGAAACGGGCCCAGTACGAGCGCGCCTGGGGCAACATCGAAGCCCTCAAGGAGCGGGAAGAGCCGGTGCGAGGCACCGTCATCGAGGTGGTCAAGGGCGGCCTGATCCTGGACATCGGGCTGCGTGGCTTCCTGCCGGCCTCGCTGGTCGAGATGCGGCGGGTCCGCGATCTGCAGCCCTACGTGGGGCGGGAGCTCGAAGCCAAGATCATCGAGCTGGACAAGAACCGCAACAATGTGGTGCTCTCGCGCCGTGCCTGGCTGGAGCAGACCCAGTCCGAGGTGCGCAGCGAGTTCCTCAACCAACTGGCCCGGGGTCAGGTCCGCAAGGGTCAGGTGTCCTCGATCGTCAACTTCGGTGCCTTCGTGGACCTCGGTGGCGTGGACGGGCTGGTGCACGTCTCCGAGCTGTCCTGGAAGCACATCGACCACCCCAGCGAGGTCGTCGAGGTCGGCCAGGAGGTCACCGTCGAGGTGCTCGACGTCGACCTGGACCGCGAGCGGGTGTCGCTGTCGCTCAAGGCGACCCAGGAAGACCCGTGGCGGCAGTTCGCCCGCACCCACCAGATCGGCCAGATCGTGCCCGGTAAGGCCACCAAGCTGGTGCCGTTCGGGGCGTTCGTGCGGGTCGAGGAGGGTATCGAGGGCCTGGTGCACATCTCCGAGCTGGCTGAGCGGCACGTGGAGATCCCCGAGCAGGTCGTGCAGGTCGGCGACGACGTGATGGTCAAGGTCATCGACATCGACCTGGACCGGCGCCGGATCTCCCTGTCGCTCAAGCAGGCCAACGAGGGGCTCTCCCCGGAGATGGAGTTCGACCCTACGCAGTACGGCATGACCGCCGAGTACGACACCGAGGGCAACTACATCTACCCCGAGGGCTTCGACCCCGAGACCAACGACTGGCTCGAGGGCTACGACAAGCAGCGCGAGGAGTGGGAGCGTTCCTACGCCGATGCCCAGGTCCGCTTCGAGCAGCACCGCAAGCAGGTCGTCAAGGCCGCTGAGGCCGAGTCGGCGGCGGCTGGGGGGAGCCAGAACTACTCCTCGGCGACCACCGAGGCCCCGGCGAGCAGTACCAGCGCGAGCGGAAGCGGAAGCGGAAGCGGCAGCGGGTCGCTGGCGAGCGATGAGCAGTTGGCCGCGCTCCGGGAGAAGCTCTCCGGCGGTGTGTAGTCAGCGGCAGGTGTAGTCAACGCCAGCGGGGTGAGCTGCGGGTAGCGGCTGCCCAGGGTAGTGGGATGCAGTGCGGGGACGCCGTGTGGGGACGATGCAGTGTAGGGGCGCGGGGGGCGATACCGGTGGGAGCCGGTATCGCCCCCTCAACCGGCGTCGGCCCACCCGAGACTGAAGAACTGGACCACCTGACGACGCAGGGTTGCCCCGCTTCGTCGGGTCGTCACCAGCAGCACGGACAACCAGCTCCGGTGCTTCTGGGTGAGGATAAAGTCGATCTCAGGATACGCCCGGCAGTGCACCAGGCCCGGGGTACCGAGCCGGTGGCGGGCCGGCAGCCGGGATCGGTCAGAGCCGGTGGGGTGAGGCATCGTACCTCCGACGTCATAACAGTGGTGGCGCGAAGTTACTCGGATCGCGGCGAGGTCGAAGGACGCCACGCCGAGGGGGTACCGCTGTTTGCCCCAACTGTGCTCCGGTCGGCCGGGGACTGCCAGAATTGCCGGGTGCTGCGGGTGGGATTGACCGGAGGGATCGGATCCGGCAAGTCGACCGTGGCGGCTCGGCTTGCCGGGCGGGGAGCCTGGATCATCGACTCCGACCGGATCGCTCGCGAGGTTGTGCAGCCCGGCTCAGCGGGTCTGCGCGCCGTGCTCGACGCCTTCGGTGTGGGGATCCGCACCTCCGACGGTGCACTGGACCGGCCTGCGCTGGCCGCCCGGGTCTTCCACGACCCGGCTGCTCGGGAGCGGCTGGACGCGATCGTGCACCCGCTGGTCGCCGTCCGCGCCGCCGAGTTGCTCGAGGCGGCACCGGCCGATGCGATTGTGGTGCACGACGTCCCGCTGCTCGTCGAGGTGGGACTGGCGGTCGGCTTCCCGCTGGTCGTAGTCGTGCATGCCGATCGCGCGGTCCGGATCCGGCGGCTGGTCGAGCAACGCGGCCTCGCGCGGGCCGACGCCGAGGCGCGAATCGCCGCGCAGGCCACTGATGAGCAGCGCCGGGCCGTCGCCGACGTGTGGCTGGACAACAGCGGCAGTGGGGACGGCACGGCTGCCGTGGTGGACCGGTTATGGGACGAGCGGCTGGTGCCCTTCGAGGACAACCTGCGCCGACACCGCCGGGCCCCGCGGCCCGCCGCTCCGGTGCTGGTGGCGCCCGACCCCGACTGGCCACAGCAGGCGCAGCGGGTGATCGCCCGGATCGCCGCTGCCGCAGGCAGCCGGGCGCACCGGATCGAGCACATCGGCTCGACTGCGGTGCCCGGGCTGCCCGCTAAGGACGTGCTGGACGTGCAGGTGGTCGTAGCCGACCTCGAGGTGGCGCAGCGGCTGGCCGACGACCTGCTCGCAGTCGGGCTGGTCCGGCTGGGTGGCCGCTGGTGCGACACCGCCCGTGACGGCAGCACCCAGAACAAGGCGTTCACCGCCAACGCTGATCCCGGGCGGGCGGTGAACTGCCACCTCCGTCCCGCCGGCTCCCCGACCTGGCGGGAAGCCCTGCTGCTGCGCGACTGGCTGCGCACCCACCCTGCAGGCGCCAGCGAGTATGCCCAGGTCAAGCAGCAACTCGCCGCGCAGCGCTGGGACAGTATCGAGGCCTATGCCGAGGCGAAGACCCCGTTCGTGCGGGCCGCACTGGACCGGGCCGAGCTCTGGGCGGCCCGCAGTGGCTGGGGGGTGCCCTGACGCCTGGCGGTCAGGGCGGCGGCCAGGGCTGCGTGACGCCGCGGGCGGCGAGCCAGGCCGCCAGGTTGTACCGGTGGGCGCAGAGTTGCTCCAGCGCGCGGTGCACCGCGCGCAGCGCGTGATCGGCGTCCGCCGCCCGCACCAGGCCGCTGGCTGTTGCTGCGGCGAAGTCCGCAGAACTGGAGAATCGGGGCACCGAACCGGAGACCAGGCTCAGCCCCAGCAGCATGTCGGTGCTGCGCCAGTACCGGGCATCGCGCTCGATCCGCACCGCGGTGAGCACGCTGGACCGGCTCTGGTCGAGACCTGAGCGGGGGCGCGTGGTCGACAACCGCAACCCCTCGGCGGCCAGCAGCCAGCAGGCTTGTGACTCGGCCTCAGGGTCTTCGGGGGTGGTGAACTCCAGATGCAGTCCCCAGTGCTCGACGTGGCAGACGGTCAGTGGACGGATGGTGCCCGACGAGTAGGTCTGCCTCCTGGTCAGGGTGTCCACCACATCGACCAGTTGGGGGGTCAGAACGGCGCCCACGATGGGTCAGCGTAGTGGTGCCCGCTGTTGCCACAGGCGGCGAGGCGGTTATTTGCCTCCCGTTTGCAGGTGGGCAACCTCGGTGGGATGCCGCGTCCAGGTCGGCCACGCCCCCACGGTCGCCAGCCAGCGATCCAGCCGGTAGTCGTGCCTGGCCAGCCCGTCCACCGTCCGGTAGGTGGTGGCCAGCGCCGCCTGCGCGCTCGGCCGGTCGAGCAGCCCAGCGACGACCGCGTCCAGCAGTTCGTCGGTGTCAAGCACCTCGACGCCGACGCCGGCCCGCAACACCAGGTCCAGGTAGTGGTCCTCGGTCCGCCAGCACCTGCCGTGGACCTCGATCCGGACCACGTCGAGGTAGAAATCCTGATCGCGTTCGTGCCCGGGATGAAAGAACCAGTCGGTGACCCGCAGCCCCAGTGCGGGCAGCAACCAGGACTCGATCGCGCGCAGCGATGGGTGGTCCACCACGTCGCGGGCCAGGTAGAGGCCGAAGGGCTCGAGCCGGTACTCGCGCACCGGGCGGGCGAACCCTTTCGGGTCGGTATTGGTCATCGCGTCCAGGTCGAAGAGCTCGACCTTCGGGGCGTGCACCGCACTGGCGGCGGTGGCAGCGCCAACTCCGGGCTCGGGTGCGGGGGCGGGGCGGGGCGGGGCCATCCAGATCCAGCGTACGCACCGGCACAGACCGGGAAGGCGGGCTCAGCGCGAATGCGGCGCGCAACGTGTCCGAGCGCACGCCTAGGCTGGTGGGGTGGCATTCGCAACCGAGTATCCGGTGACCGCGCAGTCCCAGTTCCGCGCCGTGTCGGAGATTCCGCGCAGCGGAGGCCGCTTCGCGGTGGTCAGTGACTACGAGCCCGCGGGTGACCAGCCGCAGGCGATCGAGGAGCTCGAGCGGCGGCTACGGGCGGGCGAGCAGCACGTGGTGCTGCTCGGCGCGACCGGCACCGGCAAGTCCGCCACCACCGCCTGGCTGATCGAGCGGCTGCAGCGGCCGACGCTGGTCATGGCGCCGAACAAGACGCTTGCCGCCCAACTGGCCAACGAGCTGCGCGAGATGCTGCCGAACAACGCGGTGGAGTACTTCGTCTCCTATTACGACTACTACCAGCCCGAGGCCTACGTCCCTCAGACCGACACCTATATCGAGAAGGACTCCTCGATCAATGAGGACGTGGAGCGGCTGCGCCACTCGGCGACCTCCACCTTGCTCTCCCGGCGCGATGTGGTGGTGGTCGCCTCGGTGTCCTGCATCTACGGCCTGGGCACCCCGCAGTCCTATCTGGACCGCTCAGTGCCGCTCCAGGTGGGCGGCGAGCTGGACCGCGACGCGCTGCTGCGCGCGCTGGTCGACGTCCAGTACACCCGCAACGACCTGGCCTTCGCCCGCGGCACGTTCCGAGTCCGCGGGGACACCGTGGAGATCATCCCGGCGTATGAGGAGCTGGCGGTACGGATCGAGTTCTTCGGCGACGAGATCGAGTCGCTGTACTACCTGCATCCGCTGACCGGCGAGGTGGTCCGTGAGCTGCCGGACGTGCGGATCTTTCCAGCCACCCACTACGTGGCAGGGCCGGAGCGGATGGAGCGCGCCATCCGCGACATCGAGACCGAGCTGGCCGAGCGGCTGGCCACCCTGGAGGGGCAGGGCAAGCTGCTGGAGGCCCAGCGGTTGCGGATGCGCACCCAGTACGACATCGAGATGATGCGCCAGGTCGGGTTCTGCTCGGGGATCGAGAACTACTCGCGGCACATCGACGGCCGCGGAGCCGGTACCCCACCGGCCACCCTGCTCGACTACTTCCCGGAAGACTTCTTGCTGGTCATCGACGAGTCACATGTCACAGTGCCGCAGATCGGCGGCATGTACGAAGGCGACATGTCACGCAAGCGCAACCTGGTCGACCATGGCTTCCGGTTGCCCTCCGCGCTGGACAACCGCCCGCTGACCTGGGAGGAGTTCAGCGACCGGGTCGGTCAGACGGTCTACCTGTCGGCCACCCCCGGGCCGTACGAGATGGGTCAGGCCGGTGGCGAGTTCGTCGAGCAGGTCATCCGGCCGACCGGGCTGGTCGATCCCGAGGTGGTGGTCAAGCCCACCAAGGGGCAGATCGACGACCTGGTGCACGAGATCCGGGAACGGGCCGAGCGCGACGAGCGGGTACTGGTCACCACCCTGACCAAGAAAATGGCCGAGGACCTCACCGACTACCTGCTGGAGCTGGGCATCCGGGTCCGTTACCTGCATTCCGAGGTGGACACGTTGCGCCGGGTGGAGCTGCTGCGCCAGTTGCGCCAGGGCGAGTTCGACGTACTGGTAGGGATCAACCTGCTACGCGAGGGCCTGGACCTGCCCGAGGTGTCCCTGGTGGCGATCCTGGACGCGGACAAGGAGGGGTTCCTGCGCAGCGAGACCTCATTGATCCAGACCATCGGCCGGGCCGCCCGCAACGTGTCCGGGCAGGTGCACATGTACGCCGACACAGTCACCGCCTCGATGCGCCGGGCGATCGAGGAAACCAACCGGCGCCGGGCCAAGCAGGTCGCCTACAACACCGAGCGTGGGGTGGACCCCCAGCCACTGCGCAAGCGGATCAACGACATCCTCGACCGGGTCTACGCCGAGGCTGACGACACCGAGGGTGTGTCGGTCGGGGGCTCCGGGCGCAACGTCTCGCGGGGCAAGCGCGCCGCCGGGCAGCCGGGCCGCGCCCGCGGCAGCGCGGGTGTGCTGGCCGACCGGGATACCTCCACGATGCCCCGCGCCGAGCTCGCCGACCTGGTTCAGCAGCTCACCGAGCAGATGATGAACGCGGCGCGGGAGTTGCAGTTCGAGCTGGCCGCCCGGCTCCGGGACGAGATCGCTGACCTGAAGAAGGAACTCCGCGGCATGGACGCCGCCGGCATCCGCTAGTCGGCAGCTCTGCACGTACCGCCAACCCCTCCGGTGCGAGGTCTGCAACCGCTGCCAACCCGGGCTCTACCGGCTGCCGGATGGCACGGCCACAATGGGTCTGCTGACACTCCCTTGGAGGTGACGCGTCCGTGTCCTCCTTGCCAGACATTCTCATCACCCGCTTCGGCGACGGCTTGGCCGTCGGGCCAGATCCCGCCACCTGTGCGGAGGTCGCGGTGGCGCAAGCCATCGCACCGCTCGCCGGGCAACGCCCTGATCTGCTGTTTGTGTTCGTCTGCAGCGGTGACCCGCACGCGGTTCAAGCGGCATGCAGCCAGGCGATGGAGGTGTCCGGAGCCACGAACACGGTGGGCTGCAGTGCTGGTGGGGTGATCGGCGCGGGCCGGGGGGTAGAGGCCGAGCGGGCGGTCAGTGCCTTTGCCGCGTGCCTGCCCGGCGTCAGGTGCACCCCGTTCCACCTGGAGGTCGTGCGCACCCCGGACGGCGCTGCCGTCGCCGGGATGCCGGAGCGGCACGACGACGATACCGTCGCGGCGCTGCTGACCGATCCCGTGACCTTCCCGGCTGCCGCTTTCGTGCAGCGTTCGAATGACGACCTGCCCGGCTTGCCCTTCATCGGCGGGGTGGCCAGCGGCCCGGGTCACTCGGTCGGCACCCGGCTGTTCATGAACGGCCGCAGCATCTCGTCGGGAGCAGTGGGAGTCGTGCTCGGGGGATCCGTGGCGGTGCACACCGTGGTCAGCCAGGGATGCCGCCCCTTCGGCCCACCGATGATCGTCACCAAGGCCGAGAGCAATGTGTTGCTGGAGCTGGCCGGGATGCCCGCGTTGGCCAAGCTGGAGCAGATCGTGGCCGAGCTCGCCCCCGAGGACCGGCGAGCCCTCGCGCAGGGGCTGAACATCGGGGTCGTGATGGATGAGTACGCCTTGGAGCATGAGCGCGGTGATTTCCTCATCCGGGGCGTCGTGGGCGCGGATCGCGAGCGGGGCGCCATCGCGATTGGGGACTTCGTAGAGGTGGGCCGCACGGTCCGCTTTCAGGTGCGGGACGCAGCCGCTGCGGACGAGGATCTCGCAGAGTTGTTCGCCCGGTTCCGCGCGGAGTCCGGCGAGGCCAGTGGTGCGCTGCTGTTCTCCTGCAACGGTCGTGGCAGGGCCATGTTCCCCAGCGCGGACCACGACGTGCGGGCGGTACGCGCCGGTCTCGGTACCACTGGCGTGGCCGGGTTCTTCGCCGCCGGGGAGATCGGTCCGGTTGCGGGCCGCAACTACCTGCACGGGTTCACCGCGTCGATCCTCGCCTTTGGTGGGAAGGAGGGGTCGTGAGTGGGTGAGAGTGTTACGGCACCCAAGGCCACTCACGAGGTGATGTCCTTGGTGGCGAAGCGCCACCAGGCCGCGATGCCGAAGACGGTCGCGTAGCCGAGGCCGGAGAAGGCGCCGGTGGCCAGGTCGGTCCAGTCGATCGGGGCGGCCAGCAGGTCGGCCCAGGCGGAGCTGAACCGGGTGGGCAGGTAGTCTCGCAGGCCGCCGAGCGCGTCGATGGACTCCAGAATCTGGGAGAGGATGGACACCATCACCGTGCCGCCCACCGCCCCGAGCGGCGCGTCCGTGCTCACCGACAACAGCAAGGCGAGCCCGGCGACCCAGCAGAAGTGCAGTGCCAGATAGCCGGGTGCCAGCGCCAGCCGGCTCAGCGCGGGCAGGAAATCCAGCGACTGGCCGGTGGGTGAGACCAGGTCCCCGCCGCCGTAGGCGAGCACCCCGACGACCAGCGCCACCCCAGGCAGCAGCACGAGGGCGAACACCGTGAGCAGCCCAGCCACGACCGCCTTCTGCCGCAACAACCGGCCCCGGGGCACCGGGGCGGCCAGCAGGTACCGCAGCGTCGACCAGGACGCATCGCTGGCCACCGTGTCGCCGAAGAACAGTGCCACCACCACGACAAGCAGAAAGCCCACCGAGGAGAACAGCGTGAACACCACGAAGTTGGCCGCGCTCGCGGTGGCGAGGTCGACCAGGGTGGTGCCGCCGCTGGAACCTTCGTCGCTGCCCAGCTCGAAGGCGAGCCAGAGCAGGATGGGCAACGCGACGAGAAACCCGAGGGTGAGCACTGTACGCCTGCGTCGCAGTTGGCGCACGAGCTCCACCCGAAGCGGCAGGGTGGCGCAGGCACGATAACCGGCAGCAGCCCCCTGCGGCGCGGTCACAGGGCCGCCCCCGCGGGAGGAAGTACCTCGGCGGTCATTCCACCGGCTCCTCTCCGACGAGCTGCAGGAAGGCATCTTCCAACTGACGTCGCGCGGTGACCGCTTCGACTCCGACCCCGGCTCCCACCAGCACGGAGACCGCAACCTTCCGGGGCAGCCCGTTGAGCCGGGCGTGCACGACGCTTCGTTCGACTCCGGTGACGTCGACCCCGTCCAGGTCCCGCAGCACCGCGGCGGCCTGCGCCGGGTCGTCCACGGTGAAGCTGACCGCGGCACTGCCCGCGACGATCTCGGCGACGGTGCCGGCCGCGACCAGCCTGCCGTGCTGCATCACCACCACGTGGCTGCAGGTCTGCTCCACCTCGGCGAGCAGGTGACTGGAGACGAGCACCGTGGCACCTGCCGAGGCGTAATCACGGAGCACCTGGCGCATGGCATGGATCTGCGGGGGATCCAAGCCGTTGGTCGGTTCGTCGAGCACCAGCAGATCCGGCTTGCCGAGCATGGCCTGCGCGATGGCCAGCCGCTGCCGCATCCCCTGGCTGTAGGTGGCCACCCGCCGGTGCACGGCGTGGCCCAGACCGGCGATCTCCAGCGCCTCCTCGATCCGGGCGGCCGTGGCCGGGCGACCGGTGGCGGCCCAATACAACCGCAGGTTGTCCACCCCCGACAGATGCGGCAGGAATCCCGAGCCTTCCACGAACGACCCGATCCGGGACAGCACCGGGACACCGGCCGCCACCCGGTGCCCGAACACCCGCAACTCACCGGTGCTCGGCCTGATCAGCCCGATCAGCATCCGCAGCACGGTGGTCTTGCCGGCCCCGTTGGGGCCCAGCAGGCCCAGCACCTGCCCACGCTCGACCCGGAACGACAGGTCGTCGACCGCGGTGATCCCGCCCGGGTAACGCTTGCCGAGCCCGGTGACGACCAACGGTACGTCGGCCAGCGTGGGGTCGGCGTCATCACCGCGCTTGCTGCGTCGCCGGGCCAGCACGCCGAGCACGGTCACCAGCACGGCAAGTCCCCCGATGCCGAGGAGCTGGGTGACCGGAAGCGGAGCGGGCGCTTGCTCGCCGGGCACCATCGGAACCGACAGTTCCGGGTCGGCCAGCTCCACCAGGTACCCGGCGGGCTGTCCGGGTACCGCGTAGCCGCGGTCGGTGGTGGCTACCGCGACGGCGAGCCGATGTCCGGCCTCCACCGGGCGCACGACTCCGGCCAGGGTGACGGTCACCTCGACGGGTGTGCCGTCGGCGGGCAACGGTGCGATCCGCACCGGCGCCACGGCCCCGCCAGGCAGGGTCCGTCGACCATCGGGCCCCACATCGTAGAGTTTGACGAACAGGATCGCCTCGTCCGGTGGCGGCGCCGGCGCCGGTGCCGCGGCGACCCGCAGCCGCACCTGGGCTGCGCCGGCGATCTCCAGCGGGTCGGTCAGCGGCTCGGTGCCGAAAGTGGCAGCCTGTCCTGGCAGATCCTGCGCCACTACCGCGCCGGTGCTGGCCGCTCGAGACAGTACGGCGCCGAGCCCGGGCAAGCTGGTCAGTGCCGCCGGGCTACCCCCGGGGGGTCGGACCACCAGTTGCGCACCGCCGTACAGCGGCAGGTCCCGGCGCTGGGTCGCGGTGCTGGGGCCGGCCAGCCCAGGGTAGGCGGGGGCGGTGACGGTACGCTGGCCGAAGTCCTCGGTTCCGAACGCGCCCTGCACCTGGTAGTCAAACCCGGTTCGGGGCGCCGCGCCGGTCCTGGCGAGGTAGGACTCGAACCAGGCACCCACCGCCGCGCGCAACCGAGCCTCGGACCGATCCCTGAGCGCACCACCGTCATGCCCGCCCGCGTACCAGATCACCTTCAGCGGCGCGCCGGCCGCAGCGAGCTGGCGGGCGGTGGCGTCGGCCTGATCCAGCCCGAACAGGGTGTCCTGCTCGCCCTGAACGAGCAGGGTCGGCGCGGTGATCCGGCCGGCCACCGAGGCGGGGGAGGACCGGCGCAGCAGGGCCACCATCTGTGAAGTGGGCCGCCCGGTGGTGGCGGCCTGCACATAGGCTGCGCACACCTCGGGGCGGAACCGCCCGCACAGCCCGGGCCCGCCGACTGCTGCGCCGAAGAACTGGCCTGCCCAGTCCCGCTTGAACACCCCGTCCGGAGCGAAGGCACCCGCTGCCGGAGTGCGGGCCGGGACGGGTCGGCGGCTCGCCGCGTTCGGGAACAGGGCCTGGGCCAGGTCATTCCAGGTGATCAGCGGTGCGAGCGCGTCCACTCGGCGGTCCGTCCCGGCCAGCAGCAGGGCCAGGGCGCCGCCGTAAGACGCGCCGGTGACGCCGACCCGCGGATCTCCGGGTGCGTCCTGCACTACATCGGGCCGCTTGGCCAGCCAGTCCACCAGTGTCCGGGCGTCGGCAACCTCGTAGTCGGGTGAGTTCAGCGCGATCTGCCCGGTGCTCGCGCCGAATCCCCGGGCAGTCCAGGCGAGTACGAC
>DASTLT010000311.1:0-6425 GCA_035714625.1 Pseudonocardiaceae bacterium | reverse complement strand
CCACCACGCCGCGCATCCGGATCGAGCCACGGCCGGTGCGGTAGGCGTCGGCGATGCCGTCAGCTCCGACGATCATGCCGCGGGTCGGGAAGTCCGGGCCCTTGACCCGCGCGAGGAGCGCTTCCAGCAACGTGTCATCGTCGACGTCGGGGTTCTCCAGCAGGTAGACGACTCCGGACGCGACCTCGCGCAGGTTGTGCGGCGGGATGTTCGTCGCCATCCCCACCGCGATCCCCGAGCTGCCGTTGACCAGTAGGTTCGGGATCCGGGACGGCAACACGACGGGCTGCTGGGTGCGGCCGTCGTAGTTCGGCTCAAAATCAACGGTATCCTTGTCGATGTCCCGCAGCATTTCCATCGCGAGCGGGCTGAGCCGGCATTCCGTATACCTCATCGCGGCTTGCGGGTCGTTGCCCGGGGAGCCGAAGTTGCCCTGCGGGTCGACCAGCGGGTAGCGCATCGCCCAGGGCTGGGCCATCCGCACCAGGGTGTCGTAGATCGCGGTGTCACCGTGCGGGTGGTAGTTGCCCATCACGTCGCCGACCACCCGGGCGCACTTGACGTAGCCCCGGTCCGGGCGGAACCCGGAGTCGTACATTGAGTACAGCACCCGCCGGTGCACGGGCTTGAGCCCGTCGCGGACGTCCGGCAGCGCGCGGCCGACGATCACGCTCATCGCGTAGTCGATGTAGGAGCGCTGCATCTCCTGCTGGATGTCAACCGGCTCGACGCGGTCTCCGTCCGGCGGCAGGGTGATCTCGGTCACTGCGGTCCTTCCCAGACTGGCATTCGCGTAACCCGCAGCTCAGGGCCAGGATCCGGCAGTCGCGAGGTGCTGCGTGGCTAACCTGCTCAGTCTACCGGTCACCCCCGATAGAGCCCGGCGCGGACACGGGCCAGCCGGTTGGGCGCAGGGGTAGTTCGTCAGGTGCGGCTGCAGCGCTCAGCGCTGCAGTGCTCAGCGCTGCAGTGCTCAGCGCTGCGGCGCGGGCACCGCATGGTGCGCGAGCCGCTTGTTGATCTTGTCGAGGTCGAGGTGCGCGGGATCGTAGCCGGCCTCGCCGATCTCTTGCAACCAGTCGCGGTACTGCTCGTGCTCGGGATGGCTCTTGTCCTTCAGGGCGCGCACCAGCTCGTCGAAGCCCCCCGGGCCACCGCAGTCCTCCGGTGGGCAGGCGCGGCGCCCGGCCACGCACCGGGGGTAGGTCAGCGTCGGATCGGCTGGGTCGACGGACTCCACCTCGATGTCGTGGTACCAGTCGTCCCCGAAGTCGTACCAGTACACGAACCGGTCACCGGGCTGCAGCCGGATCAGCCTGCTGCGCGACTCGTCCATGGTGTCGTCGAGCAGGTGCACGGGGTCGGCGAAGGACGTGCCGTCCACCTCGAACTGGTGCAGGTGAGCGTCCTCCCAGCCCATCGCATCCTGGATCACATAGTGCAGTTCAGCCAGCGTGCTGTCCGACGGCACCTGCAGACGTCGCCAGATCGGCGGCTTCAGGTACCGCAGCGACACCTTGATCGTGTGTACTGTGCTGCCAGTGGCCATGGGCGCCACCCTATTCCTCGTTGCGCGACGGAGTGAGCAGGCAGCACCCTCGGCGTGTCGGGTGGCTCGGCCAGGCTGTGGGCTATCGTGTGGCCATGCGACTACACATCACGCTCGACGACAAGCTGGTCGCCGATCTCGACCGTATCGTCGGCGCACGCGAACGGAGCAGCTTCATCGCCGGCGCGGTTCGGCGGGCTATTGACGAACTCGACCGCACTGAGGCACTGGAGGCCGCACTGGGCGCTATTCCCGACTCCGGCCACGACTGGGATGCCGACCCGGCAGCGTGGGTCCGCACCCAGCGCACCGATCGTGAGCGGCTCACCGGCTGATGTCCACCCTGGTCCTGGACACCACGGTGCTCATCGACGCCCTCCGGGGCCGGCCCGCCGCTGCCCGACTCCGAGACCTGGCCGCTCGCCGCGAGGTACTGCTCACCACCGCCATTAACGTCGAGGAGATCGTCCGCGGGTTGCGGCCAGGGGAGCACGCCGCAGCCGACGCTCTGTTCACCGCGATCCGGGTGCTCCCAGTTCGGGAGCACGACGCCCGGCGAGCCGGACTGTGGCGGCGGGAGCACGCCGCCCGCGGTGTCACGCTGCACCAAGCCGACTGCCTGATCGGCGCGGTCACCGCCGGGATCGGCGCCCGGCTGGCCACAGGTAATGCCAAGGACTTCCCGATGCCCGAGGTCCCCGTCGAGGAATGGCCCCCCGGCTCCTGAACCAGGATGGATCACCACTTTAGTGGTCGGCGTCGATGCGGGCGGCGAAGGCGCGCAGGTCTGCGGGGGTGCGGCCGGGGATGTGGAGCAGCCTGGCAACCAGGGCCTGCACCGACGGGCGGCGCAGTTCCTCGGGCGCGAAGTGTTCGGCTGCCTGGAGCGCTTGGAAGCACTTGCGTGGATCACCGAAACGAAGCCAGGCGCGTGCGGTGTCCAGGCAGAATCGGGCTTGTCTTTCAGGCGTCGGGAGGCTGCGGATCTCGATGCGGCGGGCGTGGCCAAGCGCTGTTCCGGCGTCACCGAGGGCGGTACGGACACCGATCTGGTAGATCGTCACGTTAGTGGCGCTGAACGCTGGGTGGCTCGTGGCGGACCCCTTGATGTAGCGGGCGGTCTCCTCGGCTTCCCCGATCAGTTCCAGCGCCTGGCTGCGGTTGCCGTGCTGGGCAGCGGTGTAGGAGGCGGTGCACAGCAGCGACCCGTAGGTACCCAGCAGGCCCTGCTTTGGACTGTCGGTATGATCGTTCAGGCTCAGTGCCGTGGTGGTCAGCAACCTGACGGCGGTGTCGTGATGACCGTGGCGGCGCATCGCGATTGCGGCCACCCGAGCGGCCTCGGCGATACTGGCGGCGTTGCCGCTGGCCTGGGCGGTGGATCGGGCCCGGTCAGCGGTGACCCAGGCCAGGGCGTCGTCATTCAGCCTGGTGCACAGGTTGGAGGCCAGGCTGTAGGCGTCAGCCAGCAGCGCCGACAGCACCTCGTGGTGGTGGTCGGTAGCCGCATCGCGGCTGACCTGGACAGCAGTGATCAGCTCGGGTAGTGCGCTGGCCAGATCGGAGTAGCGACAACCCTCGAACAGGGAGCGAGCGGCAGCGAGGGCCGAGCGCAGCACCGGGACCGGAACCGTGGCCGTGCCTCCGGCTAGTGGCATCACGAGCAGTCCGGGCCGGGTGCCTGCAGCCTGGCCGGGGCCTTCGAGCAACACACCACTCGTGATCGCGGCGAGACCGGCCAGCGCTTGGCGTCGTCGCACTGGGTCGTCACCATCCTCCCGCGCCGTGGTCCCGGAGACCGTAGCGGTTCGACCCTGGGATCGCGCGGGAGCCACGGGTACCAGCGAGGATTCGGTGGGTGCGGGGACCAAGCCGAAGAGCTGCAATGGGATATCGAACACCTCGGCGAAGTGCCGAAGCAGCGTGACGTCGGTCAGGGGTTGGCGACCGGTCTCGATCCGGGACAGGGTGGAGGCCGAGTACCCGCACAGCGGGGCCGCCTGCTTCAGGGTGAGGTTGTGCACAGTGCGGCTCACCCTGATCAAGGTGCCGAAGTCTCCGACCGCAGCTGCTCTGCGGACAGCGGGCGTGCGCCAAATCGGGTGCGTGGTCTCCACGGTCGTCTCCCCTACTCATCGTGACCCAGATCGCACTTACCGCAACAACCGTTCCAGCGCTAGGGGCGTTTGCGAGCTCCGCAAACCGGGTGCGACTGCTGGGCGGTTCCTATGCGATCAGTTCGGGCCGGGCTTCCATAGATCGTGCACCGCCAACCGATCAGCAAGCGAGGTGACGACTGTGCAGCAGGCCGTAGACAACGACATGGTTCATCAGGTGCCCACGACACAACTCCGGGTGGAACTCGGTGATGCAGTGGAGCTGACCCTTGGGGAGGGTGCTGGTACATCCGAAGACAAGCGGTATCAGTACAACTGACCTCTCCTCGTGCGGCGTGGTGCTCGGCCTTGGGTCCCGGGCACCACGCTCATCCCAGACTACTACTGTACGAGCGGGAAAGGACGCGGAGATGCGGTTGATGTCGTGGTTCGGCGGGCTGGTTACAAACGAGCAGCGGACGTCTCCTGTGCCGCACGGCGGCCGGCTGCGGATACCTGCGCCCTGTATAGTGTGGACTGTAGGTCCCTGGGCGGACAACGAAGTGCGGATGATGGTCACTCGCCATCGACAGGTTGCCGTCTTCGGGGCTTGCTCAGCTTCCGACCACGACATACGCCGCCTAGCGGAACACGGAGTCAGTGATGCGGTTCTGTTGGCGTTCGCGGGCAGCTACACAGTGATCGAGTCCACCCCGGATCGCACGATGGTCTGGACCGACGTCGGTCATGCCTGGCCGATCTACACGGCAATGACCCCATGGGGAACCGTGTGGGGCTCCAGTGCGTTAGCGCTGGCCGCGCTCACCGGCGCTCGCCCCGATCCGGGTTGGCTGGCCGCCACCTTGTTGGCCCCCAATGTCTCTGAGCTAACTGTAGGTCGGTCCGCTTTCACTGGCGTCAGCGCGGTGCCCCCGGCGTCCTGCATCGTGTTGCAGCCAGGTCTTCCTCCACATGTGCTCAGCCGATGGCATCCGCGCCCGAGCATGGTCGAGATGACGGAGGGAGCTTCCCAACTGCGACGGGCACTTGGTGATGCTGTCGCAGCACGGACCGCATCTAGCCAACACCCGTCCGCAGACTGCTCCGGAGGACTCGACTCCAGTTCGCTGACCTTATTGGCTGCTCACCACATCTCGGACGGGAGGCGGCTGCACGCGGTGACCGTACATCCGGCGGGCATCACCACCGGTGGTGACTTCGACCATGCGCGCAGCGCAGTCCGTGCCTTGAGCAACATCACCCACCTGCTGTGCTCGCTGGAACACCGACACGCCCCTTTCAGCTGCATGCAAGAGCTGATGCCACCCACGGACGAACCCGCCCCGACGACGATCGCCGTCGCCCGCGCTGTCGCCGAGTTCGAGGTGCTGCGTGAGATGGGCAGCGACTGCCACTTCACCGGCGACGGCGGGGACACCGTGCTCGGCGGCCATCCGGCTTACCTGGCCGACCTCGCACGGTTCCGTCAGACCCGGCTCTTGATGCGACATTCAATAGGATGGGCGCGGCTTCGTAGAGTCCCCGTCTGGCTGGTGCTCTCTCAAGCGCTGCGCACCGCCAGCACTAGCCGCACGGCCTTCCTAGCGGCGTTAGCCAGAGAGCTGAATGACCGGGGACACCGACCGCGACACAGGCCATCGTTCAGGCAACCCGTTTTATTGTCTCCAGCCGTCTGGGCCACCCCCCGTGCCCGTGGGCTCGGTGCCGAGGCCGCCTGGTGCGCGGCGGGCCGAGATTGTCTCGACGAAACCGGTGAGCTCGGTGTCGCGCTGACCCTGAAAGCGATCCAAGCCGTTGGGCGGACCGCCCGTGCTGACGCTCAGGTCGCCCAGCATTATGGCGTCCGCCAGCACAACCCCTTCACCGACTCCCAGGTCATCGCCACCTGCCTGGGCGTGCCGACCTGGCAACGACACAGCCCATACCGGTACAAGCCGCTGCTCACCACCGCACTGGGCGACCTCCTCCCCTACGAGATCGCAACCCGACGGACAAAAGGCGACTTCACCCCCGACCACTACCTCGGGCTGCGAGCCAACATTTCAGTGCTGCATGACCTGGCCGACGGGCACCTCGCCGCGCTCGACCTCGTCGATCCGCTCCGATTGCGCCAACTTCTCGACCACATCCACGCGGGCCTGCCTATGACCTCCAGTGACTACGAACCTGTTCTGGCCGCTGAGGTGTGGCTTCGCTCGATCGCCACTGCCGAGCCTGCTGCCCAATGGCAGCACAGCCGAGCATCTGAGACAGCCTCGTGACCAGGTTCATCACCTGCCCACAACACATCCGGTCCGCTGACCTGGGTCAGGCCATCGTGATCCTTGATTCCCGAACCGGCCGGGTGGAGACACTGCTGGGGGCCGCGCGGTACCTGTGGCTTGCCTTGGCCCGCACCGGTGACGTCCAGGCGGCACAAGCGGCTGGAATTGACGCCAAACAAGCCGATCAGCTCACCGGCCGACTGCTCGCGGACGAGCTGCTGACAACAGCAACTTTGGCACGTTCATGGCAGGTACCCCGGGCCGCAGTGACCGCGCCCAGTTGGGGTACCCAGGAAGTTCCCGCCGGCCTCCCCCGGAGCGCGTCACCGCCGAAGGGTCGGCTGGGGCTAGCCACCAATGCCAGGGAGTTGAGGCTACTCGGCAGGCTTTCGTGAGCCTGTAGTGATCTTCATTTTTTGTGCGGAGTGTGATGTCGGTTCGGGGACATGGTGGTGGCCCGGCGCTCTGGCCGGGTCTGCCGGGTTCCATGCCGGG
>DASTLT010000310.1:0-48644 GCA_035714625.1 Pseudonocardiaceae bacterium | reverse complement strand
GCTCTATGACGTCGACTCCGGCGCGGTGCTGCTGTCCGGAGTGGACGTGCGCGAGCTGTCGTTCGACTCGATCCGCGCCACGCTCGGCATGGTCACCCAGGACGGGCACCTGTTCCACGACTCGATCCGGGCGAACCTGCTGCTGGCCCGCCCGCAGGCCACCGACCAGGAGCTGTGGGAGGTGCTGCGCCGGGCCCGGCTCGAGGACCTGGTGGCCTCACTGCCCGACGGGCTGGACACGGTGGTCGGCGAGCGGGGCTACCGCCTGTCCGGCGGCGAGCGGCAGCGGCTGACCATCGCCCGGCTGCTGCTGGCCCGGCCCCGGGTGGTGATCCTCGACGAGGCCACCGCGCACCTGGACTCCACCTCCGAGGCAGCCGTGCAGGCGGCGCTGGCCGAGGCGCTGGCCGGGCGGACGGCGGTGGTCATCGCGCACCGGCTGTCCACCATCCGCGCTGCCGACCTTATCCTGGTGATCGAGGACGGGCGGGTGGTGCAGCGCGGCACGCACGCCGAGCTGCTGGCCACCGACGGTCGTTACCAGGAGCTGTACCGCACCCAGTTCGACCAGCCCGAGCCCTCCCCAGCTCCCGCCCCCGGCTGACCACCTGCCGTACGGTGTATCCGCCCTGAGTAACGTGCTCCCTCCCAGTCTCAAGGGGATGAGGCTGGTCTCGAGGGGATGAGGTTGGGCGGAACACCGGAGCTGGACGTGACCGAACGAATGAGCCATCTCAACTCGACACCCTGCGATGCGGCCGAGGCGCAGTACGAGCGGTGGGGGTGCCCCGCCCACCGCTCGGTGCTGCAGCGCATCGTGAGCTGGCTGCGAAGCGAGGCTCCCGGCGCCTTCGTGGTGACCGGCGCGCCGGGATGGGGTAAGTCCACCGTGGTGCGGCGCGTTGTCGCGCTGTCCGACAGCGCCGGACGAGCCGAGCTGCTCGCGCACGCCCCGCTGGCACCTGGCGACCCGGACCCCGGAATCGGCGCGGTCGATGCGGTCGTGCACCTGGATGGTATGAGCGAGCAGGACATGATGGCCGCCGTGGCCGAGGCTCTCGGGCTGCCCGCGCCGCAGGCAAGCTGGCAGTTGATCGCCGAGATCACCAAGCTGACCCGGCCACCGGTGCTGGTGCTCGACGGGCTGGACGAGGTCCTTCCCGAGCACGCCGACAAGATCGCGACGGAACTGCTGGTCGCGCTCGGCGCGGTGGCCCGGGTGCTGCTGGCGACCGAGCAACGGGAGTTCCTGCTGCACCGGCCCGTCGCGGAACCGCGCATCGTCGGGTTGGCCGAGATGTTCGGGCCGCAGGTGTCGGTGGTGGATCTCGGCGCCGAGGCCAGCGCCCCGGCTGACCTCGAGCGGTACGTGGCGATGCGGCTGCAGGCTGGCGGCCGGGGTGATCTGGTGCAGCAGGTGGCGGCGGTGCTGGGTGGCAAGGCCATCGAGCGCGGCGGGTTCCTCTACGCCCGGATGGTGGCCTCCCAGGTCGTCCGCCAGCTCATCGACGTGCAGGCGCAGGGCTGGGTGCAGCAGCTCCCGGCGACGGTCGGCGAGGCGCTGGACCGCGAGTTGGCCAGCGGCGCCGCCCTGGTCCGCGATGGCGTCGAGCTGCCCGGCGCGGCCCGGGATCTGCTGCACGGGCTGGCCTGGACGCTGGGCCGGGGCATGCCGCGCGGGGTGTGGGTCGCCGCGGCCAGCGCGCTGAGCCCGGTGGGGGCCCAGTACCGGCCCGCCGACCTGGACTGGGTGCTCGAGCACCACGGGCGCTACATCGTGGCCGGCGAGCAGGACGGCGAGGCGATCTACCGGCTCGCGCACCCGGAACTGGTCAAGCACCTCGTCGGGGCACCCCTGCCCATTCCCGGCAGCCCGGCGTCGGAAGCGCTGGCCGAGGCGCTGGTCGCGCTGCCCGAGGCACGGCCACCGGCCGAGGGCGAGCCGGACCGGCGCAGCCCGTACCTGCGCCGCCAGCTTGCCCGGCATGCCTCGATCGCCGGGACGGTCGGCGTGGACGCGTTGTACCGGCTGGTCAAGGACACTCCCGAGGCGTATCTGCCGGACCTGGCGCGATCCGTGCACCAGCTCGCCACCAAGCTGGCCGAGCTCGGGCAGCACGAGAGCGCGCTGGCCCCCGCCCGCCAGGCGGTCAGCATCTACCGGATCCTGAACGAGGCCAACGCCACGACCTACCTGCCCTTCCTCGCCATGGTGCTGAACGACCGCGCTGTCTACCTGTCCGCGACCGGTCGTTACGGGGAAGCGCTGGCTCCCGGCGCCGAGGCCACCGACACCCTCAGCGTGCTGACCGAGATCGACACCACCACCTACCTGCCGCACCTGGTCACCTCGCTGAACAATCTCGCGGGCCATCTCGCCGGCCTGGACCGGATCTCCGACGGCGTCGACGTCTACACCCTGTATGTCGACAACTTCGCCGCGACACCAGCGGTCCGGGACGCACTGATCATCGAGCGGGCCGGGTTCCACATCCGCCACGGTGACCCGCCGACCGGCCTGCGCGAGCTGGTCACCCTGCTCGCGACCCAGGACACCGAGCAGGACACCGACACCCTGGACTCCACCGTGCTGGCCGTGCGTAACGCGCTGCGCGGGTACCGCAGCCGGGATGCGCTGGCGGTGCACAACGCCTGGCGGGCGGTCACCGGACAGGAACCTCCGGACTGGCTGGCGCTCACCCCCGAGCAGATCAGCCTCGTGGTGAAATGGCTCACTGCCCCCACCTGGACGATCTCGAAAGGCTTCTTCGCGGCGCATCAGGAAGAACTGCTGGCCGACCCGGCCTTCGTTGCGCTGGAGGAGCTGGAGCTGCTGGTCGCCCCGCGCGCTGACCAGCACCTGGATCTGCTCGAGGAGGTGCTGGCCGTCGGTGTCGACGAGGCATACCGGCCACTGCTGCTGGAGGACCTGGTGCGGGACTGGATCAGCGTGGAGAGCTGGCAGGAGTCGCGAGCCTTCGCTGAGGAGCATGCCACCGAGCTGGTCACCACCGAGGCCGAGGCAGCGCTGATCAGGCTGGGGCATCCGGCGGCCACCGTGGTGCACCTCGCGGTGCTCGGGCTGGCCATCCGGGACGGCCTGGAGACCGCCTACGGCTGCGTGACCGACCGCCAACTAGCGGCCGACCGGATGCGCCGGGCGCTCGCCGATGCGGACCTGAGCACCATCGTCCAGCTCGCCATGCTGGAGGGCCGGGTGTTCGGGGAGTCCTACGCCGCCACCGCACATCTCGCCGTCGCCGGTTCGCTGGCCGGCAAGGCGATGAGCGACACGACCACCCTGGAGGAGCTGGCCGAGCAGGCCGACGTCTCCCAACGGCAACGCGTCGCCGTCGAGCTGGCCGAGCTGCTCAGCCGCGTCCCGGAGCACGCCGAGCTGCTCGGCCCGCTGCACGAAATCCTGATCCGGTACATCCCGAAATGACCTGATCTGCAGGGACCCGAGCCAGTAGCGCGAAGGTGTTGCAGTGACAGCGCCGATACTGTACGCGTGCACACGAGGAACGGTGAGGGATTGCGAGGGGCAAGGACGACGAAGGCAAGCACGCCGCGCCCGACCCCGCGAAGGACAACGGGCAGGTGCCGCCAGGAACACCAATCGACCCGAAGGAACCCAAGCCGGATGGGAAGCACGGCAGGTGACCGGAACCCCAGCATGGCGGGAGTCGGTGCAGCAGGCGGCCCCGGAGTGGGCTGAGGGGTTCGACGCCGTGTCGCGAGAGTGGTTCGTCCCGCCGATTGTCTGGCGGAAGAACTCGCACGGTCGAGGCTGGCTTGCCCTGGACCGTCGGGACGACCCGGACACCTGGCACGAACTGGTGGCCCGCGATGAGTCCGTGATCACTCAGGTGGACGACGGCCAGCCGTCCCTGCCCGGCGGGGTGGGCCGCGCGATTACCAGCTCCACGTCGATGCCCACCGTCATGGCCGTCATGCTGCACGCCCTGGACACGTGGCCTGGGCATCGGGTGCTGGAGATCGGCACCGGCACCGGCTGGACCGCCGCCATCCTGTCCCACCGCCTCGGTGGCGATGCGGTGACCACGGTGGAGATCGATCCGGTACTCGCCGAGCAGGCCCGCGCCGCGCTGGCCGCGACGGGGTTCACCCCCACCGTCGTGTGCGGCGACGGGGAGGACGGATATCCGCCGAACGCCCCGTATGACCGGGTGCTGTGCACCGCCGGCTGCCACAGCGTGCCCTATGCGTGGGTGGAGCAGTGCGCGCCCGGCGGGCTGATCGTCACCCCGTGGGAGACGCCCTACCTCTCCTCGGCGCTGCTGCGGCTGATCGTCGCCAGCGACAGCACCGCATCCGGACATTTCGTCGCGCACGCCTCGTTCATGAGCCTGCGCGGCCAACGTGTCGGCAACTGGATCCCCAACCCCGACCGGGAGCCCGACGCCGCCGAGCGGGTGACGACGCTGCACCCCTACGAGCCGGTCAGCGACTACGACGGTGGCGCGTTTGCCGTCAGCCTGCTCGTCGACGGCGTGCGGCAGAGCATCGCCTTCGACGACCCTGCCGACCGCCGCGCCTACGAGGTGCTGGTCTACGAGGAATCCAGCCAATCCTGGGCAACGGTCAACGTCACGCCAGCCGCTCTGGAAGCCGACATCTACCCGGTGCGCCAGCACGGCCCCCGCCGACTCTGGGACGAGATCGAGGCCGCCCACCAATGGTGGGAACAGCACCAGCGTCCGCGATACACCGAGTTTGGCCTCACGGTCGGCCCCGACGGGCAACAGCACGCCTGGCTGCGTGAGCCGGCACAGCGCCTTCAGCCGATCATCGCCCGCCCGAGCGCCGCCTGAACCGTATGGCGGAGGCAGTGCGCCGCAGCGCTGCGGTATGTCCAGGAGTTCGCGGTCGGGCTGAAGCGCTGCAAGCAGTCATGCGGGTTCTTTGCCTACTGCCAGGCCGGCGCACGCTGGAGACCGGTACTTCGAGCACGGCTCGTTCGACGCCACCGAAACCGAGCATGGCAAGACGTCAATTCAGGCTCCGATTCTGGCGCTGACCGATCTCGTCGACGAAGGGAGGGAAACATGACCGTGCTGGAACCAGCCGGCCTGTCGATGGGACGGCAACATAGACGCGAACACGATCACAGGCGTTCCGAAACCCCGGGTCCTACGGTGGGCCGACTGGCACGACACCACCAACTACCGGGGCGGCAACATGCTGCTGCGCGGCGAAGTCATGACCGTCGGGATTTGGTGATCCGGTCGAGGGTCACCGACGGGGGCGAGACGACCTCGACGGCGAGCAGCACGCCACCCGGGCCGTAGTCGTTGTCGTGGAACGCCGTGCCCCGGTACACCACCACGAGGTCCGGGACATAGAGCCGGCGCAGCCCGACATGCACCCCTACGTGCTGCAGGATGTACCATCGTCCGGCGCAGCGATCAACAGCGCCCGGTCCGCCACACGCACCACCCAACTGCGATCCTCATCCGGTGGCGGGACCACCAGCACCACCCCGTCGTGCAGTTCGCGGCGCAGGCCGTCGTCCGGTTCGTAGGTCAGGTCGGCAGCGGTACGCAGACTGGTCGCGTTCAGCGGTGCGCTCACCGTAGTACCTCCGCGTCGTAGTACCTCCGCGTCTGCGCCTGGCACGTCGTGACTTGCCACAGCCTACTGCGCCTGACCAGCAGCCTGCGTCGGTCTCGATCGCCTCTACGGCGGGGGGTAAGCGCGCGACTCCCCACGCGATCTGCCGCCGGACCCTGCTGGGATGCCGATCCGGTCAGTGGGTGACCGTGCGCAGGAAGGCTCGCCAGGCGGCGGCGGGGACGGCCAGTGCGGGGCCGTCGCGGTCCTTGGAGTCGCGCACCAGCACGACGTCCGGTGCGGGCGCGACCTCGACGCAGCCGCCGTTGGTGCCGCTGTGACTGCTGGTGCGCCAGCCGACTTCGACGCAGCCGCCGTTTGGGGCGCTGTAGCTGCTCTTCTGCCAGACAATCCCGTCCGGCTCAGGCGCGGTCATCATGGTCCTCTCGATCCGCGTAGAGCTCGGTTGCCAGGGTGGCAATCAGCTCCCGTGATTCTCCCTCGCCCAGCGCGGTGGCGGCCAGCAGCCCCAGGATGGGCCGGTAGGCGGCGATCTCCTCGGGCTTCTCCAGGAACAGGCTCGTGGTCTCGCTCTCCAGGTAGACCACCGGCCGGTACTCGGCGAACTCCAGGAGGGTGAACGATCCGGCCACCGCGGCGTGCCCGCCGCGCGGGGCGGGCACCACCCGCAGGGTGAGGTAGGGGCGGGTGGACTTGCGTAGCAGGTGCTGCAACTGCTCGAACATCACCGCGGGCCCGCCCACCGGCAGCCGCAGGGCGAACTCGTGGATGAAGAAGGTGAACCGGGCCGGGCGCTCCCGGCCGAACAGGCTCTGGCGGCCCAGCCGGGCAGCCACCCGGTCCTCGATCTCGCCCGGCGGAGTGGTGCCCGCCTCCCGGATCAGCGCGTGGGCGTAGTCGGTGGTCTGCAGTAGGCCGGGCACCAGCGTCGGCTGGAAGTCGTCGATCGACATGGCTTTGTCCTCGTTGTCGATCAGGGTGAGCAGCTGCTTGGGTAGCCGCGCGCCGTGCTGCTGCAGCCAACCCGGGGTGTTCTGTTCCCGGCACAGCCGCAGCAACCGGTCCCGCTCGGGGCCGGTCACCCGGCACACCGCGAGGAACGCCGCGACGTCCACGTCGCTGCCGCCGCGCTTGCCGGACAGCAGCCGCGACACCCGGCTCTGTGACCAGCCGAGCAGCTCGGCGGCGCCCTTCTGGTCCAGCCCGGCCTGCTCCATCCCCCGGCGCAGCCCCTCGCCCAGCTCCCGGCTGCGTATCGTCGGCTCGCGATCGCGCAGGGTGACCTCCTGGGCGCACCCTACGGTCTGATCGGCCCTGATGTCGCCAACTTGTCCTGGCATGTCTTGTATGTCCCTGGGCCATCTGGATTACCTGACCACCACGGGTCGGGCAACGGACCTCGCCGACGACGGGGAGGTATCCGATGGATACGATCACACCACTGGTCGCCGACGCGTTCGAGCTGCTACAGATGGATCTCTACCGGCACCTGGACGAGGCGGAGCTCCTGGGACACAAGTGCCAGGAGTGGGTCGAGGAAGACATCGAGACCGCGCGCAAGCTGATTCCCGACCTGGTGATCGTCATCCGCGGGCTGCTCCTCGAACACCAGGTGCAGCCGGGCGGCGCGTGCCGCAGCTGCGCGTCGGCGTGGCCCTGCCCAGTGGTGACGACGATCCACGGCCTGATCAAGGACCCGCAACGCCAGTTCGTCGCGCTGGTCCGCCGGGTGAACGCTGACGAGTGACCGTTGCCGGGAGTGATCCGTGGGGTGCGCCGCCCCCCCGTGGCCGTCCCCCATCCATACGGCAGCGTGATGAGTCGAGGATCTACGATACCGAGCCTCGTGGCACTACCCAATCGGCCGGTTGTCCAGTCACAGCAGCCGGGATAGTCCGGGTTCTGGCTGGGCAGAGTACGGCGCAGACGGCGAAGCGCCCGCAATGTATCCTGGTCTCCGCGCCGAGTGGCCTTGGCGATCTGGGTTTCGAACGGGCTGATCGTCCCGATGGGAACGACATGTCGAGCAATCGAGAATTCACCTGATTGTATTAGCATTTACTTACAGTTACCCCCTACCCGCAGGTTTTGCGGTAGGGTTGGCCCGGTGGTAGGTATTGGGCCCACTGCTGCAGGGTGAGACTGTGCCCGATCTTCCTGCAGATGGCTTCTGCTCCTCGTTCAGCATCCAAATCCCAAAGAACGATGCCGCCGCCCGACTTCCCTGCGGCGACGGCGTCACCGTTGGGGCTAAACGCCAGGACATTGCCATCCAACACGAGACCGAAGCCGAGTCCGCGTATGTCCCGGCTCTGTGTAAGCGTGATCTGTGGCGTCCCCTCGGCGACGTCCCGAACAGTGACTTTGTCTTTTTCCAACGATGCAAGCACGCGTCCGTCGGGACTGAACGCGATGCCCTGAACCATGTCGAGGTGCGTCAGCGTCGTTTGTTTCACCGGACGTTCCGGCCGGCTTACATCCCACATCACCACTGTCTTGTCAGCGCTGGCCGAGGCAAGCGTCCGCCCGTCGGGACTGAACGCCACATCGGTGAGGTATTCCTGAGCGTTGAGTACGGCCACTCGGCTCGGGCCGGGAGACCCTATATCCCACAGTGTGATGATGTTTCCGCCGGCCACGGCCAGCGTTTGGCCGTCAGGACTGAATCTCACACCACCGAACTCCCCACCGAGACCGGGGAGATCGGCCAGGCGCGCCGCATAATCCACGTTCCACACAGCAACGAAGTTATTGAAGAGTTCGCTTGAGGCGAGGAGGTGCCCGTCAGGACTGAACGTCAGCTCTTGGACGGTGTGCCTAGCGGGAAGAGTTGCCACATTTTTGCGGGTTTTCGCGTCCCATAACAGGATCGCGTCACCGGGTTTTGAGCCAGTGCCGTGGGCGGCGAGTGCAAGGGTCCGCCCATCGGGACTGAACCCCACGGCGGTCTTGCTTAGCGCGGTGTACGGGAGCGTCGCTACACGGGCCCGACCGGCGACGTCCCAAAGAACGCCTCCTTCGTCGGTGACCGCGGCAAGCGTGCGGCCGTCAGGACTGAAGGCGACCCCTTGGACGTTGTCGGCGCTGAGGGCAGGTGCATACTTGGGGCCTGCGGCCAGGCTGATGACGTTGCTGCGGGCCTCTGCGGTCGGTGCGATATGCAGCGCTTCCACGCTCAGGAGCGCAGCAATATCGCGCAGCTCATCTCCTCCCCCCGCTCCGGAGCGATCGGGAAGGCTGTTGGCCGTAGCGACGAGCTGACGGGAAACCGCAAACCGGCGTTGCTGCTCTGCCTCTTGACTGTTCCGTAGGGCGACCACGCCACCGGCCGTAGCCGCCACCAATAGCACCGCTAGGGCGGCTGTGAACAGCCGGGCGCGTTGGGCGCGGCGGTGAGCGACGTCCCGTTCGCGGGTCTCCCCCGCGATGCTGGCCTCAAGGAATGCCTGCTCGAGAGGGTTGAGCTCGGCGCGGTGGCCGTTGCGGTCGGCCCAGTCGCGGGCGGCGATCAGCCGCGCTCCCCGGTACAGGGCACCAGGATCGCGGTCGAGCTTGTCCCAGGCCTGGGTGGCTTCGGTGAGTTCACGGTGAATGCGAAGCCCCTCTCGGTCGTCTGTAAGCCAGCGGTTGAGGCGGGGCCAAGCACGAACTAACGCCTCGTGCGTGATCTCGATCGTGTCCTTGTCGACGACGACGAGCCGGGCTGCGACGAGCTGATCGAGCACCTCGCGGATCGTGGCTGTCTGTTCTGGCGTGCGGTCGGCGAGCAACTCCCGTTGGGTGATACGACGGCGGGTGTCCTCGGTGCCTTCCCCGAAGGCGACTAGGCGCACCAGCAGCTGTCTGGCGATTGTCTGCCCTGCGTGGTTAAGCCTGTCGTAGACGGCGTTAGCGCTGGTCGCGATCGCCTCTCGGACGCCGCCGGCGTCCTGGTATGCGGCGAGCGTGAGCGTGCGGCCTTCTCGGCGCTGCCAGGTGGCCAGCAGTGCATGGGACAGCAGCGGCAGCGATCCCGGTTCGGGCAGGTGGCCGTTCTCGGTACCCAGGTCACGTAGCAGCACCTCGACGAGGCCAGGCTCCAGCACAAGGCTCGCACAAGAGGCGGGCCGCTCGATCGCGCGGCGAAGGTCGACCTGGCGCATGGGGCCAACGACCACCTGGCTGTCTCGCAAGACGGGCACCAGCTCCGGGTAGGCGACGCAGCGGCCGTAGAAGTCAGCGCGGACCCCGAGCACAACCACCGCCGGGGCCTCCGGCTCGGCCCCGGCTCCGGCAACTGTGCACAGCGCGGTAATGAACGCCTGTCGCTCGTCCTCATCTGTGCAGAGCGTGAACGTCTCCTCGAATTGGTCGACGACCAGCACCAGCCGCGTTCCGGTCGCCTTGCCGCTCAGCGTCGTGCGGATGAGTGCGCTGATCTGGAGCGGGTCGCTGGCAACCGTGGAAGAGCCCGGTCCACTACCCAGCCGCCGCTGTATCTCCTCGGTGAGTGCGGCAAGCGGGTGCGGGCCAGGGGTCACGAGCATCGTCGGCCAGTCCCTGGCCGCCGACAGCAGCAGCCCATGGGCCAGCGCCGGCAACAGGCCAGCCCGCAGCACCGACGACTTGCCCGATCCAGACGGTCCGACGACAGCGACCATACTGGGTGGAGCTAGCCGCATGGCCAGTCGGTTGATCAGGTCGTCGACCAGCTGCTCGCGACCGAAGAACCAGCGGGCATCGGTTTCCTCGAATGCACGCAGTCCGCGGTAAGGGCATTCGCCCGGCTCTGGAGTCTCCCGCAACGCCGGTTCGGCCCGAATCGTGGACAAGACCAGGCGCTCCACCCGGGTTGCGGTTGTCAGCTGCTGATACATCACGTCCGTCTGGTGGCGCTGCTCCCGCTGCATCACCCTGACCGACACCAGGGTCTCGGTGAGCATGCCACGAAACTCCGCGTGTGCCTCACCGAGTGCCGCAAACCCGTCGACCAAGGTTTGTTCCAGCTCATCGTCGGCCGCAGCCATCGCTGCCTGGACGCCGTCGACCCGCTCCAGCAGGGTGGCCATCTCGGTCCGCAGGCGGGCGGCCGCCTCGTCATCGGCCTCCAAGCCCGTGCGCATCACGTCCGCGAGCGCCTCCCGCAGCATCTCCTCGCTCAGAGGCTCCCGGTTCGCACTCTGCTTGCCGCGCAGCCGAGCAATGGCTTGCTCAACCCCCTTGCCCAGATAAGACCCACCGAATGACTGCAACAACGCCATGATCGGGCCCATCGCAGCCGTAACCGACCCGGTCCCCAGCGCCGGTGAGACGATCGGGACCAGGGCACTCGCGACGAGGAACGCCACGACGCCCTCCGGCGCGACCCGCCGCAGGCGGTGCCCCGCCCCACGCACCGCAGCACCTACCGCGATTCGCATCCGTTTATGGACAGCAGACGGGTCCACTTCGCCGTGAATTCCTTGTTCTGTCGCACCCTCACTCGGTTTCTGGCTCATGGGGCAAACCTACGATCGTTATTCGGTCGAAAAGGTCCAGAGCGCACGCCATTCTTTCGCCCCTTGTGGCGTCGGCGCTGCAAGGCGAACAGGGATATGATGGCCAGGAGCAACACGGCCAACCCGCTGTCTACGACGGCTGCGCCAATGGCTCCGTTGTCAGCCTGTGCCTCGTTGTCAGCCTGCGCCTCACACTCAGGGCTTGCCGATGGTACCCACCGGGTCTTACCAGACTCTCCTGCCCACACGTGATCATCGATTCTAAATTTGATCCACCATTCGAGGACGTCAACGGACTGACTTGAGCGGATGACGTTCTCTGGTGGCTCCGGCTGACCGTACACTGCGTGAAGCGCAGGCCACTCGAACTCCGGATGATCGGCCAGCTGCTGTCCCTCGGGCGGGGCATCGGGGTCGGCTTTCGCGTAAGGCGTGGCCTGGCCACGCGCTCGCTGGATCTGCAGCCATGTAGGACTCAGCCGGTTCACCAGCACGCCATCGGAGCTGAACTGGAGGAAAAGCTCGTCCTCAACCCCATACACGAGGACGACTTTTGGTGTTGTGCTCTTCAGCGCCAAGGTCGGGAGCCCGCCGGGGTGGCCCGGTCGCAGTGACAGGGTCAGACCGGGATCCAACTCCACCTGCTGCCTGCCCTCATTATAAGGGTATTCACCCAAAGAGTACTCAAATGCGCCGCAGACCGGTTGGTATACGATACGTCCGGACAGTTCCAGCGTCTTGCCCCCATAGCGCACTGGAACTGTCCATGTGCCGAGGTCTGCCGAGACTCCGGCCTTGACCACTTCAGGCGAGGCGACAAGCGGTCCACGGCGCAGTCGGTGATCAAACCAACCCCAGGAGTGCTGGGGGGTGATCCTGTTCCAGTCTGGCTCGGATCGGTTCCCCGTCTCATCGCGCTTCCGCACACTCTCGGGAACCGGGGTGCGACCGGACGGATTATACGTGGTGTACCAGCTCGACGCGTTGAAGTTCCCGAGGACTCCCTGAGGACCGATGCTGATAAACGGGACACCCTGAGGATCAAGCACCTCCAACGGCGTGTCGGTGGGGTTGGTCACCCGCAGTTCAGGGGCAACTACGGTGACAACCTGGACGCTGAGCTCGTGCAGCTCCGAGGGAACCTCGTCCAGCACCACTCGCACGTTCCCATCGCTACCCACGTCTGCCCCGGCGGGAGCAACTCCGCATAGCACAACCACTACGACACACAAGAAAGCGAGCAGCGCACTATTGGCACGGTGACGAAACTGCCATCTACTCGCCAGCGGGCGACGCGGAGCCGCCCAGGTATGACACGGACGCATCGCGGGGTGAGGATCGCACTGTTTGCCCAATTCCCTCACACCTAGCCCAGCCTCTGCGTTGAAAATGTCAAGAATGTTGGTGGCACTACCGTGTGCCAACGCCGGAAAGCACTGTGATACTGGGGACGGCGTAGGATTATCCTCGGGAGTCGTGAAGGGACAGAGACCCCGCTGTTACGGGTTTCGATGTAATCTTAATTCGGCCATCGGTCGCGTACCTGGCAGTCTCGCTTCAGACACAAGTGTCTCCTGGAGAAGGAACGGAAGGGAGAGACACCCGCTGCTCTTCACCTACGGTGGTCGCTCCTCGTGTCTCACCGTTTATCGCAACGGGCAAGCGGCGTGTTACCAACTCCGGCGGTCCAGGACGTCGCCCACGGGCTCAAGCGCCGTCGTGCAGTAACTGCGTCATCATGCCCGTCCAGGAGGTCGGTACGAGCGGTCCGCCAGGGGTGGCGCCGTTGGTCGGGCTCCTCTGCCTCGACGATCTTCGTCAGCAGTGCGATGATCTTGAGCCATGCCGCTGGACTGGTTGGCGAACCCTCCCGAGTCTCGGCGAAACCCTCGCGCATCTCCCGTTGTGCTCCAGGTGGGTCTCCCGCAGGGCGTTGAGTGCCTGGGTGTGGGCACGCAGCTCAGCACGGACCTCCGACACGTCACAGTCGGCGCCGGCCGCCAGCACGCGGGCAGCGGCAGCATCGGCACGGGCAGCGGCAGCCGCAGAGCTGGTGCGGGCGGCCTGCTCACGAAGCCGCGCAACCTCACGCTCGAGGACGGCCAGCGGACGTCGACGTCACCGCCAGGATCCGGCCCGGGCGTGATTCTACTGTCCGACGACCTCAGGTCGGGACCGAAGCCGCGCCGGAGTGATGGAGCATCGAACAGCGACGAGGCGCCGGCGGGGACCAGCGCGGCGGTGGATTCGGGCTCGGGATCGGGGGGCGCTTGCTCTCCGGCGTTCACCGGGTAGCCCTCAAATCCGCTCTCTCCGCCGCGGTCGGGATGCCCAGCGGGGCGGGAGTTCGTCCGACGTTTGAGGGGTAATATCCCCCCTGTGTCGGACGTCGTAGATCACGATGGGTTGTACCGGCTTGCTGAGACGCAGGCGGGTTACTTCACCACGCGCCAGGCGCTGGCGGCCGGAATGGATCGCAGCACGCTGCGTCATCATGCCCGTCCCGGGGGGCGGTACGAGCGGGTCCGCCGGGGCCTGTACCGGCTGCGGCACTTCCCCACCAGCGTCCACGAGCACGTGGTCGCGGCCTGGATCCCACTGCGCGAGGCGGACGCGGTCGTCTCGCACGAGAGTGCCCTGGAGCTGCACGACCTCTCCGAGGTGATTCCGGTGGCGGTGCATCTGTCGCTACCGCGGGCTCAGCGTGGGCAGCGTCCTCGTCCCGGGGTACGGCTGCATACTTTCCAGCGACCCCCGGGGCCGTCGGAGGTGCGCACCGTGCACGGGGTGCCCACCACCTCACCGGAGCGCAGCATCGTGGACTCACTGGACGCGGGCACCCAGCCTGAGCAGGTCGAACTCGCCATCGGCCAGGCCCTGGCGCGGGGACTGACCACCCCCCGGCGCCTGCGCGCAGCGGCGGTCGAACGGCCGGGTTGGGTACGACGATTTATCGAACGGGCCCTCACCGAGGCAACTGCATGAGATATCGGGATGCTGCGGCGTTCCGCCAGGCCCTGGAGCGGCGACTCAAGGAGCATGCGGCAGGTGTGGGAGCGCGTCTGGCACGAGATCGCAAGCGGGTCGCATTCGATCGGCTGCTGGCCCGCCTCGTCGCGGTCGCCCCGCATGCCTGGGTGCTCAAGGGTGGGTTCGCGCTGGATCTGCGCCTGACCGAGCGGGCACGGGCGACCAAGGACATCTATCTGGACTGGCACGAATCCGCTGACGAGTTGCTCGACACGCTCCTGGATGCCGTTGACCACGACATAGGAGACTTCTTCATCTTTCGTATCGAACTCGCCAGCCCTCCAGAAGATCGTCTGGACGGAAGCCGCCGGTTCCGCGTCTCGGCGTTCCTGGCGGGCCGCGTTTTCGAGACCTTCCTGCTCGACATCGGATTCCGGGTGATCCCTATGGAGGGAATCGAGGCGCTCACCACCCCAGACCTGCTCGCGTTCGCGGGTGTAGCGCCGGTCATCGTGCCAGCCATCCCGCTGGAGACCCAGGTGGCCGAGAAGCTACATGCCTACACCCGCACCTACCACAACACTCAACCCAGCAGCCGGACCAAGGACCTCGTTGATTTGGTGTTGATCGCCGAGTTCGCCAACCTCCACGCGGTCGCACTCCGACAGGTGCTCGAGATGACCTTCGCTGCCCGCGGCACGCATCCGGTACCCGAAGCTCTACCGGCACCACCGCCAGAATGGCATACACCCTTCGCAGCGCTCGCCAGGACAGTCAGAATTCCCACCGACCTCATCTGCGCGCACACCACGGCCGCCGAACTCCTTGATCCCATCCTCGACGGACAGCTCCTGAGCGGAACCTGGGACGCCGAGAAAAAACAGTGGATCTGAGAATTGCCTCTGCGCGCTCGCCCCGGGCTCAGTCGGCGGCGGGCGGACGCCGCTAATTGGGCTCCTCTGCCTCGGCGATCTTCGTCAGCAGCGCGGTGATCTGAACCATGCCGCTGGCCTGCTTGGCGAAACCCTCCCGCGTCTCGGCGAAACCCTCGCGCATCTCCCGTGCCTGCCCCAGATGGATCTCCCGCAGGGCGTTGAGTGCCTGGGTGTGGACGCGCAGCTCAACGCGGACCTCCGACACGTCCCGGCCGGTACCGGCCGCCAGTACGCGGGCAGCGGCAGCATCGGCGCGGGCAGCAGCAGCTTCAGAGCAGGTGTGGGCGGCTTGCTCGCGAAGCCGGGCAAGCTCACGCTCGAGGACGGCCAAGCGGCCTCGACGTCATCGGCAGAATCCGGCATGGGCGAGATCGTACTGTCGGATGGGTTAAGCCGGGATCGAAAGCCTCGGACAACCGGCTGCCGTGCATGAGCCCGACACACCGTGCATGAGCCCGACACACCGTGCATGAGAGCCCGACACGCGGGTATCTCGTCTCAGGGCTGTCGTCCGGTGTGTCCCTGGTCGTGGGGGATGATCCACTGCTGGCGCATCCCCGCCACCTCCGACAAGCGTTTCGTAGTTGCTGTCGCAGTGCAGGACGATGAGGTCGTGCTCGGCCGCCGTGGCGATTGGGCCTGACGGGCATGTGGTGCACCGTTGGCGGCGATGGTCCGTGAGGTGCTCGCCGTGGACTACGGCCCGCTTCAGCGAGCCAGATCGTCGGGTGAGGGCAGTAGCGCCGGAGAGGCGATTAACCGGCGGGCAGCGGCGGCCAGGGCCGGTACGTGGACTTCGACGACGTCCTGAACCTGTTCGTACTCGATCCGGAAATACTCGTGGGTGAGCAGGTTGGGCATGCTCACGATCGCTGACCACCGCACAGCAGGCTCGCGTGCGCGGCACTCCTCGCTCAGGCCGCGTACGGCCTTACCAATCACCACGAGGTTATGGAGGATCGCATCCAGTACGAGGTCTCCAGGTTCGCCGACTTGCGCGTGCCGCATGATCCGTTCGGCGCAGCCGAGGACGTCTCGCAACCGGTCCTGGTCTGACCTCACAACGGCACAGCCTCCGCTGCGACGGCCTCGGCGACTTCTGGCTTGAGCAGGTCGAGTGTGGCGACGTTCACTCGTTCGCCGAGCATCTGCGTGAGCGCGCCACGAAGCTCGGCCAGATCAAGCAAGCCCCAACCGGCATCGAGGTCAACGAGAAGGTCGACGTCGCTGTCTGGGCGATCGTCACCGCGCGCCACAGACCCGAAGGTTACGCGCGCCGTCCGTGCGGCGCAGCGCAGCAGCTCCTGCTTCGCGGCTCGCAGGGGCAGACACCCCAGGAGCTTTGTTGTCAAGCGGCGAGGTTTTGGTAGCGCTCACGCCGAGACTGGCCGCACCCGTTCGCTGGGCATGGTGTTCGGGCCGGTCCCGGTGCGGCGCACCACCTACCGCCACCGAAGCCGTCCTCAAACTCCGAGCCCTGCTCAGCAACGATGACTTCGACAACTACTGGGATTACCACCTCACCCAGGAAAAACACCGAATACATGAGGGCAGCTACCAAAACGGGAGAAATCCCTCCAGTCTGATCTTCACCCTTAGAAGCGCTGCACCCAAATCGAAACCATACGTCCTTTCAGCTCCGGCGGTGAACTTCGAGCTGCGTCAGATCGCTCGCGCCTGAGGGAAGATTCAATCCAGCAGAACTACAGTCGCGCTTTTGACAATTGACCCAGTGGTCGATGATCGTCGCTTGGGCCATGCTGTTTGCGACAACCATATGCACAACATAAATTCCGCTATCAACAGGCTGGCCAACATAAACAGTGCAATTCCAATTTCCGGTATCATCGTCGGGTCCGCATGGTACTTGCTGTGGAAAGAGCACGCCGCTGCCAGCCCGCTCTACAAAGACCCAGAGGACCTCGCCGGGCCGAATACCTGATGAAGTACCGGACATTGGCACCCTATAGCCCGTGAAGTTACGGGCGACGTCGCGTTCTGGCTGCTCGATGGTGACACGAGGAGAACCGGGTGACGTACCCGCTGAACCCTCATTGTGCTGCGAGGAGGTTGTCAGCGCGACTGTGACGATGGCGCTCACGACCGTAGCGCCGGCGGTGATAAGGGCGGTGATCCATGCCGCGACCTCGCGCTGGTAAAATGGCAATGGGGCAGAGTCGTCGGTCGTCGAAAGTTGAGGCATGGCAGAAATTCTATACCTAGCCAGCCCTGAGGTTGCGATCCGCGCGCCATGGCCCCCGGACCGGCGCCCTGCCGCACAACGCTGCTCGCCGCACCCGCTCCACCGACAAGATTTCCCATGCCTTGATCGCCGGCAATCTCCTGCAAGATCAGCCGTTATGCCCCCGGTACGGGAAACATCTCGGCATCGACGATGGAGCAATCTGTGCGGGCGGCCTGCCCGTGCATAGCGGCCGGACCCGCGATCGCCACCCACTCCTCCAGGTCGACCGGCTCCTGCTCGCGCCGCTGCGAGACCTCCCGTAGGGCGCGATTCACCGCCTCCCGCTTGACCGTGGTCCCGTCGTGCGCCATCGCCAGCGCGAGCGCGTCCTCATCCGGATCGACTGCCGTCTTGGCCATCCATACTCTCCGTGATATCTGAGCTTGCCAGTATATCGGGCGATGACTGTATTTCTTGACGGCGGGAGATCCCCGTTGCGACTCACCCAGCTCAGAGCCGCGTGGGTGCACCACTTGTGGTCGGGGGTCAGCACTGCGTCGAGGTCGGCGCCGCGCAGCAGGTCGAGTAGCTGACCGCGGTTGGCTCAATCCCGACGGACACCTCGTCGAGCAGCACCAGCCGGGACGCGTCGGGCATAGCGCTCGACCGGTCAACTCGTAGACAGGATCTTGAACAGGGCGTTGTTCACGTCCATCACCACCTGGCTGCCAACCACCCGCACCCGGCGCTCGAACACCGTCTTCGCTGTCGGCCCAATCTGATCCACCACCGCGACCTCGCCCCCGCCGATCGGCACGGACCAGGTGCCCAGGTCATCACCACCACCGGCCAGCACCGGCATCGTCAACACCGTTGGGATTCCTGGCTGGTCGTTGTACATGCCGTGCGACACCACCAGCACGCTGCGTGGCCGCTGCCCGGTCACCGTCCACACGTCACCGCGCCGCAGTATCACGCGCGTCCCGATCAGGCCGCAGGTCGTCGATCTCCCGGACGGCGGCCTCATGCTGGGCCAGCAACTCGTCCCGGATCCCAGGGTTGGTGTCCAGCCACCGGCCGTGGGCGACGCAGCGGCGCCGGAACGCCTCACGTTCGATGGCATTCTGCATCCACGAGTTGATGGAGGTGCCGTCGGCGGATGCCCAGTGCTTGACGGTCGCGTACAGCTCGTCGGGCAGCGCGATGGTGGTCTTCATCCGGCGCACGCTACCGGGATGTGGTAGCAGTGGGTACTACCGCATGATGGTGTGTCAGCAAGCCACGCATGGTGCCGCCGGCGCCGACTGGAGCCAGATCACCGGTGGAGGTACGACAGGGCTTGGTCGGCGCACTCGTGGATCGGCTGGGCGGTGTCCAGGCGCAGTTTCGGATCCGGGAGTGGATCGGCGTGCGCCCGCAGCCGCCGGTAGAGCGCGAGGTCGCGGTTGGCCGCAGGGTGCTGGCCGTGGGCGAGATCGGTGCGCAGGCGTTGCTGGACTGTTGCCTCGGGACAGACGCACTCGATCAGGACTAACGGCTGGTGGATGTGTGCGGCGAATTGGCGTACTTGCTCGACCTGATATGCCCGGGAGCAGGTGCGGCCGTCGAGGAGGACGACGGTGCCGGGGGCGCGGCGCAGGTGCCAGGCTGCGGCCTGGAACATGATGTCGGCGCAGAAGTCATCTTGGTCGCGGGTATAGCGGATGTGCTGGGGACCGAACAGGGCCTGTCGGATCCGGTCTTTGTCCAGCCACAGCGCGTTGCTTCCCAGCCGGCGGGCCAGTTCGGCGGCCAGCGAGCTCTTGCCGGTGCCGGGCAGCCCAGCCAGTTGCACGATCATCGCGTTCTTCCTGTCCTCACGGCCGCATCGATCACTGAAGGACGTACTTGCCGAAGATGCCGTCGTCGGAGTACTCGGCGTCCTCGATGGTGAAGCCGCTTCGCTGCATTATCGGCTCGAGTAGCAAGCTGGACGTCGAGTGCTCGTCACGAACATGTTCTTCAAGCTCACCTCGGCTCCAGCCGTCATCGGCAGTTGTGTTGCCAGTGCAGCACCAGGCTTCGATGCGATCCTCTGCCAAGGCTGGGTCGAAGCTGTACACGACGTCCCACCGACAGAGCCCACCGCCAGGTCGAAGGATCTGGTGGATTCGCACCAAGGCGATGACCTTCCAGAAGTCCGGCAGACGGCCGGCGTCGGCGGTGAGCAGCGGGTGCGCCAGCAGCAGCCGGATCGCCCGCGAGGTCTCCTCGGCCTCGATCCGGTCCAGATGGCTGCCCAGACTGGCCGTCTGGGCGAGCCTCGTCTCGTCCTCGGCGTTGCGGTCGATCATGTACCTCCTGCTCTCGGTCGGCGCCGGCCGGATCGTCCACCTGCGGATGCGCCCGATGTCCCTGGTCGCGGTCGCGACGGTCGTGGTCGCGGTCGCGATGGCACTGCAGGCCGCCGGCGCCGGGCACGGCCAGAATCCCCTGCGGCGGGCCGCACAACTGCTCGCCGGCAATGCCGGTGCGGGTCGCAGCCGGCGCACCGTCGCCTTGGTGGTGGTCGCCATCAGCGTGATCCTCAGCGCGCCCGTCCTGTTCTTCGCGTTTCTGCTGGGGTCCCTGCTCGGTTCTGATTTCCTGGGCAGCGCGATCACCTCAGAGGTGATTCCGGCCAGTACCTGGCCGACCTTGCTGATCGGTGCCCTGCTGCTGGTGGTGCTCATTATCGACGAGCTCACCGTGGCCAAGCTCAGGACCAGCAGCTTCCGCCGGGACAGCTTTGATCCAGATGCTCGCCGGGCGCCCTCCGAGTGGGAACGCCTGGCCCGCTGCCTCGGGCACGATTCCTTCCGTACCGAATTGCATCGAGTCGCCCATTCCGACGAGAGCGCCCCGCCCGCGGGGCAGGCGGACGTGATCGTGTATCGCGGCTACCACCCCTTCATCGGCGCGGGTGACCAGGTCGACCACCATGTCATCGCATTGCCACTGGAACCATCCCAGAGTGCCGCGGATCCGGTTCCGATCAACGTCAACGGTCTGCACCACCACGTGGCCGAATGCCTCGCCACCTTGCGATCCCCTTCCTCCCTCGGCCCGGGACGGCGACTGGAGCAGCTTCGCCGGCGCGAGCAGGTGCTGCTACCCGCAGAGCGGTTGCTGGTCAACCGCTTCGCCCAGATGAACCCACCGGTGCTGCCCGACCTGTCCCACCCGCCGCTGACGCACCTTCCGCTCAGCGCCGCCCGGGCCCTGGCCGAGGATCCGTTGGAGTGGGCCCGCTACTACAGTTGTTTCCGCGTCGAAGCCTGGGACCGTGACCTGACCACCTCGTGCTACCTGCACATCGGTACCGACCAGCACATGCTGTACCTCGAGTGGACCTACTGCGTGCTGTTTCCGGTGGACGAACGCTACCGCTCCATCGACTACATCTCAGATTCAGGCTGGGCGACGTTGAGCCGCAGTCTCGTCGAATGGGTGTTGCTGCCGCTGAGCGTGGCCCGGCGCTTCCGGTCGGCGTTTCGCCGGCGCACCGTGCTGCTGCAGCGCCCGGGTGAGCTGGTACCCGCTCGTTATGGCGCTGCGCAGAGCCTGCGCGAGCTGGCTGCCGACACCGATGTCCAGACCTACTTCCAGGAAGCCGATGTCGAGAGATATGTCAGCATCATCGATCGCGTGTTGCTCCGCGCGGTGGGGCAGTTCCTGGAACAACGGGGGTACTCGGTAGTCGAGTTCATGAAGATGGCGGACACCGTGGTCAACAACTTCATGGGAAACGTCAATAACTCGGTGATCGGTAGTGGTAATCGAAATGTGCGGATCAACGCTGCACGGCCTGACGGAACCAAAGGATCGCAATGAACACGAATAGGCCGCGCCGCGGGTTCGCCGTCGGTGGTTCGATCGACCGCAGTGTCATCGGTGATAACAACAGCAACATCACAATCACCTCGATCGGTGGCAGCGGCTCGGCTTCGCTGGACGACCTGCGGGATGCGATCACGCTGCTGCGGGCCGAGGTCGATGCGGCGAGCGCCAGCGTTGCGGTGGACAGTCACATTGGCTACGAGCTCCAGACAATAGAGGACGCGCTCGATGAGGATGAGCCGGACGGGGCGGTGGTCCGCAGCCGGTGGAAGCAGGTGCAGAAACTGCTCGGCCCCCTGCAGGACGTAGCCAGCATCGCCCAGAGCGCCACACGGGTCCTCGCACTCATCGGCGCTTTCTTTGGCGCAAGCTAAGCGGTCACTGTTATGATCTACTGCACTCACTGCGGCACCCCGGGGGAGCGTGGCAGCTCGTTCTGCACGGGCTGCGGCAGCCAGATGGGTGCAGCATCTCCCATCTCCAGGGGGGTCACCTGGTCCAGTGGGTCCCGCCCGCGGAGCCGGTTGGTGGCCGTCGTGGTCACGGTGGTTCTGTTCCTGGGCGGTGGGGTCGCAGCCTGGGCCATGCTGACTCACGGCACCGGCGCTCCCGCACCGGCGCGCGCCCTCCCGCTACCTGGCGAGTCTGCGACCGCAACGTCTCCTCCCGTCCCGAGTGGCCCGTCCCGAGGCGACCCAGCCTGGCTGTGGACCGCCTCAGCATCAGCGTCGTGCATGTCTCCTCCCGGCTATGATGCCGGTGGAACGCCTTTTACCTACGGGCCGGAGAGAACCATCGATGGCTTGCCCGATACCGCGTGGCGTTGCGAGGGAGACGGAATGGGCCAATGGCTGGAGATCAGGTTTCCGGACCGGGTGACTCTCACGAGCATCGGTATAGTTCCTGGATACGCCAAGACGGATCCCAATGACGGTACCGACCGGTATGCCCAGAACCGGCGTATCTCCGCGGTCCGCTACACGTTCGATGACGGCAGTACCGTCACCCAGAGCTTCGACACCAGCGCCTCCTATCGCTCCCTCCAGACGGTTGCCTTGCCCCAGGTAGCCACAAGCCAGGTAACGATCACTATTCTCGGCAGTGTGAGCGGAGAAGCCACCAGTGGTCAGCAGCCTTTCAACAAAGTTGCGATCTCTGAGGTCGCCGTCTCGACGCGGTGAGGTGCTCGGGTGCCGGCTGGGGTCCTGCTGCGGGTGCTCATCCCGTGCCTCGTTCCGCTCGCTGCGTGTGGTGCGGTCGAGCCGTCGACCGCTCCCGCGGTCTCGCCGTCGATCCCGGCCACCGCCACGGCATCAGCCACGCCTGGTCCGGCCGCGCCGTCGCCCCCCGACGCGTCGACGTCCGTCGCCGCGCCGGCGCCCGCGGCCAGCTCCTCGTCCCGGCCAGCGCCACTGCGGGACATCACAGTCGTGCTCGACCCCGGGCACAACGGCGCCAACGCCTCGCACCCCAGGCAGATCAACCGCCCGGTCCCCACCGGCCGGGGTGGCACCAAGCCGTGCAACACCGTGGGCACCGCCACCGACGCGGGCTATCCAGAGCATGCCTTCAACTGGGATGTCGCCCTGCGGGTGCGTGCTGCCCTGACGGCGCGCGGAGTGCAGGTCGTGCTGACCCGACCGGACGACGCCGGGGTCGGCCCCTGCGTGAATGACCGTGCTGCGATCGCGAACCGGGCGGGTGCCGTCGCGCTGGTCTCCATCCACGCCGACGGGTCGGCGCCGTCCGGTCGCGGTTTCCACGTCGCGTATTCCGACCCGCCGCTCAGCGCCAGCCAGGGCCCACCCTCAGTGGGCCTGGCCCAGGCATTGGTCAAGGGATTGCGCGAGGGCGGCTTTCCGCCCGCTGACTACATCGGCTCCGCAGGGCTGGACGCCCGCTCCGACCTGGCCGGGCTGAACCTCGCCAAGATCCCGGCAGCGCTGGTCGAGTGCGCCAACATGCGCAATCCGCAGGAGGCCACGCTGGTCTCCACCCCGGCCGGCCGCGCACGCTACGCGACCGCCATCGCCGCTGGCCTCCTGGCCTGGCTCAGCTCCGGCGAGCGCAGGTGACGGCGCGGCCGAGCCGGTGGTCTCACCGGCCGGCGGCCACTGCCGCCGCGGGCTGACGTGCCTCCGTTGAGTACGACACCGGAACGGTTGCGGCGCGAACGCTGGCTGCCGTCCATCTCGGGTCCGCCACTGAGCGGGATCCGTCGGACGTCGAGTTCGTGACGTACGACCGCCGATTGGCCGCGGCCGCAGTCGATGCAGGTATGCCGGTGGTCGCACCTGGTGATAGGGGCTCAATCATCAAGCTGTAAGACGGATTGTCCCCCAGGCGGGCGCAGAACGTGATCTGCTTGATCGGTGATCAGCGTAGAGGTGATCCTGCCCTGCCTGGATGAGGCAGGTGCGTTGCCCCGGGTGCTGGCGGCGATCCCGCCCGGTTATGGCGCGCTGGTGGTGGACAACGGCTCGGTCGACGGCTCCGCCCAGGTGGCCGCGGCGCACGGGGCGCGGGTGGTGGCAGAGCCCCGCCGGGGCTACGGGTCCGCCGTGCACACCGGACTGCAGTGCGCCCGCGGTGACGTGGTGTGCGTGCTGGACGCCGACGGCTCGGTCGACCCCGGTGAGCTGCCCGGGTTGGTCGCCGAGCTGGGCCGGACAGCCGATCTGGTGGTGGGGCGCCGGGTGCCGGCCGTCCGCGCCGCGATGTCCTGGCACGCCCGGGCCGGGAACGCGGCACTGACGGGCTGGCTGCGCCGCCGCGGTATTCCGGTGCACGATCTCGCGCCGGTGCGCGTCGCCCGCCGCGCCGACCTGCTCGGCCTCGGCGTCCAGGACCGGGGCAGCGGCTACCCGCTGGAGACGCTGCTGCGGGCCGCTGCGCAGCAGTGGGTGATCCGCGAGCTGCCGGTGACCTACCAGCCGCGGCTGACGGGGCGCTCGAAGGTGTCCGGCTCGGTGCGGGGGACCTGGCGCGCCCTGCGGGACATGGCGACGGTGCTGCGATGACGGTGCTGCTGGTGGTCGCGAAGGCGCCGGTGCCGGGGCAGGTGAAGACGCGGCTGAGCCCCCCGGCGAGTCCGCCGCAGGCCGCCGCCATCGCCGCGGCCAGCTTGCTGGGCACGCTGCGCGCCGTCCGGGCGGTGCCCCGCGTGACCCCGATGGTGGCATGGGCGGGACGGTTGGAGGACGCCTGCCGTGCGGCGGAGCTGCGCGCCGAGCTGGCCACGATGCCGGTGCTCGCGCAGCGCGGCGGCGGGTTCGGGGCTCGGCTGGCCGCCGCACACGCCGATGGGGCGCGCGCCGGAGCGGGACGGCCGGTGCTGCAGATCGGGATGGACACCCCGCAGGCCAGTGCCGAGTTGCTCGGCGAGTGCGCGGGTGTGCTGCACCGGGGCCGGCTGGACGCGGTGCTGGGGCCCGCCACCGACGGGGGCTGGTGGGCGCTGGGGCTGGTCGATCCGCGGTACGCCGCGGTGCTGCGTGCCGTGCCGATGTCCCGGCCGGACACCGGTGCGGCGACGCTCGCGGCGTTGCGCGCGGCCGGCTTGCGGGTTGAGCTGCTTCCCGAGCTGACCGATGTGGACCGGATGGCGGACGCCCGGCGGGTGGCGGCCCAGCTTCCCGGGTCCGAGTTCGCCGCGGCGGTCGCGGCGGTCGGCTGGTGATCGACGGGCAGGGGAGCCGGCCGCACCAGGCACCAGAGCCCGACACACCGGGCATGAGAGCCCGACCCACCGGGGGGTGGAGTCGGGTGCTGGTGGGGGTGCTCGGGGTGCTGGTGGCGGTGGCGGTGCCGTTCGCACCGGTGATCGGGCAGAGCACGCTGGTGCAGTGGCCGCCGACCGGGCAGCCACCCCGGCCGAGCACCGCCTTCTTCGTGCCCTACCGGCCCGCCGAGCTGCACGCCACGGTGCCCTGCCCGGTGCTGCTGGCGGCGCTGGCCCGCCCCGGCCGCACCAGCGTGCTGTCCACCGGCGCCGGCGCCGGGACCGGGTTGGTGATCGAGTCAGCCGCGGGGCGGGCGCGGGTCGCCAGTGACGGGAAGCTGGTGCCGGTCGCGCTGCCCGTCACCGGCTGCGACCTGCGGGTGGACGCCGACCGCGGCGGCACGGCGGTCTGGGTGGGCGGGTCGGTGCTGGCCCGGCTGCCCGGCGCGCGGGTCCCGGAGGTCTTCGCCTTCGACACCGACCTGGACGCCTCGGCCGCTGCCGGCATGGCCGTCACCGCCCGCACCCCGTACTGGTTCGCCAGCACGCCCACCGGGTGGAAGCTCGGGCTGATCGCCGCCCAGGCGGTGCTCGTGGCGGCGGCGCTGGTGCTGCTGGCCCGGCACGGGCGCCGGTCCCCGCGGGTGCCCGCCAGGTGCCGCCGGGGACGGTGGGTGCGCGGCGGGGTGGATGGCCTGGCGCTGGTGGTGCTGGCAAGCTGGGGGGTGCTCGGCCCGCTCACCGACGATGACGGCTTCGCCGCAATGATCGCCCGCAATGCCGGGGCGGGCGGTGACACCGGCAACTACTACCGCTGGTTCAACGCATCGGAGGCGCCTTTCGCGCTCGCCCAGCAGGTTGTCCGGGCGTTCGCCGAGGTCTCGATCGCGCCGCTGTGGCTGCGCGTGCCTAGCCTGCTGGCGGGCGCGCTGACCTGGCTTGTCCTGCACCGCTGGGTGCTGCCGCTGGCGCTGCCCCGGGCCGGGCCGCCCTGGCTGGCGGGGCCGCTGGCCGCGGTCTTTTTCCTGGCCTGGTGGCTACCTTACGGGCTGGGCACCCGCCCGGAGCCGTTCGTGGCCCTGGGCAGCACCCTGGTGCTGGCCCTGGTGCTGGCCGCGACGTCGCGGGCGGTGCGCCGCCCGCTGCTCGCTCTGGGACTCGCGGCGCTGGTTGCGGGCCTGACGGCGGCGGTGGCGCCGACCGGGCTGCTCGCCGCGGCGCCGGTGCTGCTCAGCCTGCCGGGCATCTGGGTGCTGCTGCGCGAGCGTGCCACCGGCGTGGAGGTCGCGGCCAGGGTGCTGCTGCTCTGCGCGATCGCGGCGGCCGGGCTCACCGTCATGTTCGCCGACCAGAGCTGGCACGGCGTCGCCGTCGCCACCGACCTGCACCGTGCCATCGGGCCCAGCCTGCCGTGGTTCGACGAGGGGCTGCGCTACGCCCGGCTGCTCGGCCCGGACAACTGGGGCAGCGCGGGCAAGCGGCTGCCGGTGCTGCTCACCGTGGCGCTGGCGGTGCCGGTGCTGGTACTGCTCGCCCGCCATGGCCGGGCCGTGCTGCCGCGCCGCGAGCAGCTCGTGCTGGCCGGCGCCCCGGTGGGTCTGCTGCTGCTGGCGCTGACCCCCTCGAAGTGGACCCATCACTTCGGTGCGCTGGCCGGCCTCGGCGCCGCCTTCCTGGTCGTTGCCGTCACCGCCCTGGTCACCGAAGCCCGGGGCCGGGATCCGCGCACCCTGGCTGTCGGTCTCGGCGGTGGCACTCTGGTCGCGCTCGCCGCCGGGCTGTCCTTCGCCGGGCCCAATACCTGGTGGGCCTACTCCGACTTCGGGATGGCCTTCAGCGACGGTCCGCTGTGGCCGCTGTCCAACCCGCTGCTGTGGCTGGCCGCAGCGGGGGCGGTGCTCGCGCTGTGGGCCGGCTGGCGCCGTAGGTCGCCGGGGCCCGGCGGCGGCCGAGCTGACGTGGCCGGGGTGGGAGTCGCCGCAGTGCCCGCGGTGCTCGCGGTGCTGGCCGCAGCCACGTCGGTGGCGCTGCTGCTGGCCACCTTCCTGGCCGCGCCGCTGCGCCGCGGGGACGGCTACTCGCTGCCTGCGCAGAACCTCGCCGCCCTGCGGGGATCCAGTTGCGGCATCGAGGATCACGTGCAGGTGCACCAGGAGCTCCCGGCGGGGGTACTGGAACCGGTGCCAGGGGTGACCCGGCTCGACGGGTTCGTCGCCCAGGGCGGTTACCCGGCGGCGCTGGCCCCGCCGCAGCCCGGCGCGCGATACCTGTGGGGCAGCGCCACCGGCGACCCGCTGCACACCGGCAGCCTGCGCAGCGCCTGGTTCGCGCTGCCGGCGCCGGCCGCGGGCAGCGAGCTCGCGGTGGGGGTGGCCGGCCGGCTCGGCAGCGGACCCGGTGGGGGCAACACCGTCGCGGTGGAGTTCGGCCGCAGCGCGCCCGGCGGGGTGGTGGCCCCGCTCGGCCAGCACCTGCTGCGTGACCCCGAGCCCGCCGAGCGGGGCTACGCCGCCGATGCCGCCGCCCGCCGGCGGCAGCAGGCCCAGCAGCCGGAGCTGCTGGCCTGGCGCACCCGGACGGTGCGGCCCCCGGCCGGCGCCGATCGGGTGCGGGTGTTGGCCGTCGACGGGTCGGTGGGTGAGTCGGGCTGGGTCGCGGTGACCGGACCCCGGCGGATCTCGGTGACCGGGCTGCGGGCGTTCCTTGACGCGCACCCCCCGGTGCTGGTCGACTGGCCGATCGCGTTCGTGGTGCCGTGCCGTCGCGTGGTGCCTGCCGTCGCCGGCGGTCTGGCGCAGGCGCCGGCCGCCATCCTCGCAGTGCCGGTGAGTCCCCATCCGGTCCGCGACCGGTGGAGCGGCGACGCCGCGCAGCTCGCCTACTCGACGGCCGACGGGGGCAGCTTCGCCGGGGTGTGCCGGGTGGGTCGGGTGCGCACCCTGGACAGCAGGCTGGTCGGGGACGAGGGCCGCTACTGGGGCAGCGTCCAGGTGATTGACTACGGCATGGCCCGGGACGCCTACGACACCCGCACGCTGCGCCGCTGGCTGCCCGGCTGGGCAGGCGACGGCCGCTACCCCTTCGACTGAGCGCGGGCACGTCAACCCCGCAGGGTGGCGTGCGCGAACTCGGTCATGCCTGCGGTGAACCCGATGGTGGCCCGGAAGCCGAGCTCGGCGGCGGCCCGCGCGGGGGAGGCGACGATGTGGCGGACGTCGCCGAGCCGGAACCGGCCGGTGATCACCGGCGGTGGACCGGCGCAGGCCTGGGACAGCGCGTTGGCCATGTCCGCGATGGTGTGCGGCCGCCCGGAGCAGACGTTGAACGCCGTGAATCCGCTGCGCCGATAGCGCAGGGCGGCCAGGTTGGCTGCGGCGACATCGCGGACGTGCACGAAGTCGCGCCGCTGCGCCCCATCCTCGAAGACCTCCGGGGCCCGCCCAGCGGCCAGCGCCGAACGGAAGATCGACGCCACCCCGGCGTAGGGGGTGTCGCGCGGCATCCGTGGACCGTAGACGTTGTGGTAGCGCAGGGCGACCGCGGTGCCACCGGTCTCCCGGGCCCAGGTCGCGGCCAGATGCTCCTGGGCGAGCTTGGTCGCGGCGTAGGTGTTGCGGGGGTCGGGCACCGCGTCCTCGGGTACCGGCCCCGGCTGCAGCGGCGCGGCGCAGGCCGGGCAACGGGGCTCGAACCGGGCGGCCGCCAGGTCAGATGCGGCTCGCGCGGGCGGGCGCACCAGGCCGTGCTCGGCGCAGCAGTAGCGGCCCTCGCCGTAGATCACCATCGAGCTGGCCAGCACCAGGGTGCCGACCCCGGCCCGCTCCATCGCGGCCAGCAACTGCGCTGTGCCCAGATCGTTGTGTGCCACGTAGTCGGGCATGTCGGCCAGCCCGACCCCGAGCCCGACCATCGCCGCCTGGTGGCACACCGCGTCCACCCCGGCCAGCGCCTGGTCCAGGACCGCGGCTTCGCGCACGTCGCCTTCGATCAGCTCGTGGTCGCCGAGGTAGCCGGGACGGCTGCGGTGCGCGGCCGGGAGCAGGACGTCGAGAATCCGGACCGCGGCACCCTGTGCGACGAGCAGGTCAGCGACATGGGAGCCGATGAACCCCGCACCTCCGGTGACCAGGACGTGCTGCGGTGGGCTGGCTTCCATGGGCCGGACTCTAGGCGGGGCGGGGCGCGCGGAAGCGTCCTGCCCCGGCGAGTGGTGCTGCCGGCGCAGGGCGCTTCAGACCCCCCGCGGGTGACTCACCGGATGTCTTCGTGCTCCCGGATCTCGTCCAGCTCCCGGATCTCGTCCAGCTCCCGAATGTCATCCAGCTCCCGAATGTCATCCAGCTCTGTGACATCCTCGGGGGACTGCTCGGCTGGCTGTTGTGGGCTGCGGTTGTGCGACAAGGTGGTCGCGATGACCAGGCTTGCGGTGAGCAGGATGAAGTCCTTCAGGACGTACTGACCTTCCAGTGTCGGGGCGTGGTGCGGGCCCATGAACAGTTCATGGGGCAGCAGCACGATCGGGGACAGGATGCCCAAGGCCCAGAGCACCAGCAGGTAGCGGATCACACGCAGTCCCCGCCCGGTCATCAGCGACAGTCCGATCGCGCACTCCACCGTGGCGAAGAGCACCATCGCCACGGCGCCCGGGATGAGCCCGAAAGTCAGGATCGCGGTGGTCTGCAGCACGAGTCCCTGCGCCGGGCTGACCCCGGGGAAGTACTTCAGGATCCCGAATCCGAAGATCACCGCGCCCATGCTGATCCGCAAGAGAGTGATGCTGTGCTTGGCCAGCCAACGGTGGACTGGATGGGTCTCCGCCGACCGCGGTTTCTGTGTCCTGGTCATACGATTCTCCCGGTAGGTATGCGTCAAACATGGGCAGCTATTCAGTTGTGCCCCCAGGCGAGCCACGCACCGGGCAGAAATAGCGGCAGGCGAGCATGCCGACCTGTCGCACCAAGTGTCGCCGACCGGGGGTTGAATCCGGCCGGCGACTGCGGATGGTGGACGGTTCAGGGCAGTCGGGGCCCTGCCGCGGTAGCAGCGGTGAGGCCGTTGGCGGCGATATCGTTGGCGACGGCCATGCCGAGGCGGACTCCGCCGATGTTCTGCGTCAGATCGATCTGATTGTTCTCGTCGACGGCGAAGGCGTCGAACACCCAGTGCACCCCGAGGAAGACCCGGCTGCGGCCGTTCTCCTCAATCATCTGCCAGAGCCCGTTGGGGAAGTTGCGCACGTGCCGTATCCGGACGGTGCCGGTGTTGTCCACGCTGACCCCGTTGAGCTCGTCGGAGACGAACTCAAGGCCGTCGGCCAGGTTGTCCGGTCCGTCGTCACATTTTTCGTAGAACCTGCGGACGGTCTGGAACACCGCCGAGCCGAATGTTGCGTGACCCGACGGGTAGGCCGGGAACGGCGGGGTGAAGTTCTTCTTGCCCGGCTCGTTCGTCTTCTGCGCACCGAGCGGGAGCCAGCCCGGGTCGGCGTTCTCGTCCAGGACGTTGCCACCCACGCCGGTCGGACCCGCTGAGGAGTCGTGCTCACGAACTCCCAGCACCGGGCGCCACAGGTCCCAGAAGTACTTGTCATCCCAGGCCAGGATGCCCGCGTCCGCCATCGCCGCATTGAGCAGGGCGAACAGCCGGGCATTCGCGGCGATGTCGTTGCCCTGGGCGTCGGCGACCTTGCGCACGATCTGGTTGTACTGCCGCGGCGGGGTGCCCAGACCCTTGGCGCCGTCGTAGGCCCAGAACAGCCCGATGGTCGTCTCGGTGGGGGTGCGCGGCGGGTAGAGCGGGTTGTTCGGCAGCGTCCCGATAAGGTGCGGGGCGATACCCTTGCTGCGCACCTGCGCGAGGGCCCGAATGTACTCCGGCTCACCCGGCAGCGGCGGCTTATCGAGGTGGTGCCGCTCGGTTACGGCGAAGCAGTGCGACCGCGCGCCGTAGAACGGGGCGTAGAAGCGCTGGCCCGGGTTGTCCGGGTCCTGCCGGTGGTGCCGGGGCGCGACCGAGGAGGAGTACCCGTCGTCGTCCAGGTTGGGGTCGTTCTGCCGGGCGGCGAGAATCCTCGCGGCAACTGCCTGGCCGAAAGCATGGCCATCGGAGCTGGCCTGGCCAGCGGTCAGGCCGGCGGCGGCGTGCTGGGCGTCGAAATACGCCTTCTGGGTGGGGTATAGCGCACTCAGGGTGGCGTGCGCGGCGGCCGCGATGGCCGCGTCGGCGTCAGCACCTGCCGGCACCGGCGGCAGGCCCGCCAGATAGGTTGGGTACTTGGGGTTGATGCTGAAGTAGGCGTCGTGCATCGCTAGGTGCACGATCGCATACGCCCGCGAGCTGCCACACGGTCCCTGGGCCTTGGCCTCCTTCATCTCACCCGTGGTGTGGGTGGTGCGGTCGGCCTCGTTGACAACCTCGTTCCAATACAAGATCGAGTCCACTGCGTCTCTCGCCTCCAAACATGCGCCGCACGTCGGCGCTACTAGTAGGAGTGCGAGCTGCCGGGGGTGATACCTGGTCGGGGTACCACATCGGGGCAGGCACTTTGTCGGTGACCATGGGGTGATGACTCTCCGGGATCGTGAGTTGATAGGTATCTGCGGCACACCGCACAGCGTCCGCTTCACACCCGGGTCCGCTTCACACCCGGGTCCGCTTCACCGCAGAACGAAGCCGTTGCTGTCCCAAGCCCACCGCCGGATGGCGCGCTGGCCGGGGGACGGGAGAGAGCTCATGAGCCACTGCATCGCGGTGCGCGCCAGCGCAGGCCGGCCCGCGCTCCGTCCACCGTTGCGCCCTTTTCGTCCGGTTCTCGGTGCTCCTCGTCGCGCAGCGCGACCGGAGCAGAGCACGACATTGGTGGTCTTCCGGCGAAGTCCGCAGCAGGCCCGGCCATTTCCGGTATCACTGTCATGTGTTGGAGCCGGACCACGACGGGGTCGCGGTTTCTCGCGGGAAGGTGCGACGAGGGTGGATGACATCACCGAACTCGTTCAGGCCGCCACTGAAGGCGACGAGGACGCATGGAGCCGGCTGGTCGAGCGGTACCTGCCGCTGGTCCGGTCGGTGATCCGGTGGCACGGCCTGTCCGGACAGGATGCTGAGGACGTCAGCCAGATCCTGTGGCTGCGGCTGATCGAGCACCTGAAAGACATCCGGGAGCCGCGAGCCCTGCCGGGATGGATCAAGACGACCACCCGTAACGAGTGCATGCAGGTGCTCAAGAGCGGCCAGCGGACGGTTCCGGTGGGCGCCGCGGTGGAGCCGCAGCCGGTTGCGTTGGCCGCCCCGGATCCGGACGAGGATCTGCTGCGCGCCGAGCGGCACCAGGCACTGCTGGCCGCGCTGGCCGAACTCCCCGACCACCAGCGGGAACTGCTGATCCTGCTGGCCGCTGACCCGCCGCTGTCCTACGCCGAGATCAGCCGCAAGCTGGGCATCCGGATCGGAAGCATCGGACCCACCCGGGCCCGGGCGTTGAGCAGGTTGCGGGAATCCCCCGCGATTGCCGCGCTGATCGAGACGAACACGGAGGTAAGGCCATGACTACACTGCTACGAATGACCGCACTGCTGCCAGAGGATGACGACCAGCTCCTCAGGGAGCTGGGAGCGGCGCTGCACAGCGCCCGGCCGATCACCAACGATGATCTCGGCCGGGCCCGGGCCGCGTTCACCTGGCGCACGGTCGACGAGGAGCTCGCACTCGCGACGCTGGTCTACGACTCGTCGGTAGCGGAGCGGCCGCTGGTCCGAAGCGCGAGCCTGCCCGGCAGCCGCACGCTGGTCTTCGAAGCGGACACCGTCGCGGTCGAGGTCGACGCCACCCCCGATGCCCTGGTAGGCCGGGTCGTGCCGGCCGGACGTGCTGATATCTCGCTGCTGACCCTCGACGGCCCGGTCAGTGCGACGACAGCCGACGACATGGGCTCGTTCGTGCTCCCCACCGCACCGCCGGGCCCGGTCCGGCTGCGGTGCCAGACCGCCACCGCGCACCTGGTCACCGACTGGGTCCGGTTGTAACCAGCGGCAGCTCGACCTGCACCGAGGTCCCGCCGCCGGGGGCCGGCTCGATGACGCAGTGACCACCGAGCTCGGCCGCCCGCTCGCGCATGGAGTGCAGACCAACTCCGGGTCGGATCGACGGCGGAATACCGACGCCGTCATCGACGATCTCCACCCGGAGGGCCCCGTTGCCGTGCACAGCGACGTGGCAGGTGTGCGCCCGGGAGTGCCGTGCCACGTTGGTGAGCGCCTCCGCGACGATACGGAACGCGGCGACCTCCACCGCGGCGGGCAACCCCTCCAAGCTGCCATCCACCTCGCAGTGCACCGAAAGTCCGGCGCTGTCGAAGCGCGCGCACTCAGTGCGCAGCGCGGCCTCCAGACCGCGGTCGAGAGCTGGGGGGCGCAACTCGTCGACCAGCCTGCGCACCTCCATGGTGCATGTCTTGAGGTCGGCGGCGAGCGCGTCCAGGATCTGGGCGGCCCGGCTTTCGCAGTCGCAGGGCAGCAGCTTGCGGGCAGCCCGGACCTGCATCGACATCCCGGCCAGGCTCGGGCCCAGCCCATCGTGCAGGTCACGGCGCAGCCGGCGGCGCTCCTCCTCCCGCGCCGTGACCAGGCGTTCCCGGGAGGTCTGCAGGTCCCGGTTCAACCGGGTCGCCTCGGCGGCGACCGCCGCCTGCAGCGCGGCATCCCGCAGCAGCCGGCACTCGTGCCGGGAAAAGCGGCTCCCGGTGCTGCGCCGGGCCACCAGCAGCCGGCCGATCTGCTTGCCGTGCGACACCATGTCAAAGGACTCGGTCATGTTCAGTGGCCTTCCGTGTTCGGCCACCAATACCGGGCCATCACGCTCCTGGAGCTCGACGGCGACGTAGGGGACCTGGAGTGAGCGCGCGATGGTCCCGGTGACCAGCGGCATGACTGCGGCGGGATCGACCGTGCGGCCCAGCACCTCGCCGAGCCGGGCGATGACGAGGTACGGGTCGTCGCGGTCACCGTAGAGCAGGCGGTTGACCGCCCGTTGCACCTTGCGATGCAGTGGCTCGAAGGTCATCACGACGAACCCGATCGCAAGCAACTGGGCACTGTTTGCATTCACCTGCAACAGTGCGCCACTGAGGATTTTCACGATGGCGGTGACCCCCACCACCACCAGCGCGGTCATCAAAACCCAGACAATCGTTCGATTGACCACGAGATCCACGTCGTAGAGGTGGTAGCGCAGGATCGCCACCGCCATCCCGAGCGGAACTGCGGCAACCGTGACAGCCCAGGCGCCGTCAATTCCCAACGACTCAAGAAAGATGCCGACGATCAACCCGATACCGGCGGGCAACAGGCACATCAACTGCCTGCGGGTGTCGACGTCGGCACGTCGCCAGCGGGACCACAGCGACCCCACGGCGGCGAGGTAGCCCAGGACCGCAACCAGTGCCGCGGCCTTGATGATCTGGCCTAACAACTGCCCCCACGAGCTGAGCTGGGCCGGTGGGTTGGTGATGAACTCCGGATAGCTGATGGCAACCGTGGCCAGCCCCACCGTTGCGACGGCCATCCCGGCGATGAGCACTGCGGCTACCGGTCGCCAGCGTGCGGACGGCAGCCGTCCGTCCGGGAAAAGGAGGATCGCGATGAAGATCAAGCTGACACTGAGGAACCAGGGCCATTGCCCCAGCCAGGCCAACAGCGCATAGTCCGTCCAACTGATTCCCAGCAGACTGGCGGTGGCCGCCACTCCGGCGGCGGTCATCAGCAGGCCGACGGGCTGCCTCGGGGCGCTCATCAGCACGAGCACCCCGAGGATCGTGAACGGCACAGCAATCCCTGCGCTCAGCCCAAGGAAACCACCGCCCACCCCCTTGCCGGCCAGTTGACCGATGATGACGGCAATGCCAACGACTACTGCGGCTGCGCCGGCAAGGAACTGGATCGACGACGGCAGTCGCGCCTCGGACGGCTTCATCACAAGCTCCTGACTACGGTCGCGGTGCTAGTCCTGCCAACCCGAGCCGTGCCAGAGGTTGTGCCAGAAGTCGTTGGTACGGTGGGCGACGCTGATCTCGTCCCTGCGGCGGTGTGTCAACGTCTCCAGGAAGGCTTGCAGGTGCGATGGCCCGCCGAGATCTGGGCAACGGGCGAGCGCCTCGTCCTCGGTCATCTGGTACGAGGTGAGCTCCTCGGGGTGGCTCTTGATGTACGACCGAAGGTAGTTGATGCAGTTCTGCACCCGCCGCCGGACGAGGTCCTGGTCAGGCGTTTCCTCGGTCGGAGTCAAATCGTGTAGCCGCCACTCCGAGCTGTACCGCCCGGCAAGCCGGTAACCCGCACTGTCGAAGAACTCCAGCGGACCGGACTTCGCCTGGTCAGCTCCGATCTGGTGGTCCTGAAGTAATTCCTGGACATCGTGGTAGACGTGCAAGAAGTTGTCCTGGGCACCGATGGCCAAGATCATCGGAGCCGACTGCCCTGCGCTCATGTCCGTTCCCTTTTCGAGTCTGGCCGGTTGGTCTGTCTCCGGTTGGTCTGTTTCACTGTGCCGGTGGGGGTGTCCCCGAGACATGGGACAGGCGTCCCGGCCGGCCGGGCTGAAGTGGCGGGTGTGTCCCGGCGCCAGGCACGGCCAGACCGGCGCCCATGCACACGAAACCCGCCGCCGCCGCGCTGACCCCTGGCGGGCCGGCGGCCCACTGCTGCTGCACCTGGGCAAGTGCCTCGGCGGCGCTGACCCCGGCGGCGAGCAGGTGGTGGAACCCCGCCATCAGCTCGACCGCCGCCCCGTCCGGGATGGGGACCACGGCCGCCACGAGCTGGCGGGTGCCCAGGCTGAGGAACGCCGCGCTGAGCCCGAGCGGCTCGTCCCCGGCCCGCACCACCGAGCGCCCGGCGTCGCAGGCGGCCAGCACCACGGTGTGCGGCACGGCGTCGAACCGCTCCAGGTCGTAGACGGTGAGCGGGCCGTCGGCCAAGCGCAGCGAGCTGAACAGCGGGTTGTCGCCGCGGATCCGGCCGTGCGTGGCGAGGTGGGCGACCCCGGCGCCGCGCAGCGCCGCCCCGACCGCCTCCACCGTCGCCGCGGCACCGGAGAGGCTGATCGACCTACCGCCGTAGATGCTCGCGATCGTCTCCACCTCCGCCTGCGCCCCGGGCAGATCCGGCCCGGCTGCCGCGAGGACCGGCCCGCATGCGGTGCCGGGGCGCTGCGCGGCGTGCCAGAGCGCCGCGGAGGGGGCGAGCGTGACCGGGCGCCCGGCGCAGGACGGCAGGGTCGCCCAGGGCACCGCCTGCAGGGCTGCGGTGGGTACCAGCACCAGCGGCCGGTCCCCGAGGTGGGCGGCCAGCGGGCGCAGCAGCGCCTCGTCGAGCTGCCCGGCGACCCGGCGCAGCGCGGCCCACCCGGCCCCGTTGCCCTGGGCCGGGCGACCCGCAGCGAGCCGGTGCAGGGCCAGGGACAGCGCATCGGCGAGCCGGCTGACGTGGGCCGCCGCACCGAGCCGGTGCAGCCGGATGGCTCCGTTGACCACCGTGACGGCCTGCAGCACCTCGTCGACCTCGATGAACTCGACCAGCGCGGCGCCGCCCAGGGCTCGGCCCAGGATCTCGGGGCGGGGTGGTTCGGCCGTCGGGCTGCCCGGCTCGCCGGGTTGCTGGCGGCAGTGGTCCCGGATCAGCCGCTCCAGAGCCGCCTGCTGGGCCAGCAGCTTGCCGGCCCGCTGACCGGCCCGGTGGGCCTGCTCGATGTCGGCGACGGTGCCGCGCAGCCTGGCGAGATGACGGGCCAGCACCGGGTCGGCGGGTGGGTGCAGGGTGCGCAGCAGCCGCTGGGCGCGGCCCCGCTCCGCCCAGTGCAGCACCCGGTCGGCGCGACCGTCAGCCAGCGCGATACGCAGCGCGAGGCGGGTGAGCTCGGTGCGCCGCCCGGCTGCCGAAGCGCGCAGGTCCGTCGCGCCCAGGCAGGCCTGGTGCTCGTCGAGGATGCGCAGTCCGGCGGTGACCGCGGAGACAGCACCCCGGCGGTCTCCCTCGGCGAGGCGCAGCAGCGCCGTCCCATGCCAGGCCTGGACGCGCATCGCCGCCGGACCCCGGTACCTGCGCCGGCTGACGGCGTGCAGGTGGGTGCGGGCGACGGGCAACTGGCCGCGGTCGAGGGCGAGGCGCCCGGCCAGCAGCTTCGCCTCGACCGCGGGGCCGGACCAACCTGCCGCGTCGAGCGCGTCGGCCACCGCCGCCGCCTGGGCCGGGCGCACCGGGCGGGAGCCTTCGGCCACCCGGGTGGTCAGCAACTGCAGTTGGGCCAGCGCCGCCCACGCCGAGCGCTGCTGGCGGCGGAACGCGCGCACGGCCCGCTCGGCCTGGTCGAGCGCGCGCTGCGGGTCGCCGTCCCGGGCCGCGGCCCTGGACAGCAGCAGGTGCGCCTCGGGCAGCGCGACCTGGCGGTGGTCCCGGGTAAGCTCGGCCACCGCCTGCTCGGCGACGATCCGGGCCTCGAAGACCAGTCCCACGGACAGCAGCAGCTCGCTGCGATCGGTGAGCAGCGAACCGGTCTGCGCGCCCAGGGCGCGGTAGCGCCGCTCTGCCTGGTCGAAGTGGCGCAGCGCGGCGGGCACGTCGCCGCGCCGGACGTTGACGAACGCCAGGTTCTCCTGCACGATCCCGGCGGCCAGCGCCAGGCCGAGCTGGTCACAGATCCGGGCGGCTTCCTGCAGGTCGGCCTCTGCTGCGGGGTAGGCATGGCGGAAGGCGTGCTCGATGGCCCGGTTGGCCAGCACCCGCTGGACCCATTCCAGGTCCCCGGCCTGGCGCAGCGCTGGCAGCGCCCGGCGGTACCCGGCCAGCGCCTCATCTGCCTGCCCGAGCTGATGGTGGATCACCGCACGCTGCACCAGGGCCCGGGCGCGGGCCACCCCGTCCAGATCGGCCAGCGCGGCCTCGATCTCCCGCAGCGCCCGGCGCAGGCGACCGCGCCGGCCGAGCGCGAACGCCAGCGACATCCGGGCCTCCGCGACCAGCACCGGGGCCCGCGCCCGCCGGCCCAGCGCGACTGAGCGACGCAGATGGGGGATCGCCTCGTCCAGGTCCCCCACGTAGCTCCAGGCCAGGCCCATCGCCCGCTCCGCCACGGACTCCGCGGCCGGATCCCGGGCGGCCCGGGCCGCGCCCACCGCCTCGCGGGCTTGCTGCAGTGACCGCGCGGGCGCGACCTGGACCAGGCGCAGTGCCTCCTGCGCCGGCTCGCTCGCCACCGAGGCGCTCCTGGTCAGGCTGCCAGTTGCTGGGCCGGTCATTCCGCGACACCCATCTTTCGGGCGAGCAGCGCGGCCTGCACCCGGTCGGCCACCCCCAGCTTGCTGAACACGTTGGTGAGCTGGTTGCGCACGGTCTTCTCGGTCACCCCGAGCCGGCGGGCGATGCGGGCGTTGCTCTCCCCCGCCGCGAGCAGGGTCAAGATCTCGTACTCGCGGGGGGTGAGCTGGTCCAGCGGGGCCGGCAGCCGGGCTGGCTGGCGGTGCCCGGCCATGATGACCGCCATCCCGATCCGGGGGCCGAGCACCAGGCTCCCGGCGGCGACCGTGCGCAGCGAGTCGATGACGGTCTCCGGGTCGGTGTCCTTCAGCAGGTAGCCCCGCGCCCCCGCGTCGAGCGCCCGGGCCACGATGTCCTCGTCATCGGTCATGGTGAGCACCAGGACCTTGACCTCGGGCCGGGCCCGCAGGATGCGACGGGTGGCGTCGATCCCGTCCCCGTCCGGAAGCCCGACGTCCATCGCCACCACCTGCACCTGCTGGCGGACCGCCTCCTTGATCGCCTCAGCGACCGTGGCGGCCTCGGTGACCTGCTCCACCCAGGATTCCCCCTCGAGCATCGTGCGCAGACCCCGCCGCACGACTGGATGGTCGTCCACGATCAAGACATGCAGGCGCTCCTTCACGAGCTCTCCTCCGTGCGGCACCGTCCGCGTGACGGCGGGTACCGCAGTCGTACTGCTCGGTAACCACGATCCGGCTGCTGCATATCGTCCCCCGGCGACCGGTGCACGGCACCCAGATTTCGGTGATTACCCGTGCGGAAATGACGGGACGTTCGTCCCGTCCGCGCCGACCCCGCACCTGCTCGCACCAGGTTGACCCGGGCGAACGTCCTAGGGCACGCAGGTGCCCGTCCCATGACCGGGGGACGTGCCGGCACCGACTGTTAGGGGGCAGCAACCGCCGGGTGACGACCCGGCCCCGACAGAAGGAGCGAGTGGACATGGTCCGCATTCCTGCCCGCCAGCCCCTGGCAGGCACGAGCCCCGGCCTGTGCGATGGCTACGTCGTGTCAGGCGGCTAGCCGGAGAGGTCGTTCCTCTCCGGCACGCCCCGCCCCAACCGGCGCTGAGCGTCCCACCCACGCGGCGCTCAGCGCCCCTCCCTCTCCGTCCCCTCCCTCTCCGTCCCCTCCCTCTCCGTCCCCTCCCCTCTCGTCCCCCTGCCGATCTCCCGGCCCTGCCCCCGCATTGCCACCGGCAGCAAGGCGTTCAGGACAGGTGGCGTCTCAATGTCGTTTGACCTCCACCCTTTCGGTCTGACCGCCCACCGTACCCGGATCCACTGGGTGTCCGATTAGCTCGCCGAGCCGACGCCATCTGCTCCCATGGTCCCAGCCAGCCGAGATGGGCAGGCACCTGCGCGCACTGGCCGGTGCGCCCCGGTCGGCCCACTTCGGCGTAGGTCGAGATGGGCCGGGTGTCTTCTCGGTGCGCCCCGCGGTTTCCTTGTGCCCGGGGACACGGGGATGTCGCGTGCGTCTGCCCACCGGCTCTGCCGTAGCGTGGGTTTCGTGATGTTCCGGGAGGAGGCTGGGCCGGGTGTCTGGGGAGGATGGGAGCGGGTCAGAGGCCCAGGTGGTGCTGTTGGGTGCGCTGATCCGGGAGCTGCGGGAGTTGTTGGGCTGGTCGCAGTCGCGGTTGGCGAGTGCGGTGTGCCAGGTGGCGAACCGGGACACGGTGACCCGGGAGACGATCTCGCGCTGGGAGACCGGTAAACGGGTGCCCGGCCTGTGGTGGTTGCGGCACCTGGCGACCGCGTTGCAGGTCCGGTCGAGATCCTGGAGCGAGCAGGCGTGGATCGTCGCCATTTTCTGACCGATGTCGGCGAGGTGAGCATTGCGCATCTGGTGGCTTCGGATCTGATCGAGCGGGGCTTTGCCGCCGCGCTGGTCGGGGGTTACCCGTCGCTGCAGGACTGGGACGAGCGGGTCGGTATCTACGGCCGGGACTACATGACCTGCGGGCCGGCTGAGATGCAGCAGCGGCTGGCTGCGGACCTGGTGGTCTTGCAGCAGCAGTTGGACACCCCGCGGTTGTGGGGGGTCGCGGCCAGGTTGGCGACGTTGTACGGCAAGACGTTTCCCGGTGCGGACGGCGCGAAGGCACTGACCTGGTATCAGCATGCGGCGACGTTCGCTGACCGGTCCGGGGATCAGGACACCCGGGTGTGGGTGCGGGGGCGGGCGGCGATCGCGCTGGGTTACGAGGGCGCCTGCCTGGATGCTGCCGACGTGCTGGCCGAGCAGGCCCTTGCGCTGGACGAGCGGGCGTCGTTGGGCCGGCTGAACGCGGTGATGGGCAAGGCACACGTCGCGGCGCTGCGCGGTGACGTCGGCACCGCGCTGGCACTGCTGGACGAGGGACGGCGGGTGTTTGATGTCGCCGGGTCCGAGGATGCCGAGTCCGATTATGCGGTGCCCTGGTGGCGGTTCAACGTGTTCATCTCCCTGCTGGCCGCCCGGTTAGGTGAGGAGCAGGTTGCCGAGCAGGCCCAGGATGAGGCGGCCCGGTCGCTGCCGGAGTCGCTGCCCCGGTTCGGCACTCACCTGCAGATGCACCGGGGCCTGATGCTCGTGCGCGCCGGAGACCGCGAGGGTGGGGCCGCTTATGCCCGCACCGCACTGGGCGCGCTACCGGCAGAGAAACACTCCCTGACCCTGCGCATGCTGATGACCGAAATCGAGCGCTCCTGACCTTGGTGGCCGTTCTGGAGTCTGTTGGCCACTAGTGTGGCCACTCCCCGCAGCGCGGGTTCTCACTCACAGTGAGGGCATGCACTCGACCACCCAGCGATCCGAGTCGGTGAGGTGTTGGAGCGGCCTGGCAGCTCCGGCTCCCGCACCGGCCGCAGTAGCGAGACGACTCACATGACAACCCCCGATCTCCGTGGCCGCTCTCTGGTGGGCGGCTGTTGTCGGTGAGATTAGGTGCTCCCCACCCCGCGCCCGGGCTGGTCGTGGCCCCATGGCGGCGAGTTGTGCACAGTGCCCCCGGTAGTCCACAGCTTCGGGGGTAGGGGGTTGCATGCTGGTGTGAAGGCGCGTACACGCGCGCGGCGTGCGCGGCGTTCTCGCCCGCAAGCTGGGATGCTGGCCTGGACAGGAGGTGGGGGCACCACGGGCTGAATCTTGAAGATGGGAGCTGGAGATGGGTGACGGGCGCGCGGAGGACCTCCCTGCGGTGGTGCACGGCGGCGTCGAGAAGGTCATTGGCGTTCAGCACCCGGCCGTCGCCGGTTATATCCAGCGACTTCGCCGGACGCGCCCAGCCGCGACTCCGGCGGAGATCATCACCACCCTGGAGCGGCAGTACCTGGCGACGGTCACCGGCGCCGGAGCGCTCCTGGGCGGCGCCGCCGCGGTGCCGGGTGCCGGGACCGGTCTGGCCCTCGCGCTGAGCGCCGGGGAGACGGCGTTCTTCCTGGAGACCACCGCGCTGTTCACCCTGGCCGTCGCCGAGGTGCACGCCGTCCGGGTGGCGGAGGTCGAGCGCCGCCGCGCGATGGTGCTCACCGTCATGCTCGGCGACGGTGGGGCCATGCTGGTCGAGAAGGCGGCCGGAAACGCGGGCGAGCGCTGGGGAAAGCTGCTGGCCGATCTGGTCCCGATGTCCTCGATCAGCACGCTCAACAAGACGCTCGGCCACTGGTTCATGACCCAGTACCCGCGCAACCGCGGCGTCATGGCGCTGGGCAAGATCTTGCCGTTCGGCATCGGCGCGGGTATCGGGGCCGCGGGCAACCACGCATTCGGTCGTCTGATCATCAGCGCCACCCGGCGCGTGTTCGGCCCCCCACCGGCCAGCTTCACGCTGCCCGCCGACGGCGCCGGCCCAGTCGTCGATCTTCCCCCCCAAGCGGTGGCGGCGCTGACCGTCCTCGATTCCGGAGCAGGCGAGGACAGTGCCGCCGGGGGTGGCGAACCGGCTGCGTCCGAGCCGTCCGGGCGGTCCGGCCCGACGGTGCACGAGCCGGTCACCGGGAAGTACCGGCCGCTGTACGACCACCTGGCCGCGCAGGACAGCAATCGGGTCGAGATGCGCTTCGCGGAGATCATGGCACTGGTGCCCGGTGGACTCCCGAAGTCGGCCTCGACCAGGACCTGGTGGGCGAACTCCACCGGCTCGCGGCAGGCCAAGGCGTGGCTGGCGGCCGGCTTCGCCGTCACCGGCGTGGACCTCAGGTCGCGGACAGTGCAATTCGAGAAGCGTGCCGGGACGTCTTGACCGTCACCATTGCCCGATCCCGTGATGACCGCGGTGACCTGCGCTCAGTCCTTCTCGAAGATGTGGCTGATGAAGTGCAGAGCTGCCGGCCGATTCTCCTCCCAGGTCGGCTGTATCTGGCTTGGCGGCAGTATGAACCCGCCTTCAGCCTGAGTTGCCGGTCGAAGCTCTACAGTGAATGAGGGAATGTCGTACTCGCCGTAGGTCCAGTCGGTGGTGTCCCCGGCCGTGGGGTAGAGCTGCGCCGACTGCTGGACGGTGTACGTTTCGCTGTGCACCTCGCGGATCAGCCGCTGCATGTCGTTGCCGAGATCCTCCAACTCGGCCCGATCGGTGGGATCGATGATGGGATCGGAAGTGTATCCCCAGGGGAACAGGATCAGTTGCGAGTAACTGTGGTAGGTGATCAATCCGGCAAACAGTTCGCGGGCCACCAGGTTGCGAACTGCCCGGACCTCCGGCTCGGAGAATGCCCGGGGGCCTACATAGGTATCGTCGCGGGGGACGTGACTTGAGGTGCTGACGTTGAGGGTGCCCCACATGTAGCCATAGTTGCGGTTGGGGTCGACACCAATGCTGCCGTCCGGATTTCGACGGCGATTTTTCCGCCACAACCTTTCCTGGGTACGGGTGTGCTCATGCCCGTCCGGGTTCACCATGGGCGCCACCCAGATCTCCCCTTTTTGCAGCCACTGCTGCACCGGGTTGGTCGTGGCATTGGCGACCACGTGCTCGGCCAGCAGGTACGGCACCTCGACGGAGATCCACTCGCGGGCGTGATGGCAGCCCAGGAAGGCCATCTTGAGCGTGCTGCCCCGGCGCTCCCCCAGCCGCAGCGCCCAGATCGGACGGTTCTCCACGCTGCGGCCGATCTCGTGCAGCTCGGCGATCTCGGGGTTCTCCTCAGCCAACCGCCGCAGGTCCGCCTCCAAGGTCTCCGCCGAGTGATAGCCGGCGACAGCCTCCGCGGTGGCGAAGGCCGACAGGTACGACTCCGTCTCGTGCAGTTGCTCGACGCCGTAACCCATCTGTTCCAGCCGCTCGGCCTGAGCCTCGGTGGCCTGCAGCACCAGGTGATCAGCTTTGACCTCCCACACGTCAAGTCCCAGCGGAGAGGTCAACAACTGTGCCAACGGCGCCCGTGGACTGGTCGACGTCACCTTCGCGATCACGCTCATTCCAACCTACCTTCATCGTCACGGTCAGCGCGCCGCTGGGCCTGTGCCTCGAACTCTGCCTGAGTGGACAGTCGCTCCACGTGGGCCAACTGCCGGCGTTCCAACTCCAGCAGTTGCGCCTGGCTTGCTCCTACCACCAACACGTCGCCACGGCGCTCCCACACGTCCATTCCGATGGGCAGGGCCAGCAGGAGGTCGATGTTGCTGCTCGCAGTGGGCGTCAACCGGGCGACCCAACGGTCCTGGCTCTCCGCCATCACAACCCCCGTGCCACGTAACGGAGCTTCCACAAAGCTACCGGATCTGCACCGGTCCGCTGAGCCGACGGCGACGGCGTTGCCCGTCCGGGCAACCCTGCATCCGTGAACGAGGGTTTTCGGTAGACGCTTACGAGCCGTTGCACACCCGTGCGCTGCGCGCCGTCCCCGACGTCGCTTGAAGCGCTGCGCCCCCGGGACAGGCCACCGCGGGTGATCACCACAATCTCCCCGGGGCGCCACTGAGCGCCGCGCACTCGACGAGCTGGTGCGACGGTTCGGCGCGCAGGTGCGGATCTCGCCACGCCAGTGCTGGTGCGCAAGTTCGAAGCCACCTTTGAGTATCAGGCCTTCGAGCGCGCCTCACCCGGGGGACCACGCCAGATCCCGGACAGGATACGCGCACGAATTCTGGCCTTGAGCAGGACGACACCTCCGTCGTCGTTGGGGATCTCACATTGGTCCTCCCCGGAGATGGCCCGATACATCAAGAAGACCGAAGGTGTCTATGATGCTTCCGCGCATCTGTCGGCGGAGACCAAGAAATGGCTGGCCAAGTAGGGGGATCGAGTCGTGTTTCACTTCACTCCCACCGGTGCCTGCCGGCAGCCGGATCTGAAGGTCGCGGCTGAGGCTTGCGCTGACTCAGAGCAGCCGATCCAGCAGGAGGCGAACCGGGAACGGTTCGGTGGTGGTGAAGACACCGGTGACACTGCCGCCGTCCTGGTAGCCGAAGCCTTCGGCGAGGTGGCAGTTCACCAGCGACACCGGCTCATCGAGCTCCACGATCCAGTAATGCGGGATGCCAGCGTCGGCGTACTCGCCGCGCTTGGTCACGTAGTCGGTCCGGCGAGAGCCGGGTGAGACGATCTCAACCACGACGAGCACTTCGCAGGCACGAATCAGCCCACCCTCCCTACGCACCCGCGAACGTGCGCCCCACTGGATGATGACGAGGTCAGGTCGGCGGGAGAACCCCGGCTGATCGGGACCGGCAAGCTGCAGGTCGATGTCGACGTCCGGGATCACTTCGAGGTGGTCCGGCAACTGGGGACGCACCTGCACCACCAGTTCAGCCGCGGCGAAGTTGTGATCGGGCACCGGGCTCGGCGACATCAGCAGGCGGCCTTCCAGCAGCTCGGTGTATCCCGCTTCGGTCTCGCCGAGCTCGGCGTACTCGGCGATGGTCAGCAGGTGATCCAATGGCTGGGGAAGAGCGGTCACAGCGGGCTCCTCATGTCCTGGCCAGTCTTGCACGGCATCCCGACGGACCCGAGGTACGGAACACCCCAGCCTGCGAGTCTGGTGGGCGCGGACATGGTCCTGTCCGGCATGACCGTCGCTGCGACGAGGTGGGAGGCGGTCATGAACCGGACGACGGTCCTGGTGGGGGGTGTTGCTGCTGGCCTTGGTGACGCTGCTGGTCCGGATCGGGTCAGACATCGTAGGCGCCAGCCGGGGCTGAGACGGGGCCTTTCGCGGGGCGTGTGGTCGGGTGCAGTGCTGTCCGGGTTCATGATCTCGATGAGTTGGTCGAGGCCGGGCAGGCCGGGGTGGTGGGAGCGTAGGGTGCGGAGCCGGATGGCGTAGGCGCGCCGCTGCAGCGGGCTGGCTTGTTCGGTGAGCTGGCGGGCGAGGTTGGCGGCTTACAGGGTGATGACGACTTTTCCTCGGGCGTGTCCACCTTCGATGTAGCGGAGGGCAGCCGGAGTCTCGGGTAGCGGGTACGTCCAGTCGATGACCGGCGCGAGCTTCCCGGATTCGATAAGTTCCTTCAGAACGCCCAGATCCCGATGATTCGGGGTCGAAAGATACCGGCGCAAGGTATGCCGCGTGAACGGTGTCAACAGCAGCGGCTTGACCAGGCGAACCATCAGCCGGAAACCGCGCGCCCCCGTACCGCTGTTGAGGATGAGGGTCCCGCTGGGCGTGAGTGCGCGCCTGCAGTCCGACAAGGAGCGGTTCTCCACGCTGTCGAAGATGACATCGTAACGCGGCCCACCCTGGGTGAAATCCTCTCGGGTGTAGCCGATCACATGGTCTGCGCCGAGGGAACGGACCAGCTCCACGTTCCTGGTGCTGCACACCCCGGTCACGTCCGCTCCGAACGACTTGGCGATCTGCACGGCGAAAGTGCCCACGCCTCCTGACGCACCGTTGATCAGGACCCGCTGCCCTGGCTGCGCCTTTCTCACGTCGCGAAGAGCGTGGAGGGCGGCAAGCGCGGAGGTCGGTACGGCCGCTGCTTCGGCGAACGTGAGATTGGCCGGCTTCAGCGCGAGCTTGTCTGCTCCGGCGCATGCGTACTCCGAGCAGGCGCCACCGCACACGCCGAACACCTCATCACCCGGCCGGAACTGCGTCACCTTGCCACCTACTGCCTCGACCTGTCCCGCCACGTCGAATCCCGGAACGCCGTACCGGGGCCTGAACAAGCCGGTAACCAGGCGCATGGGAAGCGGCGCGCCTCTGACGCCGAAGCAGTCACCCACGTGCAGACCCGCCGCGTGAACGCGTACCAGCACCTGGTCCTGGTTGATGACCGGCTTGTCGATCTCCCGGACACCCAGGACATCGGGTGATCCGTACCTGTCATGGATGACCGCCCTCATCGGACCGGCGAGCCGACCGCCTGTCATGGCACCGCTCCCATCAAGAACGCCTCCGTTCAACCCACCCGGTCAACTGACGAGGACCGGAAACGGATCCTGCGCAACCCGCCGGACATCCTGCTCACCAACTACGTGATGCTGGAGCTGGTGCTCACCCGGCCGGATGAGCGCCGCTCACTCCTCCGGGCGCCGAGGGACTGTGGTTCCTGGTGCTCGACGAGCTGCACCTACGTGTAATAGTTGCATTGTCATCAACATCGAGCTGTAACGCTCCGCAAACTGACAGAGATGGCAAGTAGTGGCACCCTGCAGGGTGGAACCAGGGCCGCATCAGACTACCGGTGCCCAGAGGCCCCGCATGGTCTGCGCAGTTGGATCTTCCGGAAGGAGTGGGGGGCGCGCCGATGACGAGCGAGGGCAAGCAGCAGGCACTTCACTCGTCCGCGCCTCTGCCCACCGGGTTTGCCCAGCTACCCCAAGGCGCACCGGCAAACGGAGTCGTTGAGCAATCATCCACTTGGGCACTCGACGGTGACGGCGCCGAGTTCCGCTTGGCCGCAGAGGCATTGCGGATCAGGATGGCCGCACAGTTCGATCCGATGCTGGCGGTGAGCACCAGTGAGCTGGAACCACTGCCGCATCAGCTCAAGGCCGTTTACGGTGAGCTGTTGGCGCGCACTCCGCTGCGCTTCTTGCTCGCTGACGATCCGGGCGCCGGAAAGACCATCATGGCTGGCCTCTACATCAAGGAACTCCTCCTACGTGGCGACCTCGAACGCTGCCTGGTCGTCGCCCCGGGCGGTCTGGTCGACCAGTGGCAGGAAGAGCTGCTGGACAAGTTCAATCTGAACTTTGAACTGCTCAATCGCCGACTCGCCGACCCCAGACCCGCCAGCGGTGACGTCTTCAGGCAGCACCGGCTACTTATCGCCCGCATGGACCAGTTGTCGCGATCCTCCGAGCTGCTCGTCCACCTCGCAGGTAGCGAGTGGGACCTGGTCGTCGTCGACGAGGCGCACCGCATGTCCGCGCACTACTTCGGAACCGAGCTGAAGACCACGAAGCGCTATCAGCTCGGCCAACTCCTGGGCCGGCTCACGCGGCACCTGCTGCTCATGACGGCGACCCCGCACGCCGGTAAGGAAGAAGACTTCCAACTGTTCCTGGCACTGCTCGATCCGGATCGGTTCGAAGGTCGTTACCGCGAGGGGGTGCACTCGATCGACACTACTGGCCTTATGCGTCGTATGGTTAAGGAGGAGCTGCTCACCTTTGCGGGCAAGCCGCTGTTTCCGGAGCGGATCGCTACCACCGTTGCCTATCAGCTTTCTGCTACCGAAGCAGAGCTGTACGAGGCGGTCACGCAGTATGTCCGGGAGGAGATGACCCGCGCAGTTCGGCTGACAGATCAGGGCGACCGTCGCCGGGGCACCACGGTAGGTTTCGCGCTGACCGTGCTGCAGCGCCGGGTGGCGTCCAGTCCCGAGGCCGTCTTGCGGTCCCTGGAGCGCAGGTCAGAACGCCTGCGACAACGGCGGCAGGAGATGCTCGCCGTCCGCGACGCCGCGGCAGAACGCAGGCTGAGGGAACGGCTGTTCAAGCTCTTGGGCAAAGGCGAGCTGGACAGTGTCGACGATGACCTGGATGAGCTGGCCAGCGACGAGCGGGAGACCCTGGAAGACGATGTGGTGGATGCGGCCACAGCGGCCCGTACCGTCGCTGAACTGGACACCGAGCTTGGCGTGCTGGCCGATCTGGTGGAACTCGCCCGACGGGTGCGCTACTCCAGCACCGACCGGAAGTGGACCGAGCTACGCGGGCTGTTGCTCGACGACGAGGCGGTGCGCGACTCGGCAGGCAAGCTCCACAAGATTATCATTTTCACTGAGCATCGGGACACCCTCACCTATCTGGTCGGTCAAATCCGGGCATTGCTCGGCCGGGATAATGTGGTGGTGACCATCCACGGCGGGGTGGGCCGCGATGAGCGCCGCCACGTGCAGGAGCTGTTCAGTCAGGACCCCGAATGCGCGGTGCTCGTGGCCACCGACGCCGCAGGCGAGGGACTGAACCTGCAGTGCGCCCACCTGATGGTCAACTACGACCTGCCCTGGAACCCGAACAAGATTGAGCAACGGTTCGGTCGTATCCATCGGATCGGCCAGAACGAGGTCTGCCACCTGTGGAACCTGGTCGCCCAGGATACCCGGGAGGGAGCTGTTTTTCTCCGGCTGTTGGAGAAGATCGAGCAACAGCGGGTGGCCTATCAAGGAAAGGTCTTCGACGTCCTCGGCGCGGCCTTTGAAGGGCGGCCGTTGCGCCAG
>DASTLT010000309.1:0-50947 GCA_035714625.1 Pseudonocardiaceae bacterium | reverse complement strand
ACCCAGTGCGCTGACCACTCCGGCGGTCACCGATCCGGCGAGCCCGAGGGGATTGCCGACGGCGACCACCAGCTGCCCGACCACCAGCTCGTCGGCGTTGCCCAGGATGACCGCCGCCGGCGTGGAGCCCCGGGCTCGGAGCACCGCAAGGTCGGACAGCGGGTCGGCACCCACCACGTCGAAGCGGGTCTCGGTGCCGTCGGTGAACGCCGCCTGGCCGTCCCGGGCGCGGCCGACCACGTGCGCGTTGGTCAGCAGTAGCCCGTCGTCGGCGAAGACGACGGCCGATCCCCCGCCGGGTCCGATTCGTAGGCTGGCCACATGCGGGGTGAGCGCCGCGGCCACCGAGCTGACCGTGCGCGAGTAGGAGTCCAGCGGGTCCACCGCGACCACCACCTCACTGGCTGAATTACACCGTTGCCAGAGCAACGCCATCAGGGCGGGGGGTGTTCCAGTCGGCACCTGGGTCGCAGCGTTGGTAGTACATTAAACCTGAGCTGGTAGTATGGCTAGTATGAAGGTAAGTATCAGCCTGTCCGAGCAGGACGTCGAGTTCCTGGACGACTATGCGTCCTCCCACGATGTCCCGTCCCGCTCGGCTACCGTGCAGCGCGCGGTCGCGCTGCTGCGCGAGCATGCCCTGTCCGACTCCTACGAGCGGGCCTGGGCCGACTGGACAGCGAGCCCCGACGCCTCGCTGTGGGAAGCCACCGCCGCCGACGGACTCGACGGCTGATGAGACGGGGAGAGATCCGCCTCGTCGATCTTGACCCGGTGCTCGGTGCCGAGGCGGACAAGGGGCGCCCGGCGGTGATCGTGAGCAACAACGGCGCGAACACCGCCGCGCAGCGAACCGGTTCTGGAGTGCTCACGGTGGTGCCCGTGACGTCGAACACCACCCGCATCCACCCGTTTCAGGTGCTGCTCCCGGCCGCCGAGTGTGGCCTGCGCCGAGACTCCAAGGCCCAGGCTGAGCAGGTCCGATCGGTCGCTGCGGTCCGCGTAGGGCGCTGTGTCGGCGTCCTGCCGGCAGATCTACTGGCCCAACTCGACGGTGCGCTGCGCCTGCATCTCGATCTGTGATCCGGTGACGTGGATCTCCCTGCATAACTGAGCACCGGGCGCCATCATCGGTGCGCCGCCCGGCCAGCACGACCCGGCTGATCTCATTCTCGCGCTGCATCACTGCGGGTGGGGGAATGTCGTCTCGTGGACTGTGCGCTTTGCCTGGCATGGGAACCTCCGGTGGTCGTCACTGGGTCTGGGCGGTGGCTGCAACATACTTCAGGAAACGGCAGCGACCATTGTTCCGGGAGGCTTTTTCTAAATCGTTTCTGCGATATTCTTGATCTGACTATTCCAGTGGAGAATACGAGGTCGTCAGGGCGTTCCAGCCGTCGGTGAGGATGGTCGGCAGGTCCGAGTTGCGGGGCGCCCAGCCGAGGTCGTGGCTGATGCGGGTGTGGTCGGCCAGGAGCACCGCAGGCTCGGGAGCCGGCGGCCGGTACCGGATCGGGATCGGCCGGCCGGTGACCTGTTCGGCGGCGTGCAGCACGTCGAGCACCCGGGTGCGCCGCCCGCTGCCGACGTTGTACGCCCGCCACCGCCCGGGGGTGCACGCGCCGAGCGCGAGCACGAAGGCTTCAGCCATATCCAGGACGTGCACGAAGTCCCGCACCGCCGAGCCGTCCCCGTTGATGACCAGTTCCGGCGCCAGGCCGGCCTGGACGGCGAGGATCTTCGGGATGAGCCGGGTGCGGTCCGGGTCGGCCACCCCGCCCGCGGCGCCCGCGACATTGAACGCCCGCAGGCTGATCGCGCCCAGCGCACCGGTCGTGGCCACGCTGGCCGCCGCGTGATCGGCGGCCAGCTTGCTCGCGCCGTAGGGATTCTGCGGCAGCGTCGGCGCGTCCTCGCCGATCGGCTGGTGCTCGGGGGTGCCGTACACGCTCGCCGTGGACGCGAGCACCAGGGCCGGCGGCGCGCGCCGGTCAGCCTGGTCGGTGAGGGCTTGCAGCACGTTGAGCGTGCCGCCCACGTTGGTCTGCCAGTATGGCAGCGGATCGGTGAGCGAGGCACGGACCGCGGTGAGAGCAGCCAGATGGCACACCCCGTCGACGCCCGCGACGGCGGCCCGCACCGCGTCGACGTCGCGCACGTCACCGCGGACCGCCGCGACGACATCCCGGGGTAAGGGCCGGTCACCGCGGACGAGAGCAATAGGTTCGTGGCCGCGGCGGGCCAGCGCAGCGGTGACCGCCTGACCCAGGAACCCGGCAGCGCCGGTGACCAGAACCCGCACCTGGTCAGGGTGCCAGCAGCAGGTGACGGTGCTGCCAGGCCTGCTCGATACCCGCCCGGGCGATCGGGGACAGCGGCTCGGCGCGCAACCGCTCCCGCGCCTGCGAGGTGAAGGGAATACCGGTGGCCGGGCGCCCAGCCTCAATGCTCACAGCCGAGCCTTCCTCGTTGACGCTCACCATCCCGGCGAACAGCCGATCGAAAGCGGGTGCCGCAATCACGGCCACGGTCAGCAGCTCAACCCACAACGTGAGCGGTTCGAGGACCATCGCGGTGGCGAAGATCCGGAAGTCGCCCGCGTCGCGGGCTGCGGTGAAGGACCGGAACGGTTCGTCGTGCTCGTAGTCGATCGGGTTCACCGAGTTGCCGTCGTGCTCGGGATTGCCGAGAAACTCCTCGGAATACTCCCGCTGGATATTGCGCCACAACGAGAAATCATTGACCTGGTGGGCCGGGGCGAGCCCGGCCGGCTGGAAGGTGCCAGCGGGCATGACGTGGAACATCCCGCCCGCAGCCGCTACTGCTGTGGCGTCCCGCTGGTGCAGATACATGCGGTGACCGTCAATCGGGTCGCGACGGATGGTCAGCGTATTGATGCTCGGCAAGACCGGGCGAGCCGCGAGATCGAACGAGTCGGCGATATGCCGGCGCAACGGAAGGCTCGCCGAGCTGGGCCGGGTGCGTCCCGCCCGTAGCCAGGCTTGGGCGAACTCGTGGGCGGCTGCCTCACAGACGTCAAGGTTCTCGAAGTAGCTGGTGTAGCCGAAGCCGAGCCGCCCACTGGTGCCGGTCCAGTTGACGTCGAGCAGGCGGTAGCTGAGCCGGTTGTCGAGCAGCCTGGGCCGGGCGAGGTCACGCAGGGCATGGGAGTAGCGGGCGTAGCGGGTGCCGTCGGTGGCCAGCGGGCGGGCCGAGGTGGTCTGCTCGATCCCGCCGGTGATGCTCGGGCGGGCGGGATCGGTGACCCAGCACAGCTCGATGTCTGCGATCTCGACCGGCGCCGCGGGCAGCCACTCGGGCCGGGTCAGCGCCGTGCTGCCGGGGATGCGGTGGGTCTGCGGGTACAGCTCGGCGGCCAGGTCACCGAGCATTGCGCGGTGGGCGTTGAGTTCGGCGCGCACCGCCTTCCAGTGCTGCTGGCTGGCCAGCGCACCACCCGCGAACCCGTGGGCCTGGTCTGGCTGGGCACTGGTGTCGTCGCAGCGCTCCGCCAGGATGCCCGACCGCTCCGGCAGGATGCCCAGCCGCTCCGGGGAGATGCTCAGCTTTCTGGCGAGGAACCGCAGCTCGTCGATCCCGAGCGTGAGCGCTCCGGTCTCTATCTTCGACAGCCGCGACTGCGTGGTGTGCAGCATCACCGCGACGTCCTGCTGGGTCAGACTGCCTGCTGGCGATACCACCGGATCACCTCACCCACCCCCGAGCCATCCGGCGGCGCGGGAACCGAGTGCGCCACGTGCAACCATCTCCCAGCACTCACCCGATCACCCTCCCCTGCGGCGCATCACGCAGTGGCGACCCTACATCTCAGCACCCGCTGAAGGGGTTTGGAACCCCCACCAGGAGACCTATAACGATGCTTGCAGCTTCGGTGCCAACCTATAACGAACTGGCCGAAGTGTTATAGGTCGGCCGCGTGGACCTCACGAAGTTTGTAGGCCCCGCGTTGGGGTCGTGGGGTGTCAACCGGCGGGTCGGCGGCATACCACGCCTTCGTGCCCGCGCCGGTACCACGCGAGCACCAGATCAGCCCCGAGACGATCGTGCTGCTGTCGGAGATGCTGCGCCCGGATAGTGCGGGCTACGTGGCCAGGAGATCGAGCACGATGTCGTTGATCTCGGCGGCTGATGGGTCAGCGGCGAGCGCGGAGCGGACCTGACGGCGGAGCGTGACGAAGTTACCGGACTTGTTGAGATCGAGCGCAGCCACGAGGTTGGCGCAGTGCTCGTCGAGGTCCGACAGGCGACGGTGTGGAGAGTTGCTCTCTTCGAATAGCGGAATCGGCAGTTTCCAGATATGCTTGTCAATATCCCTCTCGTCCTTCCCGTAGGACATCATCGGACGTACAAGATCGGTGATTGACGAGCTGTTCAAGATGGAGCACAGGTAAAGGCCCTCGGCTTGACTTCCGACTGTTCCCCAATATAGCTTGTGATCAATGATCTCGCGCGGATTCTTAATCAAGGCGGCAGCTACGTGCATGCCAGCCTTGGCATACACGACACGGAGTGGCGGTATTGGTAGCTGGTTGGTCAGCTTATTGCGAAAATTGAGCTGATCGCGGAGAGTCAAACGGTCACTGCTTCGGTGATACAGCCAGAGCTGCTCAGCCCTTCGCCACCAATCTGCGAGACCAGGATAAAGATCTAGGCGGGGGTGCTCCCCGTCAAGGAGGTCTGTTCCTTCCAACGGAAGTACTGCATGTCTCGCGGAAAGTACGCGAAACGGGAGGATGCTCGCACCGAGCAGAATGGGCCTGACGAACTCGCTCTCGACAACTCCTTCGAGAGAGCCCAATTGCTTCCAAGGCATCTTTTCCGTACTGCTACGCGCAGATCGAACCCGCTGACTTCCTGCGGCAAGACCAAGTGGACCGCTTTCTTGGATGTCGACCATAAATAGCACGCGAGGCACTATGGTCGCGCCCTGGCTGAACCTGGGTTCATAGGGAGATTCTTTCATACCTTCGTCGTGGACAACGAGATCAGCGTTATGCTGGGTGATGTGTTTTGAGACGACATCCCAGGTATCGGTGCCGCGGGGAAGTTGGCCGGTCCAGCGGGTTGTTTGCAGCGGTAGTGGAGTACCGTACTGGGTGGTGCTGCGCTGGCCGAAGACGACGGCGGCGCCGCGGGGGAAGAAGTGCGGCCGCAGGCGGCGGAGGTCCCAGGAGCCAGTGAACCTGACCGCGATCGGCTCCCTGGCGTCCGGGTAGTTGCCGGCGCGGAAGCCGGCGTAGTAGCCGCGGTCGAGAACGGCGTTCGGCATGACGAACGCGAACGAGCCGCCCTCGGTCAGGTACTCCTGGGCGGTCCGGGCGACGAACAGCGCCGAGAGATCCTGGTGCGTGGCCACCTCCCGGCCGTGCCACAGTTGCCGCGTCTCCGACATCTGCCGGAACGCGGTCTGCATATCGTCGGGCATGTACCGGTAGGACAGCCACGGTGGATTACCGATCAGCACGTCGACCCGGTTCTCCGGGCGAGCCAGCCAAGCCGGGCGGGCCAGGTTGCGGATGTAGTAGCTCCAGATGTGGTCCCGGCCCTCGTCGTACAACCGGCACAGCAGCCGGTAGTTCTCCTCGACTACCGGACAGTCCTCGGCTGCGACCGCGAGGCGGTTCAGCAAACCGGTCGGAAGGGTTGGCCTTTGCCCAGCAGGGCGAGGTTTGGCGGCCTGGTCGGCCAGGCTGCTGACCAGCCGGTCGAAGTGAGCCGCATCGTCGAGAAACCTGTCAGGAAAGCGAAACTCGGCGTCGAACAGTTGCTCGCCGCTTCCGGTCGGGACGACGAGATGGCCCTCGGTGAGCAGGTCGAGCCGCTGGTTCCACTGCACGCTGTCACCCAGGTAGGCCGGCACCGTGATAGCCCCCCGATCGGGGGCGAGCAACCGCTCCCGGCCAATGGCTAGCAGGTAGGTGACCCGGGCCAGCGTGACGGCCACCGGGTGCAGATCCACCCCGAGGACGTGGTCGGTGAGCCCGGCCAGGCTACGGGCCAAGGGGATACCGGCCACAGCCGCCGCGTCGAGATAGCGGCGCACCGCGTGGAACAAGAAAGTGCCAGAGCCGCAGGCCGGGTCGAGCACCCGCTGGCTCAGCGGGTCGGTGACCGCCGTGCTGACGATCTGCTCGGCCAGCCAGTCGGGCGTGTAGTACTCCCCGAGCTGCTTGCGGGTGTCCGACCCGATCACCGACTCGTAGAGCACCTTCAGCACGTCATGCTCGACATTGGTCCAGTCGAAACGGGACAGCCGCCGGGCCAGGGTGCGGACAAAGGCGCCGCCGCCCGGCACGTCCAGCATCCAGTCGAAGAAGTCACGTTCGACGACACCGTAGATGGCCGCGAGGTCGAATCGCTGGCCTCCGAGCAGCGAGGCGGGCTGCATGTCGGTGACATCGAGCCCGACGACCAGATGGGCGATGATCTCCGCGCTGTTCACCAGCAGCGTGTGCTCCAAGAACAGCTCGTCATCGTCGGTGAACTGCGTGCCGAGAGCGCTGAACAGCAGCCGGCTCCACAATTGCCGCTTGAGCCGGACGGTTTCGCGCGCGCCATGCTCGCCGTACAGCGCGGCCAAGGTGGCGCGGTCAAGGGCGTACGACGCGCTGGTGGCACCGAGCCGGGCGCTGATCTCAGCCGGCGTCGGAGCTACCCCCTGCCGGGTGGCCAGCACGCCTTCGAGCCAGAACAGCACCGCCTCGGTGTCGGGTCTGGTCGGGTTGACAAGATGCTGGGTGACGTCGACCAGCTTGCCGTCCCGTTCGTGATAGGCACGCCATTCCCGTCCGTCGGTGAGCACGCCGACATAGCGTTGCCCGGTCTGCGCGGCGCGGGTCGCCAGATAACCGGCGAGCTGGTCCACCGCAGCCCGGACAACGCCGGCATTGCGCAGATCCTTCTTGACCTCGATGACGGTCAAGCCGACCTCGACATCGATCCGGCGGCGATCTCCGAGCTGCGTCTCCAGCCGGACGTCGAGATCGTGGTCCCCGAGCCCGAGACCGCCGGTGAGCAGCAACTGCCGGACGTCGGCCTGCACGGTGGCCTCGCTGCGCACCCGCTCCCGATCAGCGAGTCGACGTAGCAGCCCGCTGAGGTCGTCCGTCGACACGATCGGGTTGGTGGTCACGGGGATGGTCTATCACGAGCTGACGGCACCCCGGGCGCACTGCGCGGCGGCGGAGTCCGGCGATCGACGGGCGACCTCCTCGGCGATCCGGGTCAGTCTTCGGGGGGGCCGGTGGTGGGATCCCAGGTCAGACCGGGGACGCCCCAGCCGCGGGCGCGCAGCATGCGCTTGGCTTCCCGGGAGTGCCGGCCGACCAGCCGGTCCAGGTAGAGGATGCCGTCGAGGTGGTCGGTCTCGTGCTGCAGGCAGCGGGCCAGCAGGCCGGTGCCCTCGACGACGACCGGTGCGCCGTCGGCGTCGACTCCGGTGACCCGCGCCCACTCGGCCCGCCCGGTGGGAAAGGACTCGCCGGGCACCGACAGGCAGCCTTCCCAGTCGTCGTCCGGGTCGGGCATGGTCTCCGGGAGACCGCTGGTCTCCAGCTCCGGGTTGACCACCACGCCGCGGTGCCGGGGGCCGTGCTCGTCGCGGCAGTCGTAGACGAACAGCCGCAGGTCCACGCCGATCTGGTTGGCCGCCAACCCGACTCCTTCGGCCGCCGCCATGGTGGCGAACATGTCCGCTACCAGGGACTTCAGCGGGGCGCCGAACTCGGTGACGGGCTTGGTGGGGGTGTGCAGCACGGGGTCGCCGACGACCCGGATCGGTCGAACAGTCATGATTCTGCAGGACAGTAGCCGCGTGCCGGCAGGCCGCTGCCCCGACCCTGCACGGCGGTGCGGGCAGCACACCAGACGCCGGGGCGGGATCCGGCGGGTCGGCCCGGCCGTCCCGTGGTTCAATGGCGCTGGAATCACAGAGCTGTCATTCTGGCCGTATCGCCTGGCCCCCGCCGGGGGGATCGCGAGCCGAGGAGTGTGATGGACGCGGCAGAGGCGCTGCCCCCGATCGAAGGCCCGACCGGGGGTCTGAGTTCCCGCGAGCGCGAGATGCTGGCCTTCGAGCGCCAGTGGTGGAAGTACGCCGGGGCCAAGGAGCAGGCCATCCGGGAGCTGTTCGGCATCTCGGCGACGCGCTACTACCAAGCTCTTAACAGTTTGATCGACCGGCCAGAGGCGCTCGCCGTCGACCCGATGCTGGTCAAGCGGTTACGCCGGTTGCGGGCCAGCCGTCAGCGGGCCAGGGCGGCTCGGCGGCTCAGTGGCGATCCCCAGTAGCGGCTGAGGAGTCTGCACCGTGCCCGAAAGAACCGGGGCCCGGCGGCCGCTACGCGCGGGTGGGCTGGCGCTGCTCGGGTTGGCCGCAGTCAGCGTGGTGATCGGGTTGGTGGCCCTCGCCACCAGTGAGCCGCAGACCCCGTCGGCAGGGCCGGCACCGACCTCAGCCCCGGTCAGCAGCCCCCCGCCAGCCCCCACCACCCCGGTTACGCCCACTCCCGCTCCCGCCAGCCCCGCACCCACCGGTCCCGCACCAGCACCCGCCAGCCCCGCACCATCCCGTCCCGCGCCTGCTCTTGTCGTGCCCGCTCCAGGCCTGGGCGTGGACGAAAGGGCCGGCGACAAGGGTTACTCGCGGGGCGAGTTGCGGGTCTACAACAACAGCACGATCCGTGGCCTGGCCGCCCGCGCCGCAGACGACTTCACCGCGGCCGGGTGGACGGTGACCGAGGTCGGCAACTATCCCGGTGGCCGGATCTGGACGAGCACGGTGTACTACGAGCAGGGCACCGATCAGCGCACCGCCGCTGAGGCGCTCGGAGCCCAGTTCGGGATGCGGGTGCAGCCACGGTTCGCCGGCATCGCAGACGCCCGACCCGGCGTGATCGTGATTATCACCAACGACTACGGTTCCTGACAGCCCACGAAGGAGAGCAATGGTCCAGCGAATCGCGGTGCTGCCCGGCGACGGGATCGGGGTGGAGGTGATGGACTCCGCCATGCAGGTGCTGGACGCGATGGGCGAGCTGGACCTGGTGTGCACCGAGTTCGACTGGTCGTGCCGCCGCTACACCGAGACCGGCACCATGATGCCCGCAGGCGGGCTGGAGACCCTGGCCAAGCATGACGCGGTGCTGCTCGGCGCGGTGGGCTGGCCGGGGGTGCCCGACCACGTGTCGCTGTGGGAGCTGCTGATTCCGATCCGGCGGACCTTCCGCCAGTACGTGAACCTGCGCCCGGTGCGCACCTACCCGGGGGTACCGTGCCCGCTGGCCCAGGGCGGCCAGGGCGATGTGGACCTGGTGGTCGTCCGGGAGAACAACGAGGGCGAGTACTCCGAGGTCGGTGGCCGGCTCTACCGCAGCTTTCCGCAGGAGATGGCGGTACAGGAATCGGTGTTCACCCGCACCGGGGTGGCCCGCATCGCCGACTACGCCTTCGAGCTGGCCGCCTCCCGGCGCAGGCACGTGGTGTCGGCCACCAAGTCCGACGGGATCCGGCACACGATGCCGTTCTGGGACGAGGTGGTCACCCGGCGCGCGCTGGCCTTCGCGACCGTGCAGTGGCGCTCCGAGCACATCGACGCGCTGGCCGCCAAGCTGGTGCTCGACCCGGGGTCGTTCGACGTGATCCTGGCGTCCAACCTCTTCGGCGACATCGTCTCCAAGCTCGTCGCCGCGGTCGCCGGGTCGATCGGCATTGCCGCCAGCGCCAACCTGGACCCGACCCGCCAGCACCCGTCGATGTTCGAGCCGGTGCACGGCTCGGCCCCGGACATCGCCGGCCAGGGTGTGGCAAACCCGGTCGGGATGCTCGCCTCGGTGGTGCTGATGCTGCAGCACCTCGGCCACGCCGCCGCCGCAACCGCCCTGGACACCGCGCTCGTCCGCAGCCTCGCCGACGAGCGCACCCGCACCCCCGACCTCGGCGGCACCGCAACCACCGCCGACGTCACCCGGTTTGTGATCAGCGCGCTCTAAAGCGTTTGGTGAGGCTATTCGGAGCCGAATTGCCGTTCGGACCTGGCTACCGGTTGGCGGCGTATGCCTCCAGTGCGGCGAGCTGGAGCGGGTCCAGGGAGGGGCGTACGGCGGTGCGCGCGGTGGCCAGGTGCGCGGCGGTGACCTCGGTGGCGTCCAGCGACTCGCGCATCGCGGTGAGCGCGGCCTCGCGGATCAGCGCGGCGCAGTCCGCTGCGGAGTACCCGTCGAGCTGCGCGGCCAGCGCGTCCAGGTCCACGTCGGGCGCCAGCGGGGTGTTGCGGGCCGCGGCGCGCAGGATGGCCGCGCGGGCGGTGGCGTCCGGCGGGGGCACGTAGACCACCCGCTCCATCCGGCCCGGCCGCAGCAGTGCCGGATCGATCAGCTCCGGGCGGTTGGTGGCACCGAGCACCACCACGTCCCGCAGCGGCTGCACCCCATCCAGCTCGGTGAGCAGGGCAGCGACCACCCGGTCGGCCACCCCGGAGTCCGACGACCCGCCACGGCGCGGGGCCAGCGCGTCGACCTCGTCGAGGAACACCAGGGCGGGTGCGGCGTCGGCGGCGCGGCGGAACAGCTCGCGCACCGCCCGCTCGGACTCCCCGACCCACTTGTCCAGCAGCTCGGCGCCCTTGACGGTGAACACGTTGAGCGCCCCGGATCCGGCCAGCGCCCGGACCAGGAAGGTCTTCCCGCAGCCAGGCGGGCCGTAGAGCAGCACACCGCGCGGCGGGTCGATCCCCAGCCGGGTGAACGAGTCGGGGTAACGCAGCGGCCAGAGCGCCGCCTCGGTGAGCGCCTGCTTGGTCTCGATCATGTCACCCACGTCGTCCAAGGTCAGCCCCCCGGTCACGACCGTGTCGGAGGCCGACATGGAGATCGGACGGACGGTGTCCAGCGCGCCGATCAGGTCCTGCTGGGCGATCACCAGGTCGGCCTGCGCGTCGGTGGCCGCTGGCCCCAGCGCTGAGTGCCGCAGCGCCGCGCGTACCGCGGCCTCCCGGCGCAGGGCGGCGAGGTCCGCGGCGACGAACCCCGGGGTGCGGGCACCGATAGCGGCGAGGTTGACGTCGGGTGCCAGCGGTATCTCCTGCAGCAGCACCCGGAGCAGCTCGGTGCGGGCGCCGGCGTCGGGCAGCGGCACCGAGACGTCCCGGTCAACCAGGTCCGGGGCGCGCAGCCGCGGGTCCACCGACTCCGGATGCGCGGTGGTGACCACCAGCGCCAGGCTGTCCAGGGCGCCGCGCAGCGCGTCGAGCACCACGGTGGCCAGCGGCGGTGGGGCGGTCGCGGGCAGCAGCGCTTCCACATCGGTGATCAGCAGTACCGATGGCGTCGAGTCGCGGGCAGCGGCCACCGCCTGGTACACCCGCTCCGCCGCCGCCCCCGGTTCCAGGGCCGCGACGCTCGGTGCGGCCAGCTCCACCACCTGGATCCCGGCCTCGCGGGCCACCGCGCGCACCAACGTCGCCTTCCCGGCGCCTTCGGGACCGTGCACCGCCACCCCGAGACGGGTGCTGGCGCCGAGCCGGCGCAGCAGCTCCGGGCGGCGAAACGTCAGCTCCAACCACTCGGCGAGGCGCCGCGCGGCGTCCTGGGCACCCACCAGGTCAGCGACCGCAGGCCCGCCCGGTACCGGCTGGGTGGCCGGCGTCGGCGGTAGCGCCGAGCCCTGGTCGCGGGGACCTGCCGGCGCGGGCAGGTCCCCGGTACGCGGGCCGTCCCGCCATCCGAACACCGTGGACGGGTGCGGGGCCACCGGTCCAGGCGGGTCGGTGCCGGTCACTGTCAGCAGCTCGTTGGTCCAGGTCAGCCCGATCGCTGCGGCCAGCCGTTGCCGGATTTGCCCGGCGTCGGAGCCGGGTACCAGGTCCTGCGGCAGCAGCGACACCGCATCCCCGGTGGTGAGCACCTTGCCGGCCAGCGCCAGCCGCAACGTCTCCGGGCTCACCGAGTGCCGGGCCAGGGCGGAACCGGCAACCGTGATCGAGCGGGCCGCGGGCACCTGCACCGAGGCGAGCACCACCTCGGAGCCCTCGGTGAGCCCCAGGTTGGACAGCGTGAGGTCGTCGACCAGCACTGTCCCGGGGCTGGTCGGCCCGGCCGCGGCCAGCGCGGCACTGACCCGGGCTCCGGTGAGGCGCACCGCGTCCCAGGGTCGCAGGCCCAGGGCGTCGAGCACCTCGGGATGCAGCCGGACCACGCCGCGTCGCGCGTCCAGCGCCGAGGTGGTGAGCCGGGCGGTGAGGGTGATCTGGGGCGCGCTCACGACGGCCCAGCTTACGACGGCGGGCCTGGCTAGGGTGGTCCCATGCCGGAGCCGTCACTGCTGCCGATGCCCACCGAATGGCGCCGTGGGCTGGCCATCGTCGCCCCACCGCGACGGGGTGGTGGCGGACCGCTGGGGCGGCCGGCCTGCCGTGAGCTTCGAGCTGATCGCCCGCTGACGGTATGCGATTGCCCGCCGGTGTTCAGGCAATATCACCGGAAAACGCAGTATTGCCCGGCCAGTGACGTCATCGTTGGTCTCCTGGTGGCCAGGGTGCGCTCGCTTGCACGGCGGTGACCATTGCCCGGGACTTCACGACCGTTTCCTCGAACTCCTGCACCGGATCGGAGAGTGCGACAATCGCTCCACCCACCCCGAAAGTGACCCGTTCAGCGGTGATGACCAGGGTGCGGATGATGATGCTCAGATCTGTTGCCCCGCTGAGCGAGAACCAGCCGAGCGCCCCGGAGTAGACGCTGCGCGGCCCCTCCTCCAACCGATCGATGATCTCCATCGTGCGAATCTTCGGGGCGCCAGTCATCGATCCACCTGGAAAGGCCGCCCGCACACACCCGACCACCGACTCCCCGGGGCGCAGCGTGCCCCGGATGGTGGACACCAACTGGTGCACCGGCGCGTAGGTCTCGACCTGGAACAACCGGGGCACGTGCACGGAGCCGACCTCGCACACCCGGTTGAGGTCGTTGCGGATCAGGTCGACGATCATCAGATTCTCGGCCCGGTCCTTCTCCCGATCGAGCAGGTCGCGCCGCAGCGCCTCATCCTCGGCCGGGGTGGCGCCGCGCGGCCGGGTACCCTTGATCGGCTTGGATTCGACGACGCGGTCCACTCCGATCGACAGGAATCGTTCCGGGGAGGAGCTGAGGACGGCGACGTCGGGAAAGTCAAGCAGTGCCCCATACGGCACCGGGCTGATCTGACGCAGATAAGTATAGGTCCGTAGCGGATCGATTGCCGCATGCACAGTGACCATGTTGGTCAGGCAGATCTCGTACGACTCGCCGTGATAAATCTCCTCCAGGCACGCGTCGATTCGCTTGAGGTAGGCGTCCCGGTCATGTCGCAGCTCGACGATGTGCCGCACGCCGGCGTCGGTCATGCCCAGCCCGGCGAACCTGGCGGGCTGGGCATGACCGGAGGCCTGCCCGGCCAGCCGACGCAGCCGCGCGCTGAGCTCATCGAGCCACCGCACGGCGTCGGCTTGGTCGTCGCCGGCCGTGAGGGCGAGCAGATAGCTGACCTGCGCCACATGGTCCAGGACCAGCATGCGGTCGACGAACAGCAACGCCGCGTCGGGCAGCTCAGCCTGATGGGCCGGCCGCCCACCGGCCTCGGCCTTCAACTCGTACCCGAGGTAGCCGACGTAACCCAGGTTGAAATCACCCGGCAACCCTGGCGGAGTCGGCACGGCTCGCCGGCGCAACTGGCTATCCAGGTATTCGAAGAACCGCTGCTGCACGCGCTCTTCACCGCCATCTCCACGCCGAATAGTGATCCCGGCGTCGACGCGATACGTGAGATACTCGGCGAGCGGACCGGTGCCGTCACCCATGAAGGAGAAACGGGACAGGCCGTCGAGCACCAAGCTGCTGTCCAGCCAGAAACTGTGCACACCGGCGGCGAACAGCTCGCGATATGCGGTCTCCGCATCAGGCAGTACCCCGAGCTGTCGGACCTGGATCTGGTAGCTGGCCGGAGCCGGGTTCTCGAGCAAGATTGTTCGCATCTCGAGGAGCCTCCTCGTGCCGCGGGCGGATCACTGGTCATGTGCTCGGCCGGTGCCAGTGGTGGCGGCGTAGGCCGATGCGGCGGAAGCGGCGGTCGGGGGGCACCTGGCCGTTGGTCTCGCCGCCGCTGCGACGGCGGCGCACGGCGGCGCCAGCCCGGGCGGCGGCACCTGCCACCCGCCGGCGCAGCGGAGGGCGCAGCCCGAGCAGGCGGATGGTGCGCGCGGTCCGGCGGATGGCCCGGCGCTGGTGCGGCGGCACCGCCCAGGCCGAGGGGTGCTGGGCCAGCCAACGGTAGCGACGGCTGGCGTAGGGCAGGTGCGCCAGGTAGGCCAGCATCGCCACGGCCAGCGACCCGAAAGGAAAGGTGATCACCGTCGCGGCCAGTCCGGCGATCAGGACCAGCAGGGGCGCCACCGCCTGGGCGGGTACCCGCATCGCCTTCGCCGACAGGGTGGGTATCCGGCTGACCATCATCACCGCGACCAGCAACGTCCACCCCGCGACCGGGAGCGGGGAGGACCACCAGCCGGTCCCGAACTGCAGTGTGATCGTGATCGGGAGCAGCGCCAGCAACGCCCCGGCCGGGGACGGGATACCGACGAAGAACTCCTTGGCGAACGGTGGCGCCTCGGTGTCGTCGAGCAGGGTGTTGAACCGGGCCAGCCGCAGCACCACGCACACCGCGAACACCAGCGTCACCGGCCAGCCGAAGCGGGTGTCGGCCAGCGCCCAGACGAACAGCACGACAGCGGGAGCGACCCCGAAGGAGATGCAGTCGGCCAGGGAGTCCAGCTCGGCGCCGATCCGGGAGGTGGCGTCGAGCAACCGGGCCAGCCGCCCGTCCAAGGCGTCCAGCAGCGCCGCCAGGGTGATCGCGGCGAGGGCTCCCGCGTTGTTGCCGTCCAGGGCGAACCGCACCGCGGACAGGCCCGAGCACAGGGCCAGCACGGTGATCGCGTTGGGGAGCAGACGGACCCCGGCTCCGGGCACCGCTCACACCCTCCCGGCAGTGGGGAGCCGAGCCAGCGCGGTCTCCCCGCCGACCGTGTGCTGCCGGGGACGGACCAGCACCTCGCTGCCCGGCGGGAGGTAGAGGTCCACCCGGGACCCGAAGCGGATCAGCCCGTAGGTCGAGCCGGCCGTCACCACGTCACCCGGCCGTACCGAGCACACGATGCGGCGGGCCACCAGCCCGGCGATCTGCACCACGGCCACGTCATGGCCGGCTGCCGAATGCAGCACCACACCGTTGCGCTCGTTGACCTCGCCGGCCTGGTCCAGATCGGCGGAGAGGAACCGGCCCGGGCGGTATGAGATCTGCCGGATCTCGCCGTCTACCGGGATGCGCTGCACGTGCACGTCGAAGACGGAGAGAAAGACGCTGATCCGGGGCCGCGGCTGGGGGCCGAGACCCAGTTCGACGGGCGCCGTGGCGGGCGTGACGCTGCGCACGGTGCCGTCGGCGGGCGCCACCGCCAGGTCGGGGTCTCCCGGCGGCTCGCGGATCGGGTCCCGGAAGAACGCCGCGCAGCACACGGTGGCGACGGCCCCCAGCAGCCCCGCCGCCGGAGACAGCCCGCGCAGCAGCATCGTCGCGGCCACCCCGCCGGCGACGAATGGCCGGCCTGCCGGGTGCATCGGGGGCAGCGTCTCGCGGGTGAGTTGCACCGCGTGCCGCAGGGTGCGGAGCCGGGGGGAAGGCATGCGTTCGCCAGGTTTCCTCGGGGTGGTGGGGGCGCCTCACGGTACGCGATGGCGCTCCGGTGCCCGGCAGAATATCCCCGCACTCGCGAGCTCATCTCGCGACCGGCGAGCGGCGCTTATCACCGGTCAACCCCCTCCGGTGGGCAGCACCACGACCTGGGCACCCGCCGGCAGCCGGGTCACCGACTCCGGGATGTCGATCAGGCAGTCCGATTTGGCCAGCGCGCCGAGCAGATGCGAGCCGGGACCGCCGACCAGCGAGACCGTACCCGACACCGGGTCCAGCGCGCCGCGGCGGAACTGCCGCTTGCCCGCGGGCGACTCCATCGTCTCGACCAGGTGGGCGGTGACCCTGGGCCGCTCGGCGGGCAGGCCCATCGCGGCGCGCAGCGCGGGACGGACGAACACCTCGAAGGACACCGATGAGCTGACCGGGTTCCCGGGCAGCGCGGCCACCGGCACCCCGCGGTAGCGGCCCGCGCCTTGCGGTCCCCCAGGCTGCATGGCCACCTTGCCGAACTCGACGCCGTGGCCGGTCATGGCGCTCTTGACCACCTCGTAGGCGCCGGCGCTGACCCCGCCGGAGGTCACCAGCAGGTCGATCCCGACCAGCTTGGGGACCAGGGCGGCCTCCAGCGCCGCCACGTCGTCGGGCACGAAGTGCATCAGCTCGGCCTCACCACCGGCCGCACGGACCGCGGCGGCCAGCATCGTGCTGTTCGAGTCGTAGATCTGGCCGTGCCGCACCGGCGTCCCCGGCGCCACCAGCTCCGATCCGGTGGCCAGCACCAGCACCCGGGCCCGGCGATGCACCGGCAACTGCGGGTAGCCGACCGCGGCCGCCACGCCGAGCTGCGCCGGGCCCAGCACCACACCGGCGGCCAGCACCTCATCGCCAGCCGCCACATCCCCGCCGGCCCGCCGCACGCTGTCCCCGGCAGCGCGCCGGGCGAAGATCCGCACCTGATGCCGGCCCCCGTCGGTAAGTTCGACCGGGACCACGGCATCCGCGCCGGGTGGAATCGGGGCCCCGGTCATGATCCGATGCGCGGTGCCCGGCTGCAGCGGGGGCGAGTCGGTGCGCCCGGCCGGGATGTCCTCGGTGACCGCAAGCTGCACCGGGGTCTCGGTGCTCGCGGTGGCCACGTCCGCCGAGCGCACCGCGTAGCCGTCCATCCCGGAGTTGTCGAACGGGGGCAGCGGCAGCGGCGCGGTGACCGGCTCGGCCAGCACCAGGCCCGCGCACTCGACCAGGGGAAGCCGGACCACCGGGGTGGCGGGCAGCAGCGCGGCGACCACCCGGGCGTGCTCGTCGACGGATCGGGGCCGCTCGCTAGTGGTCACCCGCGCATCCTGCCCGGTTCGGCGTGCGGCATGCCACACTCGCGCCCGGCGGGAAGGTTGTGGCCCAGGAAGGTTGTGGCCCAGGAGGGTTGTGGCACAAGTGCAGGTCCACACGCGGCACACGCCGTCGTTCGGGGTAGCCCGGCTGGGCCTCGCACCGGGGGAGGCGGTGCGGGTCGAGGCCGGGGCGATGCTTGCCACCAGTTACGGGGTTGGCGTGGAGGCGCGCCCGCAGGGTGGGGTGCTCACCGCACTGGCGCGGGCGGCGCTGGGTGGTGAGTCGGCGCTGGTGTTCACCTACCTCGCCCCGGCGCAGGGTGGCTGGGTCGACGTCGCCCCGGCCCTGCCGGGAGACCTGCACGTCGTCGACCTGGACCCGGCGGGCGGCTGGTGCCTGACCCGGGGCTGCTGGGTGGCCGGCGAGGTTGGGGTGCAGGTGCAGACCCAGTGGGGCGGGTTCCGCTCGCTGTTCGGCGGGGAGCGCGGCTTCCTGATGCACGCCTCGGGTCCCGGCCGGATGGTGCTCTGCGGGTACGGGGCGCTGGACGTGCTGAACCTGCAGGCGGGCGAGTACGTCACGGTGGACACCGGGCATGTGGTCGGCTATCCGGATGCGGTGCAGTCCCGGCTCAGGCCGATCAGCCAGGGGCTCACCCAGTCGCTGCGCACCGGGGAGGGCCTGGTCTTCGACTTCGCCGGGCCGGGGCAGGTACTCACCCAGACCCGCAACCCCCGGGGACTGGCCTCCTGGCTGCAGACCGGGGGGCCGGTGCCGCGCAGTTGAGGAGCCGGCCCGGTCGATAACTAGGCTGCCCACTGTGTCTGCCGACCTCACCGGACGCCGTCTGGGCCATTACCAGGTCGACGGGGTGATCGGTCAGGGCGGGATGAGCGTGCTGTACCGCGCCACCGACGTCCGGCTGGGGCGCCAGGTCGCCCTCAAGGTGATGGCCGGACACCTCGGCGACGACCCGGAGTTCCGGGAGCGGTTCGCCGACGAGGCCCGCAACACCTCGGCGATCGACCACTCGCATGTCGTGCCGCTCTACGACTTCGGCGAGACCGACGGGCTGCTCTACATCGCGATGCGCTACGTCGAGGGCCCCGACCTGGCGAGCCTGATCAAGACCGGGCCGCTGGCCCCGGGGCGGGCGCTGGCGCTGCTGGGTCAGGTCGCCGACGCGCTGGACTCGGTGCACGCCCGTGGCCTGGTGCATCTCGACGTCAAACCGGCCAACGTGCTGGTGACCACCCGGGAGTCGGCCGGCATCGAGCACGCCTACCTGGCCGACTTCGGATTGACCCGCCGCGGCGCCACCGGGCACCGCACCGCCTCCGGCGACTTCCTCGGCTCGCCCACCTATGCCGCGCCCGAGCATCTGCGCGGCGAGCCGGTGGATCCGCGCACCGATCAGTACGCGCTGGCTTGTGTGCTGTTCGCCTGCCTGACCGGCCGTGCCCCATTTCAGGGGACCGTCTTGGAGGTGATCCACGGCCACTTCGGGGCCGAGGTGCCCGCGGTGAGCGCGCTGGTCCCGCTGCCCCGAACGGTGGACGCCGTGGTGCGCCGGGGGTTGGCCGGGGATCCGGGGGCGCGCTTCACCAGTTGCCGCGAGCTGGTCGCCGCGGCGCGCGCGGCGCTCATCGCCCGGCCCGGCCCGGGTGCTGCCCCCATCCGGCCCCGCCCCCCAGGTCCCCCGACCCAGCGCCGGCCCGGACCACCGCTACCACCACCCGCACCGCCTGGGCAGCCGATGCGGCTGCGGGACCCGTTGCCGGCCCAGCCTGCGTCGTTCGCCGCCGGGGCCCGCCCGCACCGGTGGCTGATCCCGGTGGCGCTGGCCTTGGCCGCGGTCATCGTGCTGGTCCTCGTGCTGAGTCTGGGATGAGGCGGAGTCTGGGATGAGGCGCAGTGTGGGATGAGCCTGGCCTTGGTCTGGCGGGCGGCCCGTCTTGCACTCGGCGGGTGCGAGTGCTAAACACGAGTTGGCACTCGAGTAGCTAGAGTGCCAGATGAGGTCGGGACGGTGAGTTCGGTCCACACCGGACGTCCGTCGCGGGCACCGAGCCTGGCCGAGCACTGTGTCCTTGCCGCGGAGACCCCGCGGCGCCCATGACCGGAGGACCACACCGCAATGGCCAAGATGATCGCGTTCGACGAGGAGGCCCGCCGCGGTCTTGAGCGCGGGATGAACCAGCTCGCCGACGCCGTCAGAGTGACGCTCGGCCCCAGGGGCCGCAACGTCGTCCTGGAGAAGAAGTGGGGTGCCCCCACCATCACCAACGATGGGGTGAGCATCGCCAAGGAGATCGAGCTGGAGGACCCGTGGGAGAAGATCGGGGCCGAGCTCGTCAAGGAAGTCGCCAAGAAGACCGACGACGTCGCCGGTGACGGCACCACCACCGCAACTGTGCTGGCTCAGGCGCTGGTCCGGGAGGGCCTGCGCAATGTCGCCGCCGGTGCCAATCCGATGGCGCTCAAGCGGGGCATCGAGAAGGCGGTCGAGGCCGTCTCCGAGCAGTTGCTGAACTCGGCCAAGGAGGTTGAGACCAAGGAGCAGATCGCGGCCACCGCCGGGATCTCCGCCGCCGACCCGGCAATCGGCGAGCTCATCGCCGAGGCGATGGACAAGGTCGGCAAGGAAGGCGTCATCACCGTCGAGGAGAGCCAGACCTTCGGCCTCGAGCTGGAACTCACCGAGGGTATGCGCTTCGACAAGGGCTACATCTCGCCCTACTTCGTCACCGACCCCGAGCGCATGGAGACCGTGCTCGAGGACCCCTACATCCTGCTGGTCGCCTCGAAGATCTCGTCGGTGAAGGACCTGCTCCCGCTGCTGGAGAAGGTCATGCAGTCCAACCGGCCGCTGGCGATCATCGCTGAGGACGTCGAGGGCGAGGCGCTGGCCACCCTGGTCGTCAACAAGATCCGCGGCATCTTCAAGTCGGTCGCGGTCAAGGCGCCCGGCTTCGGTGACCGCCGCAAGGCGATGCTGGCCGACATGGCCATCCTCACCGGTGGCGAGGTGATCAGCGAGGAGGTCGGGCTCAAGCTGGAGAACGTCGACCTGTCGCTGCTGGGCCGGGCCCGCAAGGTTGTCGTCACCAAGGACGAGACCACCATCGTCGAGGGTGCCGGTGACACCGAGCAGATCCAGGGCCGGGTCAACCAGATCCGCGCCGAGATCGAGAACTCCGACTCCGACTACGATCGCGAGAAGCTGCAGGAGCGGCTGGCCAAGCTGGCCGGCGGTGTTGCGGTGATCAAGGCCGGGGCGGCGACGGAGGTCGAGCTCAAGGAGCGCAAGCACCGCATCGAGGACGCGGTGCGCAACGCCAAGGCCGCCGTCGAGGAGGGCATCGTCGCCGGTGGTGGCGTCGCGCTGATCCAGGCCGGGGCGCTGGCATTCGAGAAGCTCGACGTCAGCGGGGACGAGGCGACCGGCGCCAACATCGTCAAGGTGGCGGTCGAGGCCCCGCTGAAGCAGATCGCGATCAACGCCGGCCTGGAGGGCGGCGTGGTGGCCGAGAAGGTGCGCGGCCTGGCACCTGGGCATGGCCTCAACGCGGCCACCGGCGAGTACGAGGACCTGATCAAGGCCGGCATCATCGACCCGGCCAAGGTCACCCGGTCCGCACTGCAGAACGCGGCGTCCATCGCGGCCCTGTTCCTCACCACCGAGGCTGTGGTCGCCGATAAGCCGGAGAAGGACAAGGCACCCGCCGGTGGCGGTATGCCCGACGGCGGCGGCATGGACTTCTGACCTGCTGATTCGCTCCTTCTCGCAGGGGCCGGTCCCGACTTCGGGATCGGCCCCTGCGGCGTTTCATGATCGGCGTGCCCGCTGCAGCCCACCGCTGATTCAAGATTTTTTTGCGGGTTGCTGCGGATCCCGGCGACTACCTGGCAAGTGGGCCACATCTCGCGGGGAGGGACCACCATGACCATCCGGGACGAGGCGCTCCGCACGGTGCAGGTGCTGGCGGGGTCCGCCCCGGCCGGCCAGGCGCCCAGTGCTGATCCCCGGGTACTGCAGGGCGAGCCGGGGCAACCAGCGGTCGACCTCGTTGCCGCCGTAGCCGAACCGCTGGCGAGTCGCAGCCGGATCGACTGCCTGCTCGGCCAACTGGCCGCGCGAGCCCGCGAGCGGCGCGGCGACGCCGCACCGGCGGCCCGGTTGGCGGTGGCCACCGTGCTGGCGGTCGACGGACCGGAGGCGGCTGGTGAGTTGCTGGCGCCGTGGCGGGCCGCTCGGGCCAGCGCCGGACCGGCTGGCGCCGGGTGCCCCGGCTGCGCGGCCGAGTTGGAGGTGCGGGTGCTGGTGGAGCTCGGGCGCTACGGCGAGGCCACCGAGGTCCTGGAGGCCCTTTCCGGGGAGGCCCTTTCCGGGGAGGCCCTGTCCGGGGAGGCCCTGTCCGGGGATGCGCTGCCGTCGCCGGGGGTGTGCTGCCCGGAGTCGGGGCTGGCGCTGCTCGGGGCCGCACTGCCGGCGCTGCTCGGCACCGGTCACGAGCGGCGAGCACTGGCCTGGCACGTCGCCGGGCTGCGCGGGGTGGCCCGGCACCGGATCCGGCTGCACCTGCTGGCTGACCACCTGGACTTCCTGCGGCTGACCGGCAATGGCTCAGCGGGGGTGGGGCTGATCTGCAGCCACGCCGCACTGCTGCGGTCCGGTTGCACCGCGGCACAGCGGTTGCGCTGGCTCACCGCCGCCGCTCACGTCACTGACGAGCAGGTGGCGGCTGGGCACGGCGAGGATCTGGTCACCGTCGCCTGGCCGCAGCGGTCCACCGAGCCGATGACGTTGGCCGAGTTCCGCACCGCGCTGTACGCCCGGGCCACCCCACTGGCCGGCGCGTTCGACGCCCGCAACGGTCACCCGCGGCACCAGGTGGCCCTGGCCGGCCCGCACCGTCATGATCGGGCCCGGTGCACCCTCGCGCTGGATTTGCGGGCCGCCGCCCCGCGCCGGCCCGGCCGGCGGCCGGTGGCCCTGCCCGACGTGCTGGCCTGCCCGGACCCCTGTGCCGATGCCGAGGAGGCGCTGCTGGCCGGCACGCTGATCGATCCGGTCGGGGTGTGGCAGGAGCTCGTGCTGCGCGCTGGCGACCGGGGCATCGCCGAGGGCGCTGCCGCGCGGGCCGTGCTGGCCCGGGTGCTGTGCCTGGCCGGGGACCGGGACCGGGGCCTGGCCGAGGCGGCGACCGCCGAGGCGATGAGCGCGGCCCTCGGCGACCGGGTGGCGGCGGCCGCAGCCCGAGCCACCGCCGCGGCCTGCTGGGCGCAGACCGATCCCGCCCGGGGGCTGCTGCTGGTCACGCAGGTCATCGACGAGCTGGCCGTGCTGGCGCCCAGCGGGGCCCGGGACGCGGCGCTGTGCCGGGCGCGCAGCACGGGCGTGGCGGCGCTGTTGGCGCTGGACCGCCTGGACGAGGCGGAGCGCTGGGTGGCCGAGATCGACCCGGTGCACCCCGGCCAGCAGGTGCGGGTGGCCAGCCAGCGGGCGCTGGTGCTGCGCCGGCGCAGTCGGCTGCCGGAGGCGCTCGGCGTGCTCCGGGCCGGGGCGCAGCTCGCCGACGAGCACGGGTTGGTGGCCCTCGGGGTGGCGCTGCGGGTCGATCTCGCCGAGGCATTGGAGCTGGCCGGGGACACCGACGGGGTGGTCGGTGTGCTCACCCGCGTCCTGCTCGACCTGCCCCGCGTGCCGGAACCCGATCCGCTCGACGTGCCGCGGATCCGGCTGGATCTGGCCCGGATGCTCACCGAGTCTGGCCGTCTGGTCCCGGCCCGGGCCGAGCTGGAACGGGTCCGCCGGGAGCTGCGGGCCGCGCCGGACACCGTATCGGAGCTGGCCACCCTAGAGCTGGCCACGGTTGACTACCTGCTCGGCATCGTGCTGCGGGAGCTATCCCAACCCACCGCCGCGCTGATCCATTTCGAGGCGGCGGCTGCGGCATTCGGGCAGGTCGAGCGGCCCGAGGGGGTGGCGCTGGCCGAGCGGGACCGCGGCGCGGTGCTGTTCCTGCTGAACCGGGGCCTGGAGGCGGTCGACGCCTTCGAGGCCGCCGCTTGGGCCAGTGCGGCCGCTGGCGACGAGTGGCACGCCCTGACCTGCGGGATCGACGCCGCGCAGGCCCGGGGGCACGCCGGTGTCGCGGACCCGACCGACGAGCTGCACCGGTTGCGTGCTGCGTTACCTGCGGTAGCTGGGTCCGATCCGGTCCGGGACGTCGCGGAGCTGGCCTTCCAGCTTGCCCGGGTAGATCACGCCCTGGCCCGCTGCGCGCTGGCTGGCGGGCAGGTGGGGGCGGCGGCCGAGCTGGCCGAGCAGGCCCTGGCCGGTTACCGGACGGCGGGCGCGGACCGGGCGGTGGTGGCGCTCTCGGTGGATGCCGGCGGGTGGTGGTGGCAGGCCGGTGACCCCGGTTCGGCAGTACGTTACCTTCGGGGCGCGCTGCGCTCGGCCCGCGCGCTGGGCGACGCGCCGCTGATCGCGCGATGCCAGGCGGCGTTGCATCGGGTCGGCGACCGGGAAGCAGACCTGGCTGGGTGAGGCTCGGGCCGCAGGACAACCCTACCGAGGCGCTGGGTCCGGACTGCGGTGCTGTTACGTTTCGCGAGCGTTTCATGACCGACGCGGTACGGCACGATGACGGAGTGTGGTCAGTGGATCAGCGTGAATGGGGCCTGCTTCGCGAGACAGTGCTGCGCCGGACGCAGGCGTCCGGCGCCAGCCGGGAAGACGCCGAGGACGCCACGCACGATGCGTTGCTCGCGGCGATCGGGCAGCCGCAGCATCCGCAGTCCGAGGTTGCCTGGTTGTCCACGGTGGCCAAGCGGCGCCGGGTGGACCTCATCCGGCAGCGCTCCCGCGAGCAGCAGGTGCCCGCGGCAGCACCGGAGGGCTCGGACCCGACGGTGGCCGGGCCCGAGGATGTGGTGGTCGATCGGGCGCATGCGAGCTGGCTGGCCGCATCGCTGACCCAGTTGCCGCCCACCACCCGGGAGGTGGTGGATGCGGTCGGGGCCGGCATGGCACCCGCCGAGGTCGCCAGCGCGATGAACCTGTCGGCCCGCTCGGTGGAGTCGCACCTGACCCGCGCCCGCCGGCACCTGCGCCGGATGGGTGCGCTGAGCATTCCGCTGGCTGCCGTGCTCGGCTGGGCGCTGCGGACCCGGCCGGGCAGCCGGATCGGTCCGGCTGCGCTGGCCGTCGCGGTGCCGGTGGTGGTCGCCGCGGTGGCGCTGCTGCCATCGTCAGAACCGATGGACGACCGACCCGGCGCGGGTCCCGTGACCGCGCTGCCACCCGCCCAGGTGGCTCCCGCACCCCGCAGCATCCCGATGCCGATGGCACCGGGAGCCGGCTGGGTGGAGAGCGGCGAGCCGGCCACGGCGCACCAGCCCGGCACCGCCGGGGCGGGCCGGGTGTCCGGTGGGGCGGGCGGCTCCGAGGCCGGCGCAGAACCCGACCCCGAGGTACCCGTGTCCCGGCCGGCGCCGCAGGGTCGGGCCCTGCCTCCACCGCCGTGCCCGCTGCAGTTGCCGCTGGTGGGTGACCTTGGCTGTGTGCTGGTGGACCTGGTCGACGGGGTGGTCGGCGGGGCCCGCGAGCGGGTGCCACCGCTGCCCGGGCAACTGCCGCTGTCCGTGCCCTGAGCCATGCTCTTCTCGGTCTTATGATCGCCGGGCTGCTGCTGGCCGCCGGAGCCGGCCGACGTTATGGCATGCCCAAGGTCCTGGTCGACGACGGGGCCTGGGTGCGCAAGGCGGTCGCCGCGCTGGTCGACGGCGGGTGCGACCCGGTGCTTGTCGTGCTGGGTGCCGCCGCCGACCGGGCTGCCCCGCTGGTGCCCCGCACCGCGAGCACCGTGCTTGCGCCGGATTGGGCGCAGGGCATGGGCGCCTCGCTGCGCGCCGGGCTGGCTGAGCTGACCCGTTGCGCCGAGCCCCAGGTGCAGGCCGCGCTGGTGCACCTGGTCGATCTGCCCGACGTGGACGCCGCAGTGGTGCGCAGGCTCGCCGCGCAGGCCGGCCCGGCGGTGCTGGCCCGGGCGGTGTTCGACGGCCGCCCCGGGCATCCCGTCCTGCTCGGACGCCAGCACTGGGCCGATGTGCTGGCCTCAGCGTCCGGCGACCGGGGGGCCCGGGACTGGCTGGCCGGCCGTCCCGACCTGGTGCTGGTGGACTGTTCCGAGCTGGCCAGCGGGCTGGACCTGGATCGCCCGGAGCGCTCAGGCCCAGCCGCAGGTCCGTAGCCCTCGGCTGGTACCGCTGCCAGCCGCCAGCTCGCCGATCGGACTGGGGCGTTCGGGGGAACAGATATCGCGGCTGCAGCGTCATGCATAGGGCGCGGGTGTGGCCGAACCCCCACGCGTGCCCGGCCGAACTCTGCTCTGAGGAGGTCCGCAGTGCGTGAGGTGCTCAACGAACTGCTGGCGCAGTGGCGCGCGGGCCAGCCTACTGCGGTGGGCACGGTGGTCTCCACCTTCCGGTCCGCACCTCGCCCAGCCGGGGCGGCCATGCTGGTGACCTCGGACGGGCGAGCGGTGGGCAGTGTGTCCGGCGGTTGTGTCGAAGGGGCGGTCTACGAGCTGGGCGAGCAGGTGCTCGCCGAGGACACCCCGAAGCTGCAGCGCTACGGCGTCTCCGACGACGACGCCTTCACCGTGGGGCTGACCTGCGGCGGCATTCTCGATGTGTTCGTGGAGAAGGTGGACCCGGTCCGTTTCCCCGAGCTGGAGCAGGTGGCGGCCTCGGTCACCGAGCAGGAGCCGGTCGCGGTGGCCACCGTGGTCGCCCATCCCGATGTCGAGCGGGTCGGGCGCCGGCTGGTGGTCTGGGCGGACCGGCACAGCGGCAGCCTCGGCTCGCCGCGCGCCGATGAGGCGGTGCTCGACGACGTCCGCGGACTGCTCGCCGCGGGCCGCACCACCACGCTGCACTACGGCCCGGACGGGCAGCGCCGCGGCGAGGGCATGGACGTGTTCGTGAACTCCTTCGAGCCGCCGCCGCGGATGCTGGTCTTCGGCGCGATCGACTTCGCCGCCGCGATGGCCCGGCTCGGGGTGTTCCTCGGCTACCAGGTGACGGTGTGTGACGCCCGTCCGGTGTTCGCCACCAGGAGCCGCTTCCCCGACGCGCACGAGGTGATCGTGGACTGGCCGCACCGGTACCTGAAGGCGGAGGCCGAAGCCGGCCGGATCGACCAGCGCACGGTGGTCACCGTGCTCACCCACGATCCGAAGTTCGACGTGCCGGTGCTCGTCGAGGCGTTGCGGATGGACCTGGCCTACGTCGGGGCGATGGGGTCGCGCACCACCCACCACGATCGCAACGCCCGGCTGCGCGATGCCGGGCTGACCGATGTGGAGCTGTCCCGGCTGGCCTCGCCGATCGGGCTGGACCTGGGCGCCCGCACCCCCGAGGAGACCGCGGTGTCCATCGCGGCCGAGATGATTGCGCTGCGCTGGGGCGGCACGGGCGCCCGGCTGGCCGAGGTCGAGGGCTCGATCCACGGCGCGACTCCCATCGCCCAACCTGAGCCGACCCAGCCGACCCAGCCCCAGCCGACCCAGCCCCAGCCGGTCGACGCCTAGCTGGCACCGGCACCCCACCGTGGGGGCCGGAGATCGGTGCCTGGCATGCTGGTGGACCGTGACGTCGTTCGGTGAGCAAGACACCCCACATCTGGTGGTCGAGTTCGTCGGTGGTCCCGAGGACGGCAACCGGATGACGTTGCCGATGCGCAAGCCACCCACCGAGCTGACCCCACCGGAGCGTCCACCTGCCGGGATGACGGCCACTGCGCCGGGTACGGCCTGGACCATGCTGCGCTACACCTGCGCCAAGCAGCACCCCGACGGGCATTGGCTCTACTACTACCAGGGCTCCTTCACCCCCGGTTCCCGCTGAGCACGCAGGGCTGGGCGGGGTCCTGGCTCTAGTTCCTGACCGGGCTTCTGTAACGGTGTTATCGTGAGGGGCGATACGAGTCCTCCGGATGCGGGGCCGTGGCAGGGACGAGCGCAGCGAGGGACATGGTGGACGAGCTGACCCCGCGGGACCAGATACGGGCGGCAGACGCTGATCGGCAACGGGTTGCGGAGCAGTTGCGCTCGGCGCATGACGAGGGTCGCCTTGACCTTGCCGAGTACGACGAGCGGCTCCAGCAGGCCTGGGCGGCCCGGACCTACGCTGAGCTCGACCGGCTCACCGCCGACCTGCCGGCCGGCCGGCCCCAGCCCGTCCCGGCGGCTCAGGGTTCCCTGGCGGCCTCGGGGGACGGCCGTGAGCAGCTCCGGCGCGGGCGCAACTGGCACGGCTCGGTCACCGCCTGGCTCAGTGCCAGCCTGATCAACCTGGTGATCTGGGCGATCGTGTCGCTGTCCACGCTGAGCTGGATCTACCCGTGGTGGATCTGGGTCGCGGGCCCGTGGGGCGCGGTGCTGCTCGCGCGCTGGGTGGCGGAGCGGTCCGATGCCGCACGGCCACCCGATGAGCGGCGATGAGCCCGGCGATGCTGCCAACCGGGGGACCACGGAGGCCACCTGGGGGCCGGTTTGGAGACGGACGTGACCTGGTCGTAAACTGGGCTGTCGGTGCGAGCACCGCGCCAGTTTCCAGCGTGTCTGCAGGTATCTGCGCAGGCTCTCCTGCTCAGCAGGGCGTCCCCCGCACCGGCCTCCCGCACGTCTCGGAGCTGCGCGTCTGAGCCTGTGCCGAGGAAGGCCGCTGATCTGCGGGGCAGCTACCGGCGAGGCAGTCACGCTGGGTTGTTGCGCTGCGGGCAGCGGCGTGGGCGAGGTGAGCAGGAACGCGGAGGACATGGGCAAGAAGGACGGGGCCATCGAGGTTGAGGGGCGGGTGGTCGAGCCGCTTCCCAACGCGATGTTCCGAGTCGAGTTGGAGAACGGTCACCGCGTGCTCGCACACATCAGCGGCAAGATGCGCCAGCACTACATCCGCATCCTGCCCGAGGACCGGGTAGTCGTGGAGCTTTCGCCCTACGACCTGTCCCGCGGCCGCATCGTCTACCGCTACAAGTAGCACGCACCAATCCCCGTCCAACCAGGACGGGGCAGGACACAACTGAAGGCTCCGGGGCTGCGGCGCCGGGGCCAGGAGAGATGACGTGAAGGTCCAGCCGAGCGTCAAGAAGATCTGCGACAAGTGCAAGGTGATCCGCCGCCACGGCGTGGTCATGGTGATCTGCGAGAACCTGCGCCACAAGCAGCGCCAGGGCTGAGCACCGGCACGACGTCGCTGGTCTGCGGCGCAAGAAGACCTCCCCATACCAGCCGATCAGCACCGGATCGGTGCACCCCCGGACTCCAGGCCGGGGCCCGCGGACGACGAGTTCGGCTACGGGACGGACGGGGAGCAGACCTGGGGACGACGATGATGAGGAGACACCCGTCGCATGGCCCGACTCGCTGGCGTCGACCTCCCCCGCGAGAAGCGGATGGAGATCGCGCTGACTTACATCTACGGCATCGGCCGGACTCGCTCGCACGAGATCCTGAGCGCCACCGGGGTGAGTCCCGACCTGCGCTCCAAGGATCTCTCCGACGAGGACCTGGTGCGGCTGCGGGAGTACATCGAGGGCAACTACAAGATCGAGGGTGACCTTCGCCGCGAGGTCCAGGCCGACATCCGCCGGAAGATCGAGATCGGTTGCTACGAGGGTCTGCGGTGGCGCCGCGGGCTGCCCGTGCGTGGTCAGCGGACCAAGACCAACGCCCGCACCCGCAAGGGCCCGAAGAAGACGGTCGCCGGCAAGAAGAAGGCCGGGAAGAAGTAACTGAAGACCGCCGGTACTCACCACCGTTCACCGCAGACTTTGTAGGAGCGCACACCGCATGCCACCCAGAGCACGATCCGCCGCAGGCACCAAGAAGGTGCGCCGCAAGGAGAAGAAGAACGTCGCGCACGGCCACGCGCACATCAAGTCGACGTTCAATAACACGATCATCTCGATCACCGACCCCACCGGTGCGGTGATCAGTTGGGCCTCCGCAGGCCACGTCGGGTTCAAGGGATCCCGCAAGTCCACCCCGTTCGCCGCGCAGATGGCCGCGGAGAACGCCGCCCGCAAGGCCGCCGAGCACGGCATGAAGAAGGTCGACGTTTTTGTGAAGGGTCCGGGCTCGGGGCGCGAGACTGCGATCCGCTCGCTGCAGGCCGCCGGCCTGGAGGTCGGCACCATCCAGGACGTGACCCCGCAGCCACACAACGGCTGCCGGCCGCCGAAGCGGCGCCGGGTCTAGGTGGAGGAGGACCTCAAGACATGGCTCGCTATACCGGACCCGCCACCCGCAAGTCCCGTCGCCTCAAGACCGACCTGGTCGGTGGCGACCAGGCCTTCGAGCGCCGCCCTTATCCGCCCGGCCAGCACGGCCGCGCGCGGATCAAGGAGAGCGAGTACCTGCTGCAGATGCAGGAGAAGCAGAAGGCCCGGTTCACCTACGGCGTCATGGAGAAGCAGTTCCGCCGGTACTACGAGGAGGCCAACCGCCGCCCCGGCAAGACCGGTGACACGCTGCTGCAGATCCTGGAGTCCCGGCTGGACAACGTGGTCTACCGGGTCGGCCTGGCCCGCACCCGGCGGCAGGCACGCCAGTTGGTGACCCACGGGCACTTCCTGGTCAACGGGGCGAAGGTGGACATCCCCAGCTTCCGGGTGTCCAGGTTCGACATCATCGACGTGCAGCCCAAGTCGCTGAAGACATTGCCGTTCCTGGTTGCCAAGGAGACCTTGGGTGACCGCCCAGTGCCGGCCTGGCTGCAGGTGGTTCCCGCTACGCTGCGGGTGCTGGTGCACCGGCTGCCCGAGCGGGCGCAGATCGACGTGCCGCTGCAGGAGCAACTGATCGTCGAGCTTTACTCGAAGTAACCCCATACGGCGTCAAATAGCGGGCGCCAGAGGAGGAATGACACCATGCTGATCACCCAGCGGCCCACGCTCACCGAAGAGCCGGTCACCGACACCCGATCCCGGTTCGTCATCGAGCCACTGGAGCCGGGTTTCGGCTACACCCTGGGCAACTCGCTGCGCCGGACCCTGCTCTCCTCCATCCCGGGAGCGGCGGTCACCAGCATCCGCATCGACGGGGTGCTGCACGAGTTCACCACCGTGCCCGGGGTCAAGGAGGACGTCACCGACATCATCCTCAACCTCAAGGAGCTGGTGGTCAGCTCTGAGGAGGACGAGCCGGTCACGATGTACCTGCGCAAGCAGGGTCCCGGTGAGGTCAGCGCGGGCGACATCGTGCCGCCGGCCAACGTCACGGTGCACAATCCCGAACTGCCCATCGCCACCCTCAACGCCAAGGGCAAGCTGGAGATCGAGCTGGTGGTCGAGCGGGGCCGCGGCTACGTGCCCGCCGCACAGAACAAGGCATCGGGAGCGGAGATCGGCCGGATCCCGGTGGACTCCATCTACTCGCCGGTGCTGAGAGTGACCTACAAGGTCGAGGCCACCCGGGTCGAGCAGCGCACCGACTTCGACAAGCTGATCCTCGACGTGGAGACCAAGCCGTCGCTCACTCCGCGGGATGCGCTGGCCTCGGCTGGGCGCACCCTGGTGGAGCTGTTCGGGCTGGCCCGCGAGCTCAATGTGGATGCCGAGGGCATCGAGATCGGTCCGTCGCCCGCGGAGGCGGACACCATCGCCGCGTTCGCGATGCCCATTGAGGATCTGGACCTGACCGTGCGGTCCTACAACTGCCTCAAGCGCGAGGGCATTCACACCGTCGGGGAGCTGGTCAGCCGCAGCGAGGCCGACCTGCTCGACATCCGCAACTTCGGGGCCAAGTCGATTGACGAGGTGAAGCTGAAGCTGGCCGGCCTTGGTCTGCAGCTCAAGGACAGCCCGCCCGGCTTCGACCCGGCTGCGGCGGCGACGGACTATCCCGTCGAGGGGTGGAGCGACGCCAGCGCCAACGGGGTCGACACCACTCCCGACGATGGGCAGGACTACGCAGAAACGGAGCAGTTGTAGATGCCTACGCCGACCAAGGGTGCCCGGCTCGGCGGGTCCCCGGCCCATGAGCGGCTGATGCTGGCCAACCTGGCCACCGCCCTGTTCACTCATGGCCGGATCACCACCACCCAGGCCAAGGCCAAGCGGCTGCGCCCGTTCGCCGAGCGGCTGATCACCAAGGCCCGCCGGGCGGATCTGCACAACCGTCGGGAGATCATGCGGGTGATCCGGGACAAGGACGTGGTGCACAAGCTGGTCGCCGAGATCGGCCCGCACTTCGAGGGGCGCCCGGGTGGCTACACCCGGATCGTCAAGACGATGCCCCGCAAGGGCGATAACGCTCCGATGGCGATCATCGAGCTGGTCCAGGAGTCCACGGTCACCGCGGAAGCCGAGCGGGCCCGTCGCACCCAGTTCGCCAAGGACCGCCCGCAGCCGGTCCCTGCCGCTCCGGAGCCCCCCGCGGAGTCCCCGGCTGCAGAGTCCCCGGCTGCGGAGTCCCCGGCTGCAGAGCCTGTGGCTGCAGAGCCTGTGGCTGCAGAGCCTGTGGCCCAGGCCGAGCCTATCGAGGTCCCCTCCACCGAGGCCCAGCCCGACAAGTCCCCGGACAAGGGCGAGTCCTGACCCCGACCGGCACACCGCAGGAGCCCGCCACTCTCATCGGGGACGGCGGGCTCCTGCGCTACCGGCTCGACGTTCGCTACCACGGGTCCGGTTTCTCCGGGTGGGCCCACCAGCCGGACCGGCGCACCGTCCAGGGGGTGCTCGAGCAGGCACTGAGCACCCTGCTGCGCGTCCCGGCCGCGCTGACCGTCGCCGGTCGCACCGACGCCGGGGTGCACGCCACCGGACAGGTCGCTCACCTCGATGTGTCACCCGGGTCGCTGTCCCCCGACGAGTTGGCCCGCCGACTGGCTCGGCTGCTGCCCGCCGACGTCCGGGTGCCTGCGGTGCGGCAGGTGCCGAGCAGCTTTGACGCCCGCTTCTCCGCCCTGCGCAGGCACTACCGCTACCGGGTCAGCGACGCACCGTGGGGGGCCGATCCACTGCGCCGCCACGACACCCTGGCCCACCCCCACCGGCTCGACGAGACCCTGATGAACGCAGCAAGCGAACGGCTGCTCGGCGAGCACGACTTTGCCGCATTCTGCCGCCGCCGCGAGGGTGCCACCACGATCCGCGGGTTAGAGCGCCTGGAATGGACCCGCGACGAGCCGCACCTGCTGGTTGCGCAGGTCAGCGCCGATGCGTTCTGCCACTCCATGGTGCGCAGCCTGGTAGGTGCCCTGCTGGCGGTGGGGGAGGGCCGCCGCCCAGTGAGCTGGCCCGCCGATCTGCTGCGCCGCACCGACCGGGCCGGTGACATCATCGTGGCGCCCGCGCACGGCCTGGCCTTGGTCGGGGTGGACTACCCCGCCGACGACCAGCTTGCCGCCCGCGCCGCGCAGACCCGTGCCCGGCCACCGCGGCTTCGATCGTCTCGTCACGTATCCAGATAACCCACACCCACAGCCCCGTCTGCGGGGTGGGCGTACTGCGGGACCGGCTCGGGTGTCTCGAGGTCCATGTAGCCCACATGCTGCGATGGCTCCGGAGTGGCCGACTTGGCGGCGACGAGACGCTCGGCGCCTTCGATCAGGAGTGACACTGCACTGGCCAACTCCTCGCCCGTTCGGTTGAGACGGGTCACTCCGGGGCCGATCACCTTGGCCTGCCTATCGATTTCTTTCACGCTGTGCAAGCTATCGTCAAGATTGTCGGCTATGCGATTGAGCTGTCTACTGAGCGCGTAGAAAAAGATTGCCAGAACAGCAATCAACAATGCGATGACGACGACCGATAAGACGACGAGAATCATTTCTCTGAGCCCTTCTGATCAGGGTCATGCAAATTTGTCCACGGGTCGGCACAACTCAGTGGGCCATCCCGGTGTCCGGTCGACATGGCATCCCGCGGCGTTGACCTCGTGGCGGTGTCTGCCGTGTGAGTGCGGCGGGCGAAACTGGCCTTGCGGCTGTGACCGAGCGGCCCAGACGCCGGGCGGAGACCAGGGCTGGGAGCAAGCTGAGCATGGCTGGTGCTCGGATCAAATTGCATCTGCAGCCACCTTTCGGCGACGATGCTCAGCTCAGTGTATAGAGCAGGTCGGACTAGTCAAGCTTTACCGAGGTAGGACAAGAGACCGAACGGTCTGTCAACAAAATCTCGAACTCCCGGTGCCGGGAAAGCGATCTTCGTGCTGGGCGGCCAACGCTTCCACGATCACTCATGAGACCGGACGGTCTGTCGAGGGATTCTTCGGATGATCCGCTGCGCTACCCTCATCCGATGAGCGCTGCCGGCGCAAAACCTCGATGCGTAACGGGTGCCGGTAGTTGTAATCCGACCGATGTACCATCTACCTGATGACCCCGGAGCAAACCGTTGCACCTGTCGAGAGGCCCGGGACTCGTCGGACCGCAGTCCCTCACGCTCCAGCACCTGCCGTGGATCGTCGCTGCGGTCAGGATCGGGCCCAGTGGAAGTCCCCCTCGACTGCGCGGAGAGTCCGGTCAGCGCGGTGCTGCCGACCGGACCGGGGTACTGCTGGCCGGGTTCCTCGCCGGGGAGGCACGGGCAAGCTGGCCATGGTTGCGATCACTGGGATGCAGTACGAGATCTCCGCTGGTGACTATCAGGCGACTGTGACCGAGCTGGGCGCGGGGTTGCGCGCCTTACCCGCTGGCGGCGTGGCTTGCTGTGCGCTACGCGTCGGATCGGGTGCTCCTGCGACATGTGCTGCTGGGGCGGAAAGGTTAGCTCGACTTCCGCGAAACCCCGGCCGGTCGGCGGGACCGGCTCGATCAAGCGCGACTGCCGGGACGTGTTCGATAGCGTCCGCGACACCAGAATGCTCGGCATCGACGTCGCCATGGCGGTGGTCATCTTCACCGCCATGACCACCGCCGGCCCCGCCACCCGGGCGTTCTGCCTGCAGGCGCTCGAGGTGTTCACGCAACGCACCCAGGTCCGAGACCTGCCCGCCTCGTGCGACGGCGTGCACCTTCAGGTTTGCCCAGCTTATGATCTTCCCCGTACCACATTCCGGCGCTGCCGCAGCTCGTCCTCGCTGATCTCGCCGCGAGCGTATCGCTCCGCGAGAACTCGTTCGGCTGAGGTTCGTGCCTGCTGTTTCGGTGACCGGCGGTAGATCAGGTACCCGAGCGCCGACAGCACCAGCAGCCAGAACAGGATCGGGAAGATGAGCCACCACCCGGGTCCGCCGGCGCCGGGTCCGTGCTCCCAGCCTGGGTATGTCAATGCCGCGTAGTCCGCCAGTTGTGCCAACATCATGATCTCCCGCTGTGGTTGGCCGGACGTTCGGTGTCCTGGCCGCGTGCCTTGATGTTCCGCCTTCGGTACCAGGATCGTCGTCAGCTTGGCAGCGGAAATGGGAGTACGCCGGGCGGTGTGGCTCGCCGTGATCGGAGTACTCCCACGGAGGTAGGCTGCCCCGGCAGGGCGGAACCACTACCGACAAGAATCGCCAGTGCCGCCGCAACCCCCCGGCTGCCATTCGGTACCAAATCGCACTTCTGGGGCGCGCCAGGCTGCCATTTGGTGCCGAATGGCGGCGAGCGGGGTCTGGGGAAGTAGGAGCGGAGGGCCTACCCCTTCACCAGTCCTCGGGCGCGGTCCAGGAAAGCGCCGACTGCGGGTGCCTTGGCGTGCGGTTTCATCTGGAGGTAGAGGTCCCGGAGACGACGGTTGCATGGGCTGAATCCAGGCTCTCGGCCAGATCGACGGCCGGCCTGGCGCGCTCGATGGCGGCCTCCAGGTCCCGGTGCGGGCTGGGCTGGGCTAGGGCGTCGGCGAGATGGCCCGGATCTGACGGGGGCGCGATGTCCGCAGGTGCGTGCTGCTACGGCCGGCGCAGCCCCTCAATCTCCCCGGCGCACCGCCCCCAGGATCTCGCGCTCCTTGGGGGTGGTGACCAGCCGCAGCGGCAGCCACAGGTTGGGGCCGAGGGCGACCACCCCGTCGTCGGGCAGGGCGGTGAGCTGGCTGGTCAGCGGCGGAGGGAGCCGCCAGATCCGGGCGGCGAGCTGAGCCTGGCCGACCGGCAGCCGCTGCAGCAGCACCAGGTCGGCGTTGTTCGCGGTGCTCCCGGCCTGCGGGTGCAGGTAGGGCAGCACGTACAGGGTGGTCTGCCAGGCCGAGCGCGGCGGGAACAGCTCCTGGGGCACCGCACCGCCGTCGTGCACGACCAGCAGCGGCGCGTCCTCCGAGGCGCGCGGCAGCTCGACCGGGGCGAGCCGGCGCACCTGCACCAGCGGTGCGGGACTGCCGTCCGGGCCGGTGCCGGCCGCCCGGGTGAGCACCTGCCAGGCCCCGGGGCGGCCGGTGCCGATCACCACCCACGCCCCGGTCGCCATCGCCCGCAGCGCGACCTGCCGGGCCAGGTAGAGCCCGCCGACCAGGACCAGCCGGGTCGGTTCCGGGCGCAGCACCGACACACTCAGCGGCTCGTCCTGCGGCCCGCAGCCCAGCACCATGCCCCCGCGATCACCGGACGGGCTGACCGCATCGAGCAGGCTGGGTGGGACGAGGAACTCCGGCGCCACCGCCCGGGCGCCCGGGGTGGAACCCTCGACGGATCTCATGCCGAGGCCCCCAAGGGCAGGGTCGCGGCCAGGCCGGCGACCTGCAGCCCACGCAGCGCGGTGAGCCCGACGCCGAGCCGCGCCGCCACTGCCTGCAGCTTCTCGTCCGCCGCGGTCAGCTCCTCGGGGCTGCGGGCGCTGATCCGGACCAGGCCGCGCACTCCCACCTGCGCCCCGTCCTCGCCGGGCACGATGGACAGCGCGACCGTGGTGGACAGCACGCGCACCCCGGTCAGGGCGTTGAGATTGTGCACCGCACCGTGGGCGGGCCAGTTGGTGATCGCATAGCTGGCGTGGCCCACTCCGGCGGCGGTCACCCCGGTCCACCGTTCGCGCAGGGTGACCGGGTGCCCGGGCCCCACCACCGCGGACAGCTCCGCGGCGGCGATCCCGGCGCGCAGCAGTTGGTCGGCATCCAGCGGCCGGGTCGGCACGCCGCGGGTGTCCAGCGCGCTGCGGATCCGGGACAGCGCGCCGATCAGGGCCCGGTGCGAGCCGGTCACCCCGCCGCCACGTTCGGCGACGGCGGCCAGGCAGCGCCGGGGATCGAGCCGGACCGCGACCCAGGTGGTGCGCCGGGCCGCGGCCGGCAGCGGACCCAGAACCTCCAGATACGAGCGCAGCGCCGGAGACGACAGCGGCAACGCGGCACTGCCCGGGTAGCAATGCCAGATCACCTGGATCGCGTCCAGCACCACCCCGCGGTCCTCCAGGCAGGGGGCCAGCGCACCCAGCGGCAGGTTGGGGGTGCCCCCGATCGGGGTGACCAGCGACGGCGTGGCGTCCACCTGCAGCACCGCGGTCCAGGTGCCCTGGTGCCAGGCCAGGCCCAGCGGTTCGCGCTCATGGTCGGTGCCGTGCGCGACCACCAGATCCGGCAGCATCAGCCGCAGCAGCGCGATCCGCGGATCTTCGGGGCCCAGGACCGCCTCGGTGGGGACCGGGGTGGCCGGGTCCGGACGGGTGACGCTGCGGTCGTGGGAGCGCAGCAGGTAGCGCGCGAAGAGCTGGACCCACAGCACCAGCCAACGGCCCCGCCAGCGGCCCAGCCCCAGCACCGCCGCGATCAGCAGCACCACGACCGCCACCGGCCACAGCGCGGTAGCGACGGCGAGCAGCACCAGCCCGAGCGCGAACCCGAGTTCCAGCACCACCAGGTTGACGACGGGCAGCGGGCCCAGCCGCGCTCCGCTCGAACGGCGCCGGACAGGTCCGGCAACAGTCGGCGGCCCCGGTGTGGCTGTCATCGATCCGCGCCTCCCCGAACCGCGTCGAGACGACGCTGCGTGCCGCTATCCTGCCGCAGAGTACCCGCCTAGGGGAGAGCAGCCGCCGCAGCGATGCCCACTAATCCGACCACCAAGTCGCAGGTTCAGGCGTACCGCTTCCTGCTGCGCAGGATGGAGTCGGCGCTGGTCCGCAAGGACGCGGTGCTGCTGCACGAGCCGATGCGCAACCACCTGCGGGCCTCGGCGGTCGGTCTGATCGTGGCCGTGCTCGGGTTGGCGGTGTTCTTCGTGCTCGGGCTGTTCAAGCCGATCAGCAAGATCGAGGGCGGGGACATCGTCAACGTGAAGGGGACGACCAGCGTCTTCGTGGTGGTCGAGGATGCCGGTGACGAGCCGATGCGGCTGGTCCCGGTGCTCAACCTGACCTCGGCCCGGCTGCTGTATGCCGCGCTGGTGCCTGGCAAGCAGCCGCCCGAGACCAAGTTCGTCGAGGAGTCGGCCCTGGCCGGAATCCACCGCACTCCGGTCATCGGGCTGCCCGACGCGCCGCAGACCCTGCCCGACCCGAAGAAGCTGATCAAGGGCGACTGGTCGGTGTGCGATACCGCCACCGTCCGCGACGACCTGCCGAATGCGGAGTCCCGCCCCGAGGTGGCCACCACTGCGGTAATCGGAACGACGTTGGGCCGCCCACTCGGGGCGGCCGAGGCCCTGCTGGTGGCCGAGCAGCGCACCGGCGCGACTTTTCTGGTCTGGGGCGGGCACCGGCTTCCGGTCCAACTGGACGACGGCGCGGTCACCCTCGCCTACCGGCTGGATGACGTGGTGCCACGCAAAGTCAGCACCGGCTTGCTCAACGCGATCCCCGAGGGGGCTGCGCTCGCGCCCCCCACCATCCCGGGAGCCGGCGATCCGGCCCCCTTCCGGCCACTGACCGGGGTGCGGGTCGGCGATGTGCTGCGGGTGGTGCTGGCCGGTGAGCCGGAGTCGTTCTTTCTGGTGCGCCAGCACGGGGTGCAGCAGGTGGCACCGGCGGTGGCCAACCTGATCCGCGCTCGCCTCGGGCGGACCGACGATGTCCAGACCTTCACCCCGGCGGCCATCGCCGAGGTCCCCAAAGTGGTGAACCAGCAGTTCGCTGACTTTCCCCCGCAGGTCCCCACGATCCACCGGATCGCGGCCGCCCCGGTCGCCTGCCTGGCCTGGCCGGGCACCGAGCAGCAGCCGGTGGTCACGGTGAGCGCGGACGGCGCCCTGCTGGCCGGTAAAGGCGTCGAGGTGCCCGGTGCGACCAGCGGCCAGGCCGACCGGGTATTCCTGGAACTGGGCAGCGGTGCGCTGGTCCGCGGAGTGGTGCCGGGCCAGCGCCCGGACACCGGCCAGATCTGGCTGGTGACCGAACAGGGGCTGCGCTACGGGGTGCCCTCGGTCGAGGTGGCCAGGGCACTGGGCTTCACCGAGCAGCCCACGCCGGCGCCGGAATCCATTCTGCGGCTGCTGAAGAGCGGGCCGGCACTGGATCCGGATCAGGCGCTGGCGCAGTTCGATCCCGAGCAGGCCCGGCCGCGGGGCGGGCGCTGAGCCGCGTTACCGGCTGCGGTGCCACCGTAGGGTGTAGACGATCAGACCGGTCAGCCCCAGCAGCAGCACGGCCCCGGCGGCACCGATCAGCGCGACCGTGCGGGCCTGCGGATCCTCGCGCCCCGGTAGGGCCACGTCGGTCAACGGACCGGGTGGGGGCGGTTCCGGGACGGTGCCCTGTTCCTCGGGAAGGACCGTGGTGAGCGCGGCGACCGGGTCGATGATGCCGTAGCCGAGCGCCTCGCTGCGCTCGCCGGGTCCGGCGCTGCGTTGCGCGGTCTGTTCGATGCGGTGCATCACCTGCCGCGCGGTCAGGTGCTTGAACCGTTCCCGAACCAGCGCCGCGAGCCCGGCGACGTAGGGCGTGGCGAAGCTGGTGCCGTCGATGGTGCTGCGTTCCCCGTCCGCGCTGACCAGCACCGTGGTCAGCCCGGCTCCGGCGACATCCAGCGACACCGCGCCGGTGCCAGGGGCGGCCACGTCGACCCAGGGCCCGCGCATCGAGAAATCCGCTGCCGCGCCGTTCTCGTCGGTCGCGGCGACGGTGAGCACATCGTCGTCGAACCAGCCCGGTGAGGAGATCGTGGTGACCACCCCAGGATCGTTCTGCTCGCACTGGTCGGCCACGTTGGCCGCGGCCACCACCACGACGACGTTCTGCTCCACCGCATAGTGCACGGCGGCCTGCAGGTCCGGCGCGTTGACCTGGTTCGGCTCGGCGGGAAAGCAGGCCGCCTCGGAGATGTTGATCACAGTGGCGCCGGATTGCACGGCGTGTACCACGGCTCGGGCCATGCTCACGGTGTCCCCGGCAATCGTGTGGATCTCCTTCCCGGTAGCGAGCACCCGCAGCCGCACCGAGTAGGAGGCGCTGCCCTGCCGGATGGACACGATCTTCGCGGCTGGTGCCACCCCGACGAACCGGGTGCCGGCGTCGGGAGCCGCGGCGATGAGGCCGGCTACCGCCGTACCGTGGCCGTCACAGTCGAACAATCCGCTGTGGTTCTCGATGTAGTCGCCGCCGTCGAGCAACCGGTCCACGAGCCGGGGATGCGGCTGCACCCCGCTGTCGATCACGGCTACCACCTGCCCGCGTCCGGTGGCGAACTGGTGGGCCTGCCGGATCCGCAGCCGCTGCTGGTTGGTGGGCTCGGCCTCGATGTCCATCTGGGTGTTCACCGACCGCTGGACACAGGCCGCGGTCTGCTGTACCGGCCCGATCTGCTGGGTCACCTCGTTGTGCACGACGTAGGGCCGGGTGTTGACCTCGGCGGGGGTGGGCAGTTCCGCTTGGTTCACCGGAGGTGGCACGCCGGGTGGCCGGAACTCCTGGGCGGTCACCGGCCAGGCTGGCCCGGCCAGGCTCAGCAGCCCGACGGCGGCGGCGCCGAGTGCGGCGCGAAGCTGGCCGGTGAGAGCCTTCACAGCCGGGCCTTCACAGGGCACGGAAGGTGTTGTACAGATCCATCACACCCAGCGCGAGTGGCAGCACCGCCGCGATGAGGATCGCTTCGGCCACGTCCACGGAGCGGCGCAGGACCGGGGAGAACCGGCGCCGGGGGACGATCACCCCAAGGACCAGGGCCAGTGCGGCAAGCACCAGGAGGCTGCAGAACACCAGCACCAGCCGGGTGAGTGGCGAGGCCGTCATCATCCAGATCCCCAGCAGTCCGGCGGTGGCCGCCATCCCGCTGATCAGCAGGGCGATGGCCTGGTTGCTGTTGGCGTAGGACCGGGCACGCAGCAGCAGCACGGCAGCCACCACCGCGCCCAGCACCGGCCCGAAGGCATTCTCCGCGCTCCCCGTTGCCCAGACGGCGGCAATCGCGGCCACCCCGCTGGACCCGATGATCATACCGGTCATGAGCTCGTGAGCCAGGCCGGCCCGGCGCTCGATCACCGCGTAGTCCGGGAAGCTGGTGTCCTCCTGCAGCTCCTCGGCGCTGCCCGGCACCTGGGGCAGCGGGAGCCGGGCCAACGGGATGGTCAGCCGGGGCAATATCGAGATGGTGCCCAGCGCGACCGCCGCCGTGCCCGCCGCGATGCCCGCCGCCGGGTGCTCGACCAACGTGCCGGTGAGCCCAGCCAGCGCCCCGAGGGCAGCGGCGGTGGCGATGGCGACCGAAGGCGTGATACCGCTACCCACCAGCATGATCGACGCGGTGGCGAGCACCAGCGCCAGCGTGCACCCCAGCAGCAGGTTCGCTGCCCCGAGGGCGAGCAGCGCAGTCACCAGCCCCCCGGTGCCTGGCACCCCGGCGCTCGGTACCACGTAGAGCCCGCTGACCAGACCCAGCACCGGGCTCGCCGTGGCCACCAGCACGCCGATGCCGGTGTCACCGTAGACCCGGGCGATCACCGTGCCGACGGCCAGCGCGGCCAGCGCACCCGCACCCGCGAGGCCGGCCACGCTGAGTCCCGGTCCGGAGAGCAACAGTGCCACGGCACCGGCCAGCAAGGCCAGCCCGCCCGCCACCATGCCGAGGGTGCGGGCAGTGCGCTCGGTCCACGGGCGGTAGCTGCCCGGCGCGGCGGCCGCGACGGCCTCCACCACATCGTCGAACAGCGGTGGTGGGGGGTTCTCCGAGCGGCGCCGCAGTTGCAGCAGATCGCCGTCGACCACGCCCAGCGAGGCCAGCGTCTGGCCCGGCTCGATCGCGTTGCCGCCCAGCTTGGCCAGGCACCAGCCGCCGTGCCTGCTACCACCGTCCGGGGTCGACTCCCCAGCCATCCGCAGCACCATCGGCAGCAGGTCGGCCACCGCGACGTCCGAGGGCAGCGCCACATCGATCCGGGTGCGCGGGGCCACCACCGTCACCCTGCTGAACACGGTCGACGGCCGAGCCGGCGGAGTGCTGGCAGCCGGCCGAGCCGGCTGATTGGCACCAGACGGCCGAGCCGGTGGATTGGCACCAGACGGCCGAGCCGGCTGATTGGTACCAGACGGCCGAGCCGGCTGATTGGTACCAGCCGGCCGAGCCGCCGGGGTGGGGTTCGTCCCGGTCGCCACGTGTGTACCCCTCACCCGGCCTGTCGACTCTCGGTAACCTCGCTGCTGACCCATATCCTTGCCGATGGAGTATCCATCCAGGTGTACTGCTGGTTGATCGAGGGTCCGCGCAGTGGGCTAGCGGTGCGCGAGATCCACGATCAGGTGGGTGATCTGGTTCTGGTCCAGCCAGGTGCTGACTGTGAAGGGCAGCCGGTCCCGAACCCCTACGGCAAAGGTCGACTGGCCTTCGAAGAAGCCGGCGGAGCGGACCGCCCGCAGCGCCCCCCATTTCTCCAGCCCCCCAGGACCCTGCAGGTACTGGCCGGAGGGCGCGAACCCGACGCCCGGCTGATGACCTGAGGTGTCTCCGGGCGATCCCTGTGTCGGCGCATGGATGATCACCTGCAAGGCGGCCCGGCCGGGCACCGCGATCTCCCGACCCGAACCGTCCTCGGTCACCACCGGCACGTAGCTGAGGTGATAACCGACCGGCGCAGGACCGTTGATGTCGAACACCACCCGGTCATAACAGTCATGCTGGGCGGCTCGTACTCGGTAGATCGGCGCAGCACTGGAGGGCGCCGACTCCTTGGGACCGGTTCCCCAGCGTGCGGTGTTGGTGCACGAGACGGCTGGAGCCGGCCTGGGCTGCCCCGTCGGCGTCCCGGTTGGCGGCGTCCCGGTTGGCGGTGGCCCGGTGCCGGAAGGTGCCGTGCCAGTGACCCCGCTGGCGCCGTTCGCTGTCGTGGTGGTCAAAGGTGGTGCGCTGCCGCCGCAGCCGGCCAGCGCGACCGACAGAACCGCTCCGATAGGCCACAGTAGGAACACTCGCGACATCACGGACCCCCTCCGGTGTTGCTCCCCTTCGTACCCGAACGGCCACGTTCCGTACAGGGTCTGGGTTGGCAGTACCTCAGTCCCGGGTTTGGCGCGGCGCCTGTGGGGAACGTACAGCCCGTGATGTTGCTGCGACCTCCGGGTGTGTATCGTGCCCAAGGCGATACCTGGCTGTTGGCTGACTGCTTCCAACGCCTTCCCCGGTTGGCGGGTGCCAGAGTGCTTGACCTGGGTACCGGAACGGGTGCCCTGGCCGTCACTGCCGCCCTGCGCGGGGCCACCGTGACCGCCGTGGACGTCTCCTCCCTGGCCCTGGCGGCGACCTGGATCAACGCCCGCTGCCGGAGCCTGCGGGTGCGGGTTCGCCGGGGCGATCTGGGAGCTCCGGTGGCGGGGGAACGGTTCGATATCGTCCTGTGCAACCCGCCCTACGTCCCTGGTGAGGGTGCGACGTTGCCGCGTCGCGGGCGGTGCCGGGCCTGGGACGCGGGCCTGGACGGGCGGGCGCTGCTGGACCGGGTGTGCACCGAGGTGCCGCGCCTCCTCGCCCCCGGGGGGCAGTTGCTGCTGGTGCAGTCTGCGTTCTGCGGGGTTGACCGGACGCTCGATGCCCTCACCGCCGCCGGGCTGGCTGCCGAGGTGGTGCACCGCTGCGTGCAGCCCTTCGGTCCGGTGCTGCGGCTGCGGGCAGCGCTGCTGGAGGCGCGTGGCCTGATCCGTCCCGGGCAGCGGGACGAGGAACTGGTAGTGATCCGTGGCAGCACGCAGTGATGAGCCGAGGCGGGTGATCCCGGTGCCGGGTGGCCCCGTGCTCGTTGAGGGCCCGGTCGAGATCGAGCTGCCGGACGGGTCGCTGGTGGCCTCCGCCCGGCCGGTGGTCGCCCTGTGCGTATGCCGGCGCAGCAAGCGCTATCCGTTCTGCGACACCAGCCATCGGCGCCGGGTGCGGCTGGCCGACTGAGCCTCAACCGGGGGGACCGTCGTCCAGCGGGTGCCGCAACGACGACCGGCCCGCGCGCCAGGCCGCCACCAGATTCTCGCCCAGCCGGTCCTCCAGCAGCACCGCCGCCCGGATTCCGAAGGCGATGTCCGGGGCGAGGTCGGGCTCGGTCGCCAGCAGCCCGCCAATGACCCCACGGCGGACGAGTTGCTCGTGCACGGCGTCGGCCTCCACGTGCTCGTCGTAGAACCGGGTGGCGGCCGCACTGCCGTCGAATCGCGAGACGGCGCGCAGCAGCCGCTCGGCGCCCGGCGGTGAGGTGATCTCCAGCACGGCGAACTGGCCGACCAGCGCACCGCGCAGCGCCCGGTGCAGGCCGAACAGCGACATCACGTTCACCGTGGCGAGCGTCACAGCGGGTACCACGTCGAGGTACCTGCCGTAGCCGGGGTCCAAGCCGAACGCGGTCATCATCTGGGCGTACAGCAGGGCGTGCACGTGCTCACCGCGGCCGGCGCCGTACTCGTCGTACTGCACGGCGACCATGGACGCCTTCGCCTGGCCCTGCAGCCGCGGCACCACCCAGATGTGCGGGTCAGCCTCTTTGAGCTGGTACAGCGAGCGGTGGGCGAGGTACTCGCGCACCTGCCAGCGTTGCCCTTGGTCCAGCAGGTAGTGCGAGGGGCCGGGCGCGTCGAGCGGTTCGACGAGCAACCCGGCCAGCTCGGTATCCACATCAGCCACCGCACCCGCGTCCGCGCGCAGTGCGGTGAGGAAGGCCCGCTCCAGCTCGCGGCGAAACGCCAGCACCGCAGGGTCCCACTCCAGCTCCGGCTCCACCCCGGCAAAGCCGTGGTAGTGCAGCTCGTAGCACAGGTACAACGCCAGTTGAGCGTCGTCACCCCACGGCTCGGCCACCACCGGCAAGCCCAGCCGCGATCCGGTACCGCTGCGCAGGACCGTGAGCAGGTCCGCGGACAGCGGCCCCCGGGCATCCGGCAGGAGTGGTGGGGCCAACTGCGGCGACGACTCACGCACCGTTTGTGCCTACCCACCTGAGCCGCCCTGGAAACCAGGCCATTGCCGAAACCCGGCACCGGGCGTCGCGGTGTGCGTGCAGGATGACGCCGGCCTCGGCAGACGTGCGGACCCATGGGTCTGGTTCCGCCGAACGGGAGGAAACAGGTCGAGACACACCAGGCCGAGGCAGCCCGGAAACGCGGGCCGCCTCGGCGGGGAGCGGAGCAGGGGTGTGGTCAGGCGACGAGGGTGTGGTCCTTGACTGCGGCGAGGACGCGGGTCCACTGCGTGGAGGGGACCGCCAGCACCGGGCTGGTGGTGCCGAGCTTGGAGTCACGCACCCCGACGTGACCCGGCAGCGAGTAGTTGACCTCGACGCAGGTGTTCGCCCCCCCCGTGGTGTAGCTGGACGTGAACCAGGCCCTGTCCTGGAAGGATGCGGTAGGCAATGGGCTAGCCCTTCATGAGTCAGGTCTCGCAGCGAACTGGCCAGCCAGTTCCACGATGAGGTTACGGGACTCCACCGGCCCCAGAGCGATGGCCTGCAACCGGCGCTGCAGCTCGACGTAGCGGCGCACCGTCTCCGGCTTGTCCAGGCAGAGCCCGTCGTCGTACAGCTCGACGTAGACGATGTCGGTGGCCGAGTCGTAGTCGAAGCGCAGCACGTGGAAGTCGTAGCCGAGCGGCTCGTAGGACAGCGTGTCGAACGGGACGACCTGGATGTCGACGTTGGGTCGCAGCGCCAGCTCGGCCAGGTGGCGCACCTGCTCGGCCATCACCTTCGGGCCGCCGATCACCCGGCGCAGCACCGACTCGCTGAGCACGAAGGTGAACTGGGCGGCGCCGTCCCGGGTCAGCAGGGCCTGGCGGTCCCGGCGCACCCGCACGGTGTCCTCCATGGTCTTGTGGTCGGCGTGGCTGCCCTGGCTGAGGAACATGGCCCGGGTGTAGCTCTCGGTCTGCAGGTTGCCGGGCACGATCTCCGAGCCGACCTGCATGATCTGCGAGGCGCCCTGCTCCAGGTCGCGGAACGCGCGAAACCACTTCGGCCCCAGGTACAGGGTGGTCTCCGCGGTGGCCCGGGTGCGCCGGCGTCGCGAGCCCACCGCCAGCTCCCGGCACCAGGCCGCGTCCTTCTCCGACGCCTGGTACAGCCGCAGCAGCTCGTCGAGGTCGGTCTTGGAGATGCCGACCTGGCCGGTCTCCACCCGGCTGATCTTGTTGGCGGCCTTGCCCAGGCTCTGCGCGGCCTGCTCCTGGGTGAGACCGGTGGCCTCGCGGAGCTTGCGCAGCTCGTTGCCGAGCTGGCGGCGCTGGATGCTGGGATTGGGCGGGGTGGTCATCGGGCGATCCTTCCTTCGCTCACGGAGAGTGCCAACGCCCTCACCCGTAAGATGGCTTTACATACTGTACTTCCATTTCATACCGTGGGTCTTGTTCATCCCCCAAGTCCAGCCCCAGGAGGTACAAGATGGACGTGCATCTTAGCTGTCCGTCTAAGCCTCACCGGGGCGTGACACACCTACCGGCTCCGATTCCTGGGGCTGGAGATGACGGGTCACCCGCGGGTGCCCGGCGGCGGTCACCCCCCGCCGACGGGCAGTGGTCCGCAGGTGACCTCTCAGGTGCGCGGAAACCCGGAGGTGGGGTGCGCTCTCGAAGGACGCGCGACAGCACCGCGCGACCCGACCCACCTGCCGCGCACCGAAAGGACTGGCCCGCGCGACCCGGTCTTCGCAGCGCCGGGTTGCGCGGGCCAGGAACTGAGCACCACGACCGGGAAGACAGAAAATGGCCCCGGCGGTGGCAGCCGCCGAGGCCGAGGGCAAAACCCACCGATGACGAAAGGCTGTGCCATGCCCAGCATAGACCAGATCCAGCGCCACCCGAAGCACCCCCGGCCAGCGGACGAGGCAGGCATGACCCGCTGGTATGTGGCCTCGCTCGCCGACGGGGACACGCACCTGGCCGAGCCCGTGACCGGCCAGCACCTGGTGCGGGCGCACTGCGACCGCCAGCGGTTCCGTCCCCTGGCAGCCCTCCCCGGCCCACCACCTGACCAGGCCCAGGTCTGTCCAACCTGCCGGTCGGACCAGCACCGTCCCACCCCCGGACCGCCGGGCCCCGGTGCTGCTGTGATTGCGGGGTGAGCGGAGGGGGTACCTGCACGGCATGGCGGATCTGGCGCAGTTACGCCGGGAGGCGGCGGGATGCACCGCCTGCGAGCTGTACGCCGAGGCCACCCAGACCGTTTTCGGGGTAGGCCGCCCCGGGGCCGCGTTGGTGCTGATCGGTGAGCAGCCCGGGGACCGGGAGGACATTAAGGGCGAGCCGTTCGTCGGTCCGGCGGGCCGGTTGCTCGACCGGGCGCTGGAACAGGCCGGGGTGGCCCGCAGCGACGTCTATCTCACCAACGTGGTCAAGCACTTCCGGTTCCGGCGCGAGGGCAAGCGCCGGCTGCACCGCACCCCCGGGGTGGAGCACGTGCGGGCCTGCCTGCCGTGGCTGCAGGCCGAGCTGGCGGTGGTGCGCCCGCAGGTGCTGGTGACCCTGGGTGCCACCGCGGCGAAGGCACTGCTGGGCTCCTCGTTTCGGCTCACCCAGCACCGGGGTGAGGTGCTGGAGTACCTGGACCTGCCCCTGGTGGCCACCGCGCACCCGTCCGCTGTGCTGCGCGTCCCGCCGGACCGCAAGGCGGCGGCGTTCGACGAGCTGGTCGCCGATCTGGAACTGGGCGGGCGCACCGCAGCGATGCCCCGTTAGGTCAGAGGTCCGGCAGCGCGCGGCGCGGTAGCGGCGCCACGGCGGGGCCTTCGAGCACCGAGCCGTCCACGTCGAAGCGGGAGCCGTGGCAGGGGCAGTCCCAGCTTCGTTCCGCGCCGTTGAACCGCAGCAGGCAGCCGAGGTGGGTGCAGCGCAGCGACACGGCGTGCAGGGTGCCGTCCGGCTCGCGGTACACCCCGACCTTGCCCACCCCGTCCCGCAACACCCGGGCCTGCCCGGCGGGCACCTCGCCGGGGTCGGACACCTCGGCGGGGGTGACCCGGTCCACGACCAGGTCGGCGCCGGCTTTCACGTTCATCTTCAGCAGCCGCGGCAGGGAACCCGGTGAGATCCGGTGCGGGGTGAACCGGGCTGCCCATGGCTCGGGCTCGGTGCCGCTGATCAGGTCGGTCAGGATCGCCGCGGCCATGGTGCCGCTCGAAAGCCCCCACTTCATGAAGCCGGAGGCGACGTACACCCGCGAGGACACCGGGGTGTACCGGCCGATCACGGGAAGCCGGTCATAGCAGGTCGGATCCTGCGCGGACCACCGGTGGCTCACCTCCACCACGTCCCAGTGCGTCCGGGCGAAGTCCGCCAGGTTCCGGTAGCGCTCTGCGTCGACGCCCCGCGCCCCGGTCGGGTGGCTCTCCCCGCCGACGATCAGCAGTTCCCGGTAGGTGTTGAGCGAGCGGGTGGGGCTGCCCGCGTTGATCGACATTCCGCTGGGCAGGGCACCCCGGATCCGGGCGGCGATGCAGTAGGAGCGGGTGGGTTCCAGGCGCGCGAAGTAGCCGCCGCGGTCGAAGACCGGGTAGTGCGTGGCGACGACGACCTGGTCGGCGTGCACCGTCGCCGCGGTGGTCTGCACCCGGCAGGGGGCGCCCTCGTGCAGGCTGGTGGCCCGGGTGCCCTCGTACACCGCTGAGCCGGCCCGGCGGATCGCCTCGGCCAGACCGCGGGCGTAGCGCACCGGGTGCAGGGCGATCTGGTTGTCCAGTTGGACCGCGCCGGCCACCGGGAAGGGCAGGTCGACGTCGTCGGTCCAGCGCACCGGCAGTCCCGCTGCGGTGGCCGCGGCCATCTCGCGTTGCACGTCGGGCGACTCGGTGCTGTCGGCGGCGATGGTGAGGGCTGGGCGGCGCTGCAGCTCGCAGTCGATGCTCTCCTGCGCAGTGAGCGCGGCGACCCGCGCCACCGCCGCGACGCTGCCCGCGGCGTAGTCGTCAGCGGCGGCCGGGCCGTGCACCCGGCGCAGCGTGGAGTACACGATGGACTGCAGCGCGGTGACCTTCGCCGTGTTGTTGCCGGTCACCCCACCACCCACCCGATCCGCCTCGAGGACGGCGACCCGGGCGCCGCGCTGGGCGAGCAGCAACGCCGTGGTCAGCCCGGTGATCCCACCGCCAAGCACCGCGACGTCCACCGTCTGGTCCCCGTCAAGTGGCGGGTACCGGGCGGTGATCGCCGGCTCAAGCCACAACGACTGCACTGCGCTGGTAGTGGTCACGCCCGCTCCTCCTGCCGTCCAGTCCCTACCCTCAACTACCCCAGCAACCGCCCAACCATGCTGGCTGGAAGCGCGATTCGGGAGCCGGATAGCACTCCGCAGGGGCGAAAAAAGTGCGATTCGCTGCCGAATGGCCGCCCTCGGCGCCACCGGTCCACGGTTAGGGTGCAGGGGTCAGTTGGGCACAGCGGCGACGAGGGGCGATCGAGCGTGGGCACCTTGCTCTACCGGCGGTCATCTCGGCTGCCGGCGCCGAAGATGCCCGGCGGCGAGGTGCACCTGGAGCCGCCCCCCGAGGTGCCCCGGGTGATCCCGGGCAACATCGTGCAGAAGCTCCTGCCGGTGGTGATGATCGTCGCGATGCTCGGCATGGTGACCTTCGTCTTCACCAGCGACGAGGCGCTGAGCAGCCCGCTGTTCCTGCTGTTCCCGATCATGATGCTGGTCTCGACCATCGGCATGTTCGCCGGTGGCCGCGGCACCGGCCAGCGCAAGGCCGAGATGAACGAGGACCGCAAGGACTACCTGCGCTACCTCGGGCAGATGCGGGAGCAGGCCAGGCAGGCCGCCGAGGAGCAGCGCGCCGCGCTGGAATGGAGCCATCCCGATCCGGTGGCGCTGTGGTCGATCGCCAGCAGCAAGCGGCTGTGGGAGCGGCGCAGCGCAGATCCCGACTTCGGTCATGTCCGGGTCTGCCGGGGCACCCAGCGGCTGGCGACCAAGCTGGTGCCGCCGCAGACCGGTCCGGTGGACGACCTGGAACCGATCACCACGATGGCGCTTCGGCAGTTCATCCGAGCCCACTCCATCGTCTCCGACCTGCCGGTGTCGATCTCGCTCCGCTCGTTCGCCGCGGTCGGGATCTCCGGTGACCGCGCCGCGGTGCGCGGGCTGGCCCGCGCGCTGGTGGCCCAGCTCGCCACCTTCCATGCCCCCGACGACCTGCTGGTCGCGGTGGTCACCGCCGGGCGGGCGAAGCAGGACTGGGAGTGGGCGAAGTGGCTGCCGCACGTGCAGCACCCCACCCTGGTCGACGGCGCCGGCTCGCTGCGGATGATGGCCGGGTCACTGGCCAGGATCGAGGAGTTGCTCAGCGAGCAGTTGCGCGACCGTCCCCGGTTCTCCCGCAACGCGGCGGCACCCGGCGACGAGCCGCACATCGTGATCGTCATCGACGAGGGCGAGGTGACCGGGGAGGAACAGCTCATCCTCGAGGAGGGCCTGGCCGGGGTCACGGTGCTCGACCTCGCGGCGTCGCTGGGCACGCTGACCTCCCGGCGCGGGCTGCGGCTCGCGATCGAGGACGGCCAGCTCGGCGCCCTGGGCGCCGCGGGGGTGGAGCCCTTCGGGGTGCCCGACGCGCTCGGGGTGGCCGAGGCCGAGGCGGTGGCCCGGGTGCTGGCGCCGTATCGGGTGGGCATCCAGGACCCCGAGCAGGACGAGCCGCTGCTGGGCAACGCGGGCCTGCTGGAGCTGCTCGGGCTGCCCGAGGATCCGCGGGCCTTCGACGTCACCCAGGCCTGGCGGCCCCGACCGATCCGGGACCGGTTGCGGGTCCCGATCGGGGTCGGTGAGCACGGCCAGCTGGTCGAGCTGGATATCAAAGAAGCCGCCCAGGAAGGGATGGGCCCGCACGGGCTGTGCGTGGGGGCCACCGGCTCGGGCAAGTCGGAGTTCCTGCGCACCCTGGTGCTCGGGCTGATGGCCACCCATTCCTCGTCGGTGCTGAATTTCGTGCTGGTTGACTTCAAGGGCGGCGCGACATTCCTCGGCATGGAGGATGCGCCACACGTCGCCGCCGTCATCACCAACCTCGCCGACGACCTGACCCAGGTGGCCCGCATGCAGGACGCCCTGGCCGGTGAGATGACCCGCAGACAGGAACTGCTGCGCAGTGCCGGGAACTTCGCCAATGTGAAGGATTACGAGCGGGCCAGGGAAAACGGTGCCGATCTCGACCCGCTGCCCGCGCTGTTCATCGTCATCGACGAGTTCTCCGAGCTGCTCGCCCAACAGCCGGAGTTCATCGATCTGTTCGTGGCGATCGGCCGGCTGGGGCGCTCGCTGCAGATGCACCTAATGCTGGCTTCGCAGCGCCTGGAGGAAGGCAAGCTGCGCGGCCTGGAATCCCACCTGTCCTATCGGATCGGGCTCAAGACCTTCTCCGCCGGGGAGTCCCGGGCGGTGCTGGGCGTGCCCGACGCCTATGAGCTACCGCCAGTACCCGGCTCGGGCTACCTCAAATTCGACACCGCCTCCATGGAGCGCTTCAAGGCGGCTTACGTCTCCGGTCCGTACCGCGCCGGCCGGGTTGTCGCGGCGCCCACGGAGATCCCGGTATCCGCCGACCGCCGGCCGCGGCTGTTCGT
>DASTLT010000308.1:0-16355 GCA_035714625.1 Pseudonocardiaceae bacterium | reverse complement strand
CGCGAACCCATAACATGGGTCGCGGGGCCGGCCCGTCAGTTTTTCAATCTTCGGAGGGCAGCGTGCCGTGAGCGCACCGGTGGGACTCGAGCTGGTCGAGTCGGCACTCGAGACCGTCCAGGGCTGCGACCGCTCCGACCTGGTGGCCCGGTTGGCGCAGACCCGGGAGCGGTTGCTCACCCCGACCGTCCGGGTGCTGGTGGTCGGGGAGTTCAAGCAGGGTAAGAGCCAGTTGGTGAACGCGTTGCTGATCGCGTCGGTGTGTGCGGTCGACGACGACGTGGCCACCGCGGTCCCCACCGTGATCGGCCATGCCGAACAGCCCTGCGCGGTGCTGGTCCACGAGCCGGAGCCCGGCGGGACGGGACCGGGCCGGCGAGTTCCGGTCGCCGTGGACCAGATGTCCCGCTTCATTTCCGAAGCGGGCAGCCCGGACAACCGGGACCGCATCGTCCGCGCCGAGGTGGGCATTCCCCGGCAGTTGCTCTCCCAGGGCCTGGTGCTGGTGGACACGCCGGGGGTGGGGGGACTGGGCTCGGTGCACACCGCGAGCACGGTGGCCGAGTTACCCACGGCGGACGCCGTGCTGCTGGTCTCTGATGCCTCCCAGGAGTACTCCGAGCCGGAGATGGACTTCCTGCGCAAGGCGGTCAAGCTGTGCCCGAACGTGGCCGCGGTGCTGACCAAGATCGATCTGTATTCCGAGTGGCGCCGGATCGCTGATCTGGACCGCAGCCACCTCGCTGCAGCGGGAGTGGAGGCCGAACTGTTCCCGGTGTCGTCGAGCCTGCGGCTGCATGCCGTGCGCACCGACGACACCGAGCTCAACGCCGAGTCGGGATTCCCCGAGCTGATCGGTTTCCTGCGCAACCGCGTGGTCGGGCAGGCCGCCCAGTTGTCTCGGCGCAGCGTCTCGCACGACGTGCTGTCGGTCACCGAGCAGCTCACCGTCGCGCTGCGGACCGAGCTGCAGGCCCAGCAGGACCCGGACCGTTCCCAGGCGCTGATCCGGGAGCTGGAGTCCGCGCGGCAGCGGGCCGAGGGGCTGCGCCAGCGCACCTCGCGGTGGCAGCAGACGCTCAGTGACGGCGTGCAGGACCTGTCCGCCGACATCGACTACGACCTGCGGGACCGCACTCGCCGCATCACCCGGGATGCCGAGGCCGCGATCAACGAGTCGGATCCGGGCAAGGTCTGGGCACAGTTCAGCGACTGGCTCTACCAGCAGGTCGCTCAGGCCGTCGCGGACAATTTCGTGTGGACCACCCAGCGGGCCCGGTGGCTGGCTGAGCAGGTGGCCGAGCATTTCGCCGAGAGCAGCGAGCAGGTGTTGCCCGCGATCGTGCTCGACGACGGCAGCACCGCGCTGCAGCGGACCATCGCGTTGGAATTGCCGAACTCCGACCGGACCGGAGTCGGGACCAAGCTGCTTATCGGGCTGCGCGGCTCCTACGGCGGCCTGCTGATGGTCGGACTGGTCAGCGGCCTCGCCGGACTGGCACTGTTCAACCCGTTCTCGATCGGAGCCGGGGTGCTGCTGGGCGCCAAGACGCTCAAGGAGGACCGCGACACCCGGCTCAAGCGCCGCCGGGTCGAGGCGAACATGGCGGTGCGCCAGTACGTCGACGATGTCGTCTTCCAGGTCGGCAAGGACTCCAAGGACAAGCTGCGCGGGGTACAGCGGACCCTGCGGGACCACTTCACCGCCCTGGCCGAGGAGATGAGCCGGTCGATCAACGAGTCGGTGCAGGCCGCGCAGCGCGCCGCCAAGACCGACTCCGCGGACCGGGATCGCCGGATCCGGGAGCTCAAACAGCAGCTCGAGGAGATCGCGACCCTGCGCAGGCGGGCCGCCGCGCTGGTGGCGACCGCGGGACGCAGGTCGTGACCGGGCCGCTCACCCTCAGCAGGCAGGTGCGCTCGGTACTGCGCGACGCCATCGACTGCTACCGCGACAGCCCGCAGACGAAGCTGGGGCTGCAACGCTACCTCGACCGGCTGGACGAGCCGTTGCGGGTGGCCATCGCGGGCAAGGTCAAGGCGGGCAAGTCGACGCTGCTCAACGCGCTGGTCGGGGAGCAGATCGCGCCCACCGACGCCGGTGAGTGCACCCGCGTGGTCACCTGGTACCGGGATGCGCCCACGCCGCGGATCACGCTGAACGCGAAGAGCGGTGCGTTGCGCCAACTACCCGTGGTCCGGGTGCAGGGGCGCCTGGAGATTGATCTGCAAGCCACCCCACCGGAGGACATCGAACGGCTGCTGATCGACTGGCCGTCGCAGAGCCTGCGGGTCGCCACGTTGATCGACACCCCGGGGATTGCGTCGCTGTCCACCACGACCTCCGCGCGCACCACGGCGTTGCTCATGCCGGAGGACGAGCCGACCGCGGCCGACGCCGTGCTGTATCTGATGCGCCATCTGCATGCCACCGACGTCCGGTTCCTGGAGGCGTTCCACGACCGGGGGGTGGCCCGGGCCACCCCGCTGAACACGATCGCGGTGCTCTCCCGCGCCGACGAGATCGGAGTGGGGCGGATCGACGCGATGATGTCCGCCCGGCGGGTGGCCCGCCGCTACCGGGACGACGGCAAGCTGCGTGAGCTGTGCCAGGGGGTGGTGGCGGTGGCCGGGCTGCTCGCCCAGACCGCGCGCACCCTGCGCCAGGCTGAGGTCGTCGCGCTCACCGAACTCGCCGCCGTGCCGCGGGCCGAGTTGGAGCGGACGTTGCTCTCCGCCGACCGGTTCACCCAGGCCGACGCCGCCGTCCCGCTGCCGGTGCAGGTGCGGGTGGCCCTGCTGGACCGTTTCGGCATGTTCGGCATTCGGCTTGGCACCAGCCTGATCCAGCGCGATGGGCACGACGCCGCGTCACTGGCCGCCGAGCTGGTCCGCCGCAGCGGGCTCACCGAGTTGCAGGAGATACTGGCCGTGCAGTTCACCGAGCGCCGGGACATGCTCAAGGCGCGTTCGGCGTTGCTAGCAATCGAGCGGGTGTTGGCCGAGCAGCCCCGGCCGGGGTCGGACAAGCTGGCCGGCGAGGTTGAGCGGATTCTCGCCGGGGCGCACGAGTTCCGGGAGGGGCGGTTGCTCGCGGCGCTGCGCTCCGGCGCGGTGAGCTTGCCCGCCCCGGTGCTCGCTGAGGCGCAGCGACTGCTCGGGGGGCAGGGCGCCGCACCGGCGCTGCGGCTGGGGCTCGATGAGGCTGCGCACCCCGAGGACCTGCGCGCCGCGGCACTGGCGTCCCTGGGCCGCTGGCAGCGGCGGGCGGAGAGTCCACTGTCCACCCGGACTGTGGTGGATGCCTGCCGGGTGGTGGTGCGCAGTTGCGAGGGCCTGCTCGCCCACCTGCCCGGGTGAGCACCTAGGCCAGCGGCTGGTCGCCGATCGCGACCACCGAGCGGGTGACCTGCCGGCTGGTCTGCGCGAAGCAGGCGGTGTGGTAGGAGCCCTGGCGGCCCCACCCCCAGTCCTTGTCGTCGCTGTAGACCTGCGCCAGCAGCGCGATGTCCTGGCGAGCGCCGCCGAGCACTGCAGGAAAGATCTCTGCGCACACCCGGTCCAGCACCGCCCAGTCCTCCGGCGCGGCGGTGGCCGTGTCGAACCGGTCCAGGAATGCCTGGTCCAGCCCGGGGGCTGAGCCGATGAACTGGGCGACGTTGAGGTGGCCGAGGTATTCCCGGTCGTGCGGCCTGGTGCACGGCACCCGCTGCTCGGCCTGGCCCGCCACCGGGGTCAGCGCGCAGTCGCGCACCTCGGGCGGGACGACGGCCGGGTCCCGGCGCAGGCTGCTCAGCACCGGGCTGTGCGCCGAGATCGCCGCCTCGTCCCGCTTCCCCGGCCGGCCCAGGACCTGATAGCAGACCACCAGCTTGTTTCCCCGGTCCCATTGCTGAGGGGGAGTGGCCTCCAGGGCCATGTCGCCGTAGAGCGCAGGCAGCACCACCGCGGCCGGGTTCAGCTTGTCGCCCAGGTCGCCGTACCCGGTGTAGCTCGACCATTCGGGCTCGCAGAAGTCGGTCACCAGGGCCAGGTACTGCTGCCGCGCCGGGTGACTTGGTTCCTCCAGCGCGCTGCGCGGAAACCGACCGAGGGTGGCGCTGACATCGCGGACGGCGAACACTTCGACGGTATGCGGTTGGTCACAGTCGACTTCGGTGTCCCACCCGAACGCGGCCGCCGTGCCGGTCCGGAAGCAGTCGCCGGCCTCGACCTCTCCGATGCCGTCGGCGCACCCCGCGCTGAGCAGGGCGATCATCGCCAAGACCACTAACAGGTGGATCGCGCTTCGCATCGGGTGGCAGCCTACGCTCAGCCGTGCCGAAACCAGGTGCTGGCGCTGGGGGTGAACATCAGGACGGTCCCCACGACGATCAGCAGCGCTTGCAGCGGCAGCACCAACCGAACCTGCTCGGCTAAGCTGACCAGCGAGAATGCCGCACCCAGCAGGCCGAGCAGGCCCACCACGGCGAGCGCGACCCGGGCCCAACCGCGCCTCCCCCGCATGAGCGCGGCGAGCAGCAACTGCACACCGAGCACGACGGCGGGACCGGCCAGCCCGATGGAGAGCGTCGTGTCCACCACCCGGTTGAGCAGCTCGGCGCCGATGTCGGGTTGCTGGGCCCGCACCTCGTCGGCGAGACGCTGGTGTAGCTCATCGAACCTGGTCGCCGAATACGCGATGGCGACCAAACCCACCAGGACGCTGGCCACCCAGGACCAGAAGGCCGCCGTCACCGTGCGGGGCGGACGCGTACGGGTGCGCAATGGTGGTGGTGCCCCCGGGTAACTGGGCCGGGCTGGGATCGGGGTGGCGGGCGACCCCGGTCGCTGTGGCGCCGGTCCTTGGGATGGAGTGCGTCCGTCCGGGTGCTGCTGATCGTGCTGATCGTGCGGCCGACTCATGGTGTTCCACGGTAGCGGCGGACCAGCCGGAGCTGGGCCGAAAGTGCGCATCGGCCACTGTAGACCGGCCCACTGTGGACAGGCCTACTGTGGACAGGGTCCGGACGGACCTGGCACGGTGAGGGGATGAGCGACGTGAACGCCACCTCGGCCGCCCTGCTCGGCCTGCTCCACGAGGGCCCGATGACCGGCGGGCAACTGGTTGTGGCCGCTGGGCAGCGGTTCGGGTCGTTCTTCGGTGTCACCCGCAGCCAGGTCTACCGGGAGCTGCCGGTGCTCGCCGAGGCCGGCCTGCTCCGGCTCGGCAAGCAGGGACCGCGGGCCAGCCAGCAGTACGCCATCACCCCGGCGGGCAAGCGGGCGTTCAAATCCTGGCTGAACTCCGCAGCGGGGGCGGACAACCTGCGCAGCCCGCTGATCCTGCGTCTCGTGCATGCCGGTCAGCTCACCGCCAAGCAGCGGGCCGCGCTGGTCAGCAGTGCCCGGGCCGAGTGCGTCGGGCAGCTCGACCAGGCCAGGGCGCAGGCCGCGGCAGCCACCGATCCCTACCTGAAGGCTGCTGCGGACTTCGTCGTGGTGCACCATCGTGCGGTGCTCGCGCTGCTGGACGCCTTCTCCACGAGCTGACGCCATCCCGCCTTATTCCCGTTCCGTCGGCTGACACCGGGCGCAGGGGCATCAGCGCCCCGGCCGGGGCGACTACCCTGGCGTTTCGTGAACGCCGACGTAGCTGCCGACCTCAAAGACCTGGCCGGCACCCTGACCGGGATCGAGGCCGTGCTGGATGTCGATGGGCTGCGCGCCCAGCTCGCCGAGCTGGAGCAGGAAGCGGCCCGGCCCGACCTCTGGGACGATGTCGAGCGTGCCCAGCAGGTCAACAGCAAGCTCGCGCACAAGCAGAGCGATCTGCGCCGGGTGGTCGGGCTGCGGCAGCGGCTCGACGACGTGGCGGTGCTCTACGAGCTGGCCGAGGAAGGCGCCGACGACGCCGCCCGCGCCGAGGCCGAGGCCGAGCACCGCCATCTGCGCGCGGAGATCGCCGCACTGGAGATCCGGACCCTGCTGTCGGGCGAGTACGACGAGCGCGATGCCCTGGTGACGATCCGGTCGGAGGCCGGCGGAGTGGACGCCGCGGACTTCGCCGAGATGCTGATGCGGATGTACCTGCGCTGGGCCGAACGGCACAACTACCCGACCGAGGTGTACGACATCTCCTACGCCGAGGAGGCCGGTATCAAGTCGGCCACCTTCGTGGTCAAGTGCCCGTTCGCCTACGGCACCCTGTCGGTGGAACAGGGCACCCACCGGCTGGTCCGGATCTCGCCGTTTGACAACCAGGGCCGCCGGCAGACCTCCTTCGCCGGGGTCGAGGTGCTGCCAGTGACCGAGACCACCGACCACGTGGACATCCCGGACAACGAGCTGCGCATCGACGTCTTCCGGTCCTCCGGCCCTGGCGGGCAGAGCGTGAACACCACCGACTCCGCAGTGCGCATCACCCACCTGCCCACCGGCATCGTGGTGTCCTGCCAGAACGAGAAGTCCCAGATCCAGAACCGGGCCGCGGCGATGCGGGTGTTGCAGTCCCGGTTACTCGAGCGCAAGCGCCAGGAGCGGCAGGCGGAACTGGACGCGCTCAAGGGCGAGGGCAGCTCCTGGGGTAACCAGATGCGCTCCTACGTGCTGCATCCCTACCAGATGGTCAAGGACCTGCGCACCGAGCACGAGGTGGGCAACCCGTCCGCGGTGCTCGACGGGGACATCGACGGTTTCCTGGAGGCGGGTATCCGCTGGCGCCGCCAGCGGCAGGCCGCGGTGGCCGGCTGATCGCCCTGACGGCTGGTGTTGGCGGCATGAGCGCTGCCCGGGCGAGAGTGACGGAGCTAGGAGCACGCGGAGATGACGCAGAACGAGCCGGTGAAGTCCCCCTTCACGGCGTTGCCTGCAAAGATCGATCTTGGCGAGATGGATCGCCGGATCATTCAATGGTGGAAGGCCAGCGACGTGTTCGCCCGCGGTCTGCAGAAGACCGCCGACGGGCCGACCTGGGTGTTCTACGAGGGACCGCCGACCGCCAACGGTATCCCTGGAACGCACCACGTCGAGGCCCGTGTCTTCAAGGACATCTTCCCACGCTACAAGACGATGAAGGGTTACTCGGTACCCCGCCGCGCGGCTGGGACTGCCATGGCCTTCCCGTGGAGCTGGCGGTGGAGAAGGAGCTGGGGCTCAGCGGCAAGCCGGACATCGAAAAGATCGGCGTGGGACCCGCGCGCGGTGGTCGACGCCCTCCGGCGGTCAGGCACGGTCCAGGTCACAGTTGATGGCGACGAGATCACCATCGGCGCGGACGACGTCCTGGTGACGGAGATGCCGCGCAGCGGCTGGGTCGTTGAGTCGCAGCGGGGCGTGACCATTGCGCTGGACACGGAGATCACTCCCGAGTTGGTGGCGGAGGGCACCGCGCACCCCCCACCCAGGCCGCCTAAGAACACCCGCACTCTGCAGTCCTGACCCCCTTACTCACCACCTCCCTACCGACCACAGCGGACAGGCTGGACAAAAAGACCAGCAGCTACCGCGCGCCCTCAGACCGCACCACCCACATTAAGATCAACAACGCACTCAGAAATGATCACTCAAAATCGCGCGGTGAATTCAGGCTGAGGGCGCCGATCTTGATGATCGCAAAGGAGACTACCATGGGCCGCTACCAGACATGCATCGACCTGCACATCATCCTCTGTAACCAGCATGGTGACGTCCTGCTCGGCGAGCGCCGCAACACCGGCTGGGCCGACGGGCAACTCGGCCTGCCGTCCGGCCATCTCGAAAACGGCGAGTCCGCAACCGCAGGTGCAGCACGGGAGGCTGACGAGGAGATCGGTATCCTGATCAAGACCGACGACCTTCGGCTCATCCATGTCATGCATCACCACACGAACTCTGGTCGCCTGGCCCTCTTCTTTGAGGCCCAGACTTGGTCAGGAGAGGTCACCAACCGGGAACCCGATAAGTGTACGGCCTGGACCTTTGGCGACCCGGCTCAGCTTCCGAACAACGTCGTTCCGTACGTGGCCGACGCGCTTCGCCACTATGCCGCCGGCACTGTCTACGCCGAACGGGGCTGGGCGTAACCATGCCAGCGACAGGATACGACCTGACCTGTTTCGGTTATCTCGCCCATGCACAGGTGTTCTGGGTGAGCACCTACCCACCCGCCAACAGCGGAGCCGTTGCAACGCAGGTCTTCCCCTCGTTAGCGGGCGACGCTCCAATTGTTGGCCTGACGGCCCAGCAACTCGGCCTGACGGTCAGTCTGGTGAGCAACCACGTCGGTTTTGACCCTGCGGGCCGGACTGTTCTCAACACCCTTGACAGCGCAGGTGTGCAGCACTGGGCCAGGCGTAAACAGTCGAGTGAAACATGCACATCGCAGGTGAGTATCATCGCCGACGACTCCGGCACGCGAACCTGGTTCGCATGGCTCGGCCTCGCTGCGGCAGTGCATCCGTTCCCGATCGATCTTGACGAGGATCAGCGCCAGGATCCCGACGTCTTCGGCCCTGCTCTGGAGCGGGTACGTCAGGTCTGGGCAGCATTGGCATTCGAGGCATTTACCGAGGATATTTGGATCCTGGACCCGCGTCGCATAGGCCACAGTGACGCCGTGGCCGAACTGAGCAAGCGGCTCGGGTTGTGATCAGATGGGAGACGGCAGTACAGCAGCACGGGCAGTTCGCCACTGCCCGTAGCGCATGCCGGCCGGCGTCGGGCACCCCCACTTGATCTGCTGGTCCCTCGGTGCCCAGGCCATGAACGCCAACACCCAGCGCCGTCACCCCGAAGCGCTCGACCTGGCCCGTCAGGCTGGCGACCCGCAGGCAGCCCTGGTCCGGCTGCGCGACCAGGACGCGGCCTATGACGCGAACAACCAGGCGCTGGCCCACCGGCTCTACGAGCAGTCCGCGCTGCTGGTCGACAGCGCGGACGACAACGCGCAACGCGTCTACCTGTACGCGAACATGGTGCAGCAATCCACCTGCCTGGCCCGCTACACCGGCCGCAAGGACCTCGTCCGGGAGGCGCTGCGGTTCGCCGAGCGTGCCGAGGACGCCGTCCGTCACGAGCCCTCCCCGGCCCTGCACGCCCTGGTCTCGCTGCGCCGGGCGCTGGCGCATGCTCAACTGAACGACGAGGCGGCGTTCCGCTCGGCCATCACCACCGCCCGCCGCGAGCTGGACCGGAGCCCGCACGAAGCCGACACGCTGCGCACGAGGTTCGTCCACCAGTCGGAGATCACCGGGTACGAGGCCCTGGGCCGGGCCCAGCTCGGCGCGTTCGACCAGGCCACCCGGCTGCACGAAGTGGTCCTCGACGACACCGCCCGCTCGCCCCGCGACCAGGCGTATTACCGGGCGCTGCTGGCCGGAGCCCTGGTCGCGGCCGGAGACCCCGAGCAGGCGGTGCACAACGGCCTGACGATCCTGTCCGAGTTGGGCTCGCCGCTGGTCTCGATCCGGACCCTGCATGAGCTGCGCCCGGTCCGCGAGGCCGCTGGCGTCCCCGGCGCCACGGAGTTCCGCGAGCGGTTCGATGCGGCCACCCGCACGCTCCGCTCCGCCTGAGGAGCACTCCCGGAGGAGCGCAGCGCCGCCTGAGAACTCCGCGCCGGGGTGAGCAGCTCCACGCCGCGTAAGGAGTTCCGCGCCGGGTGCTGGGTAGACTCGCGGCTCGTGATACGGCTCGAGCATGTCACCAAGTCCTACAAGACCTCGACCAGGCCCGCGCTGGACAACGTCTCCGTCGAGGTGGACAAGGGCGAGTTCGTGTTCCTGATCGGGCCGTCCGGCTCGGGCAAGTCCACCTTCCTGCGTCTGCTGCTGCGCGAGGAGGTGCCCACCAAGGGCGAGGTGTACGTGGCCGACTGGAACGTGGGGCGGCTCTCCCGGCGCCGGGTACCCCAGCTCCGCCAGCGGGTGGGCTGCGTCTTCCAGGACTTCCGCCTGCTGAACAACAAGACGGTGGCCGAGAACGTGGCCTTCGCTCTCGAGGTGATCGGCAAGCCTCGGCACACCATCCGCAAGGTGGTGCCCGAGGTCCTGGACCTGGTCGGCCTGGAGGGCAAGGCGGAGCGGATGCCGTACGAGCTCTCCGGCGGCGAGCAGCAGCGGGTGGCGATCGCCAGGGCCTTCGTCAACCGGCCGCTGCTGCTGCTGGCCGACGAGCCGACGGGGAACCTGGACCCCGACATCAGCCAGGACATCATGCTGCTGCTGGAGCGGATCAACCGAACCGGCACGACCGTGCTGATGGCCACCCATGACCACTCGATCGTCGACTCGATGCGCCGCCGGGTCGTGGAGCTGCAACTCGGACAGGTGGTCCGGGACGAGAGTCGCGGCGTGTACGGCGTCGGCCGCTGAGACCTGCTTGCAGGGTCGAAGCATCAACGCTGAGACCTGCTTGCAGGGTCGAAGCATCAACGCTGAGACCTGCTTGCAGGGTCGAAGCATCGACACTGAGACCGAGGGAACCCCCACATCTGATGCGTGCCAGTTTCATCTTCAGCGAGGTCGCCACCGGCCTGCGCCGCAACGTCACGATGACCGTGGCGATGATCTTGACCACGGCCATCTCGCTGGCCTTGCTCGGGGGCGGCCTGCTCGTCGTGCGCACGATCGACCGGATGCAGCAGGACTACTACCAGCGGGTGGAGACCGTGGTGTTCCTGAGCGCCGATATCAGCGCTAACGACCCTACCTGCACCTCCACCACGTGTGCTGGCCTGCGCGGGGAGTTGGCGGCGGTCCCGGGGGTGCGGTCGGTGGAGTTCGAGAGCAGGCAGGCCGCCTTCGAGCGGTTCAAGCGGATCTTCGAGGGCCAACCGGAACTGCTCGCGTTGGCCCGGCCGGAGGCGCTGCCGGCCTCGCTGCGGGTCACCCTGTCCGACCCACGACGCTCCGGGGTCATCTCGCAGGAGTTCACCGGGCGTCCGGGGGTGGACCGGGTCACCGATCAGGGCGAGTACCTCGCGCAACTGTTCCGCGCCCTGGGCGGCTTGCGCAACGCCACCTTCGTGGTCGCGCTGATCCAGGCTCTCGCCGCGCTGATGTTGATCTCCAATACCATCCAGGTCTCCGCGTTCACCCGCCGTACCGAGGTCGGCATCATGCGCCTGACCGGCGCCACCCGCTGGTACACCCAGCTTCCGTTCATCATCGAGGCGGTGGTCGCTGGGGTGATCGGTGGCGTGCTGGCGATTCTCGGCCTGGTGGTCGCCAAGGTGGCCTTCATCGACCGGGTGCTTGCCGACGTCTTCGAGGCGGCCATCGTGCCCAGGCTGAGTTACTCCGACATCGTCGCGGTCGCCCCGATCCTGCTGCTGGTGGGTGCCGGGGTGGCCGCGGTCACCGGCTACCTCACCTTGCGGTTCTACGTGCGGACGTGAGTGGCAGTGATGGCGCTGCGCGCCCCGTGAGTGGCGATGCGAGCTACAGCTCCACTCACGGGCGTGACCGAAGGGAGGCGCGATGAAAGAGCAGGGCCGCAAGGTGATCGTGTCGAACCGCAAGGCCCGGCACGACTACTCGATCCTGGACACCTACGAGGCGGGCATCGTGCTCACCGGAACCGAGGTCAAGTCGCTGCGGGCCGGCCGGGCTTCGCTGGCCGACGCCTTCGCCAGCGTGGAGGACGGCGAGGTGTGGCTGCGTGGCGTGCACATCCCCGAGTACGACCAGGGCAGTTGGACCAACCACGAGCCTCGGCGCCCCCGCAAGCTGCTGCTGCACCGCAAGGAGATCCTCCGACTGATCGGCAAGACCCGGGAGAGCGGACTGTCCCTGGTGCCGCTGTCGATGTACTTCGCCGACGGCAAGGTCAAGGTCCAGATCGCCCTGGCCCGTGGCAAGCGCTCCTATGACAAGCGGACTGACCTGGCCAAACGCGATGCAGACCGGGAGGTGCGGCGCGCCATCGGCCGGCGCGCCAAGGGCCGGTAGCAGCGCTACTCGTTGATGCGGGCCTGGACCATGATTCGGATCCGAACGGCACTTGACAGGGTGACCGGGACCGTGATTTCGGTACCGAATGGCGCTTGGTGCCGCTGGAGGCTACACTGGGTAGATTGTACAGCCCGACAAGGGGGTGAACGGTTTCGACTCTGGACGTCTGAGTCAGTGGGAAGCGTGCCGGTGCAGGCGAGAGACCACCGTAAGCGTCATCGCACACCAATAAGCGCCGACTCTAGTCAGCGCGAGTTCGCACTCGCCGCCTGAGCGAGGAGCGACTCTGTCGGACCGGGTGCGTCCCCAACCCGGAGCCCGGCATCAGCTAGGGGACTGACCACCAGGCCCGGTCGCGGGGCCTGGACGGGACACCTACAGCGACTGGGATCGTCACACCGGCTGGTCCGCGGGACCGGTGGATCCGAGTAGAGGCGTAGCGGACTGCGCACGGAGAAGCCCTGACGAGGCGACAGAGGACCCGGGTTCGATTCCCGGCACCTCCACCATAGCCGTCCTATTCGAACCGTGGGCCGAAAGAACCACAGAGAGTAGGTCGGCGTTGGTGACCTGATCTAGTGGGACTTGCCCCGGTGGGAGGGAGCCCCACTCTCGTTCTTCGGGCTGGTTGGTGTCTTGGCTGTAGGCTCGTGCAGTCAGGCTTCCGGCCTCGATGAGTTCCTTGATCCCCGGAGCAAGCTCGTGGCCGCCGACCTGGTGGGCATCGACATAGAGCTTGCTGAAGATAATCTTGATGATGCTCTTCTTCACTCCAGTGTTGCCGCGCTGGTAGAAGTCTTGGGGGTCGGCCAGCAGTTCGAAGGCATGCTCGAAGAACTGCCGGCCGGTGTCCAGGGTGCTGGTGGTGTCAGCAAGCTGGGCCTGAATCTGGCTGCGTTCGGTAGCGATGTCAGCAAGCTTCTTCTGGAGCTTGGCTTGTGGCCAAGCAGGATCACCGACCAGCTCAAGCCAGTTGTCTTCCTTGGTGTCGAGTTGGGTGAGCCTGGTGGTGAGCCGTGCGCATAGCTCGGTCAGTCCATGCTGTTCATCGCGGAGGGCGTCATCGAGCTGGTGGCGGATGCGCTGGTGAACTCCTCCGTGAGGCGGACGGTGGCGAGATGCCGCTCAACAGCTGCTTCGATCTTGGCGACGGCGAGGAAGGGCAGGTCGCAGCCTATCTAACCCATCCCGCACCCGGCGGAGAGTGTCAGAGTCTTGGGCGAACTGCTCAGGTGGTGGCTCAGGGTGGGCCTTACGACGCTGAGGGGATAACGGTAATTCAGCCCACACTACTTTGCCGCCAGGTGTGGAATACCAGCCACGCTTTATGGGTGAGTCCGTGTTCGGTAGAGTCGGTGGGTTAGGCGCGCTGTCCCACACCTCAATACGGATACCCTCATCAAAGCCATAAAGCTGGACGGTGATGTACTCAGGTACGGTCAGCTCGGTCCAATACACTCGCTCTTGCGGTATACCCGTAGCCTTCACCGCAGCCGTCACGAGGTCTTCAACTTCTAGCACCGCATCGCGGAGGATCGAGCGAACGCCCCACTTCATGAGGGTAGAGACGGCGAATAAGCCAGCGCAGTTAATGGCCGACTCGGTAGAGACAAGCCGTATGCCATCATGTAAGCGCGGCGTACTCATGAGTACACACCGCACGCCTGACAGCGCTTGCGCCTCGCTTTAACCCACCCTTCGCCGAGACGCCGGACGTGGGCTATATCAGTCCAGCCTTTAGGTGAGACGGGGATGGTGGCAAGGATCGGCACCGTCAGCGCTTGATCGGGGTAAGTCTCTAACTGCTTGCCTTCAAAGACGTAGGCCACCTTGTCGCCGCGCTGCCATCTGATCGTGCAGTCGCCCGAGGGCAGGTACGCCCAGGCCGTCGGCCGGTAAGCCGGAGCAGCGGCACCGTAGTTCATGGTCGGTACCCGCGTGCTTCCTTAGTGGTCTGCTGGATCAGCTCGACCAGGCTGTCAGCTTGGGTGGTCTCCAGGATGGCGACGCAGACGTGCGGGCAGTCGTACGTAGTGATCCAGACCTTGCCCCGGTGCGTCTCCAGCGTGAAGGTGGCGGTTGCCTCCGGGCCTTGAGCCTTGACCACGAGTTTGCGGCGGGTGGTCATGGGGCGTCACCCGCCGACACTCTGAGGGCTGCACCTAAAAGGGTTCGCTACTCGTGCCGTAGTGAACGGCTTGGGTGCCTGACCAGGACGATCTGACTCGTTGAGTAATTCGCAATTGACAGTCATTTTCATGCTCGTCTCGCCGGGTGCTGGGTGGCACCCAGGGCCGAGGCGAATACACCGTAGCGGTCCGGAGCGAGCAATGCTGCCGACCAAGTGCGCCTCTACCTTAAGCAGAGCTACGTCACTTCGGAGCTGATTAGCAGACCCTCACCGCATTCAATGTCCGTACATCCCGGCCCTGGGGGCCTTAACGATCACCGAACCGGATGATCACGCATAGATGCATACCAGGCACCGTATGGAGCCCATACCATGATCCAAAGGTAAGGCTCTCCTCATTCATCACACCCCCGGATCGCGGATGATGAGACATCCGTTACACTCCCCGCAAACGGTCAGTACCCCGGAGGGGAGCGATGGCATCGAAGCAACCATGGCAGCACTACTGCCATTGCGGCACCCGCTTAGCCAAAGACAACAGCGGACACCAATGCGCCCGCTGCGAGCGGCTCTCCCGCGACAAGCTCATCGCCCCACCCGGGGTGCCACCTGAGTTCTGGCAGACCGAGCAGTTCCGCCAGGCCTTCGCCGCTCAGCACATGGGCTGGGTGGCCCGGGCCTACCGCACCCATCCCTACCATCACGCGGTCTACGGCCCGGACGGGATCTCCCAAGCTCTGCTCGGCCAGTGGGTCGGCATGCGACAACCTCACGTCAGCCGGTTTGAGAACGGTCCCCCCACTCAACACCTGGACACCCTGCGGCACTGGGTCCGGGTGCTGCATATCCCACACGAACTGCTGTGGTTCGACATGCCAGGGGAGAAGCGCGAGTGTCTTGTCACCGAACCAGCCGCTCCAGGTTTGCTCGCGCCAGCGTCGGACGGTCAGCTCGCCCTGCCTGCCGGGCGGTCCACCGGTGCGGAGCCCGCCTCGCAGCCTGAGTACGATCCCGCCGACGACCCAGCACGTGATCCAATACTCGTCGCGCCCTGGGACCACCGAGGTACGGTCAAAGCAGTCGTCGTCCTCAGTGGTGGTGTTCGGGTGAAGCGTCGGGTGTTCATCTCCCTGACCGGACCAGCGCTGACCGCGCCGGCTCACCAGTGGCTGGTGCATGAGCCGGGGCCGTTGATCTCTGGGCTGTCTGGTGGCCGGATCTCTGGTCGACTGGTCACCCAGATCAGCGCCGTGGTCGCCGAGCTGCGCCAGATGGACGACGTGGGCGGGGGCGGCAGCGTGCTCGCCATGGCTGAGCAGCTGTTCGCCAAGGTCGCCGGGCTGCTCGACCGGGCGTCGTACGACGAAGCCACGGGCCGCGCTCTGCATGTGGTGCTCGCTGAGCTGGGGCAAATGTGCGGCTGGTCCGCGTACGACTCAGGGGAGCACGGCCTGGCCCAGCGCTATTGGATCGCCGGCCTGCGTGCCGCCCATACCGCCGATGACCGACCCCTCGGGGCCTACATCCTGGGATGCCTGGCTGAGCAGGAAGCGCGTCAGGGTCGGCCTGCGGATGCCCTGACTCTCATTGAGACTGCCCTGGCCGGTTCACGCGGCTGGCAAACACCGCGGCTGCTGGCACAGCTATACAACTGGCAGTCCTGGGCGTGTGCGGCCCTGCAGGACTCATCAGCCTGCACTGCGGCCATATCCCGAGCCCGCGCCCAAACCGAGCAGTTCCAAGCCGATCACGATCCAACCTGGCTGTACTGGGTGAACTCCGCTGACGTCATCGCCGGGTCCGGCCAGTGTCTGTTGCTCTTGGACAAGCCTGACCGAGCGGCAGCCATGCTTGACGAAGGCATCACTTTGTTTGACGAGTCGCTGGTCCGTGACCGACAAATCCATCTGACCTACCTGATCGATGCCTTGGCCCGGCCGGGCCAGCAGCGTGATCTTGAGAGGGCTGCTTGTTATGGTATACAATCGCTCGACCTAGCCGAGGGCCTCGACTCGATGCTGAGTATCACGCGGATCCGTGGTCTCTCTCAGCAGCTGAAACCGCATGCCGAGGTGGCCGCGGTGCAGGAGTTTTTGGGGCGGGTGGAGAGGTTTGGGAGAGGTGGAAGTGATCAAGGCCAGTGTGTTGGTTCTGCGTGAGCTCAGCAGAATCACTACAGTCCCGATTTCACGATAAGTCTTAGTCCGGTTACTGTGAGCGCTCTTGAGTTCTGATCAAGTATGGTTACATTGTGTCACCTCCTTTTGGTTGGTTGTGGTCAGGGCGGCGCGGTCTGGACGGCGAGCCTGGCC
>DASTLT010000307.1:0-12123 GCA_035714625.1 Pseudonocardiaceae bacterium | reverse complement strand
AATGTTGCCTTCGCAATCTGCATTTTCCCAGACGGGAGGTCATCCCCAACATCAAGCCCCGCCCTCGACGGATCGCCCTCTCCGGGCGATCACGGACCGTTAAAGATCCACTACCTTATGTCAACATGCCGTTGCCCTGGTCGGTATCCAGCTCACCGTCGACATCCATACCCCGGACGTAGCGGCCGCTCACCTGGCCCGCGCCGCGGAACTCCGAAGAGGCACACCGCGCACAGGCGGCTGCGGCGGCCGAGCTTCGGGAAGCGGCCCGGGAGCTGAAGAACGCCGGCATGCCGCTGCGGGACATCGGGCAACTGCTGGAGGTGTCCTACCAGCGGGCACACCAGCTCGTGAACTGAATCCGCAGGTCAGGGCGATGCGGTCCGAACCGCCGTCTCGACCAACCCGAGCGTGATGGGTCCATCAAGGTGCTGCCCCGTCAGCGCTCAGCGGGGTGAGTGAGAGGGAAGCCGCGCGCGGCCGCGAGGAAGGCCTCGTTCTCGCCGTGATCGCCGACGGTGACGCGAGCGCCGTCGCCGGGGAAGGCGCGGATCACCACCTTGTGCTCCAGGCAGTGCTCGGTGAAGGCGGTGGTCTGCTCACCTAGCGGCAGCCAGACGAAATTGGCCTGCGACTCGGGCACCGGGTAGCCCATCGCGAGCAGCTCGGCGTGCACCCGGTCCCGCTCGGCGGCGACCCCGCGGCAGCGGGCCAGCAGCTCGTCGGCGACCTGCAGGCTGGCCAGCGCGGCGGTCTGGGCCAGCGAGTTGACGCTGAACGGCACGTAAACCTTGCCCAGCGCGGCGGTGACCGGCTCGGGCGCCACGCAGTACCCGACCCGCAGGCCGGCCAGCCCGTACGCCTTGGAGAAGGTCCGCAGCACCGCCAGGTTGTCCCGGTCGCGGCCCAGTGCCACGCCGTCGGGCACGTCCGGGTCGGTGACGAACTCGCGGTACGCCTCGTCGAGAGCGACCAGCACGCCGTCGGGCACCGCGTCGAGGAACGCGACTAGCTCGTCGCGGCGCACCGCGGTGCCGGTGGGATTGTTGGGGTTGCAGACGAACACCAGCCGGGTCGCCGGGGTGATCGCAGCGAGCATCGCGGGCAGGTCGTGGCTGTGCTCGCCGCGCAGCGGCACCATGCGCGCCCGGACCCCCACCGTCTGGGCGAGCAGCGGGTACGCCTCGAAGGACCGCCAGGCGAACAGCACCTCGTCCGCCGGCCCACAGGTGGCCTGCATCAGTTGCTGGCACAGCATCACCGCCCCGCAGCCCGCGGTGAGCTGGGACGTGGGCACCTCCAGCCGGGCGGCGAGCCGGTCGAGCAGCGCGGTCACGCCGTTGTCCGGGTAGCGGTTGACGCCTGCGGCGGCGTCGGCGATCGCGGCCAGCACGCTGGGCAGCGGGCCCGCGGAGACCTCATTGCTGGCCAGCTTCACCGCTCCAGGGATGGTGCGGCCGGGGACGTAGCCGGGCACCGACTCCAGATCGGCCCTGATGCGCGCGGTCATGGCGCCTCCTCCCTCGTGGCCCCGGTGACGACAACCGGCCACGCTGGCCGCAATTCTATTGCCGGTCGAGGCGCTTTCCCCTGCTCGGTGCGACCGGGACCCGATGACGACTACTGGTCCGATTCCCCGGTAGATGGTTGGGTGTGGCAATGACAGAGCGTCGCCCCGAGCAGATCCCGGTCCCTGACCGCAGTGACTTGCGGCTCACCATCATCGAACCGGAATCAGTGGTCCGCGGTGGCATCGTCGTCTGCCATGAGGCGCGCGGTGTCACCGATGCCGTTCGGCGGGTGGCCGATGGGCTGGCCATAGAGGGATGGCTGGCGGTGGTTCCTTATCTCTACCACCGGGACAGCCCCAACGACCAGTCCGTGGTTGACGAGGACGTGCACTGCCACCTCGCCCGGCTGTCGGTGGATTCCGTGCTCGCCGACGTCGACGCCGCACTGTGCTGGCTGGCCGGCCGAGGCATCGCCACCGACCGGATGGGTGTGGTCGGCTTCGGGCTGGGCGGCACCGTGGCGCTGCTCGTGGCGACCTGCCGCCAGCTCGGCGCCGCGGTGACCGTCGACGGCATCGGTGTCGTGCGGCCGGTGTCACCGGCGCTGCCCGCGCTGGTCGAGGTGGCTCCCGAGCTGCGCTGCCCCTGGCTGGGCGTCTACGGTGGGGACGATCTGGTGCCCGAGGTCGAGGTGGACAAGCTGCGGGACGCCGCCCATTCCGCCCAGGTGGCAACTGACCTGGTGCATCTGACCCGGGGTGGGTACCGCGGCAGCACCGCCCAGGCCGCCGCCGTCGAGGCGTGGACCCGCACGCTGAACTGGTTCGACAGTCATCTGCGCTGACGTGCCGGCCTGTGTGCCCGGCCATGCGCTAGGAACGAGCCATGAGTGAGCCCCGGATCCTGTGGCAGCCCGACCCCGCCGCCGTTGCCCGGTCCCGGATTGCGGCGTTCCGGACCTGGCTGGCGTCCAGCCACGGCGTCCAGGTGGCGGACTACGCCGCGTTGTGGCGCTGGTCGGTGCGTGACCTGGAGGGGTTCTGGGGGGCCTTCGCCCAGTTCGCCGCGGTCCGGTTCCATACCCCGCCGCACCGGGTGCTCGCCGCCCCCACCCGGTCAGGTGCTGAGATGCCCGGGGCGCGGTGGTTTCCCGGCGCCACCCTGAACTACGCCGAGCACGCGCTGGGTACCGGGCCCGGCAAGGGCGACGATGACCCGGCGGTGATCTTTCGCCGCGAGGACGGGGCCCGGGAGCACCTGAGCTACGGCCAGGTGCGGCGGCGGGTGGCTGCGGCCCGCGCCGCGCTGGCGGCCCTGGGGGTGTCAAGGGGGGACCGGGTGGCTGCGCTGGCGCCGAACTCCCCGGACACCCTGGTGGCCTTCCTCGCCACCGCCAGCCTGGGGGCGATCTGGTCGTCCTGCTCCCCGGACTTCGGGGCGCGCGCGGTCGCCGACCGGTTCACCCAGATCGAGCCCACCGTGCTGATCGCGGTGCACGACTACCGCTACGGCGGCCGGTCCTACCCGGTCCGGTCCACCGTGGACGCACTGGGCCGGCAGATACCGTCGCTGCAGGCCGTGGTGCCGCCGCCACGCTGGGACCGGCTGCTGGCCGAGCACGCCGGTGCCGCGCCGGCCTTCGAGGCGGTCGACTTCGACCACCCGCTGTGGGTGCTCTACTCCTCGGGCACCACCGGGTTGCCCAAAAGCATCGTGCACGGCCACGGCGGGATCGTCCTGGAACATCTGAAGAAGCTGATGCTGCAGTCCGACCTCGGCCCCGGCGACCGGTTCTTCTGGTTCACCACCACCGGCTGGATGATGTGGAACTACCTGATCAGCGGCCTGCTGGTGGGCGCGACGATCGTGCTCTACGACGGCAGCCCGGCCCATCCCGACCTGGACACCCTGTGGCAACTGGCCGAACAGGAGCGGATCACCTACTTCGGCACCTCCGCGCCGTTCGTCCAGGCCTGCCGCAAGGCCGGCCTGCGCCCCGGCAAGCAGCACGACCTCGCCGCGCTGCGGGCGATCGGCTCCACCGGGGCGCCGCTGTCCGCCGAGGGGTTCCGCTGGCTCAGCGCGGAGATCGGTCCGGAGGTCCAGATCTGCTCGGTGTCCGGGGGCACCGACGTGTGCACCGCCTTCGTCTGCGCCGCGCCGGACGTGCCGGTCTGGGAGGGCGAGATCTCCTGCCGGGCGCTGGGCGCCGCGGTGGTCGCCCTGGACGGCACCGGTGCCGAGCTGCTCGACGAGGTGGGCGAGCTGGTGATCACCAGGCCGATGCCGTCCATGCCGGTGTCCTTCTGGAACGACCCGGACGGCACCCGGTTGCGCGAGGCGTACTTCGACACCTACCCGGGCCGGTGGCGGCACGGCGACTGGATCCGGATCACCCCCCGCGGCTCCTGCGTGATCTACGGCCGGTCCGACGCCACGCTGAACCGCGGCGGGGTCCGGATGGGCACCGCCGAGTTCTACGCGGTGGTCGAGGGCCTTGACGAGGTGGTCGACTCGCTGGTCATCGACACCTCCGGCACCGGTCTTGCGGACTCCGCGCACTCCGCGAACGACTCGGGCTCCCCGGGTTCCCCGGGCTCACCGGAGGACGGCGAGCTGCTCTGCTTCCTGGTGCTCGCCCCCGGGGTGGCGCTGGCCGATGTGGAGCCGCGGCTGCGCGCCGCGCTGCGGCAGAACCTGTCCCCGCGCCACGTGCCCGACCGGTTCATCGTCATCGACGAGGTGCCTCGTACCCTCAACGGCAAGAAGTGCGAGGTCCCCGTCAAGCGGATCCTCGCCGGGGTGGACCCCGAGCGCGCGGTCAGTGCCGACGCGCTGCGCAACCCGGAGGCGCTGCGCGCGTTCCGCGCGCAGCGCTCGTGAGTGGTGCTGGGTGTTATAACGTTGGGTGCTATCACACTGTTACGCACTCACGACCCCCGGTAGGTGCCGAAGCACCAGAGGTTGTCTTCCGGGTAGCGGACGGTGAACCCACGCGAGCCGTAGTCCTCGTCGCGCAGGCTGCGGTCGCGCGCTCACCAGCTCCACCACCGGCGCACCCACGCCCCCGAGAGTGCGACGCGGGTCCGACGGTTGCGCTACCCACTTTGCCCGGCGGTCGGCTCGGTGTGTACCCTGTGCGCTTGGCGGCTTGGAGTGCGCCGGGAGGCTTCGCCTAGTCTGGTCTATGGCGCCGCACTGCTAATGCGGTTGGGGGTCACGCCCCCTCCCGGGTTCAAATCCCGGAGCCTCCGCGGACGGTCGGACAACACCGGCCGACAATGGAATATGCGCCCGTAGCTCAACGGATAGAGCATCTGACTACGGATCAGAAGGTTAGGGGTTCGAGTCCCTTCGGGCGCGCCACACGAATGCGGCTGCCGGCCTGGACTCCTGCTACTTTCACGATCCACTCTATTGTACCCAGATTGATCTCTATCCACGGTCTCGTCCACGGGACGTGCTGGCTTTGGTGCTGTGACGCCTGCTGCTCGCTTCACCATGCCGTCATGACGGGTTGACGGCATGACGGCATGGTGATACGTTGTGGATTATGATGTATCAGACTGTCCACGGACCGATCACCGACCCCCCGCTGCGGGTTCGCCCGCCCTACGACCAGCGTGACGTCGAGGGCGAGCAGGGGCCGAACGAGACTATTTACCACTGGTGGGACCGTCGGCGCGCAGACGGACTTGCCGCGCTGCTCACTCCACTCGAGGGCATCGATGTCAGCGACTATGAACGGCAAATTCTGCACTGGCTCACCGGCCGGGAGGATTCAACTGTCGCCGTGGTCGGCGCCCTGCTGCACCGTGCTCGCGCTGCCAACCCGCTGCCCACGAACCTGTGTGATGAAGATGGATGATTTGTTGGAGCCCTCCCAGGAGATAACGCGAAATCTGCAACCGCCGCCGCGCTGAGGAAGGACAGCCCGTGACCCACCGGCCCGCAGACGTGCGCGATCAGATGGAAGAAAGCGCCCTACCTGGCCCTGCTGCGCCTCCCGCCGTGGTAGCAGCCTCGGACGGCGCCTCGATGTCAACACCGGCCGAAGCGCACCCTCCCAGCAAGTTCACCGTTCTGCTCGACCCCGACGCCACCATCGGCTTCGACCAGCTCGCCCTCGACATCCGGCGGTTGCTGGGCCGCCGGGTCTCCAAGGGTGACCTGGTACGAGCCCTCATCGCCCTGGCCGCCGCGGACCCCACGATCCGCGCCCAGTTGCTCGACGAGCTCCGAACCCGCTCCACGGCATGATGACGCCTTCGCACAGCACATCCGCCTGATCGGCCAGGCGGCCGGTGCGCTGCGGTGGAAAGCGAAGGAATGGTCCGCGCAGGCGCGGGATGCCTGACCAGGCTTCGCCATTGACACAATCTGTAGTCGTTCTAAAGAGCAGATGTTGCAATAGCGTAGATATTGTGCATGTGCTCCCGCCCTTCGCGGTTGCAGGGCGGCGCCGCCCCCGTGTGTCGGATCGATCCAGTTGGCCAGCGCCTCACAAGATCGACGAGATGGTGGGCAAGAGTTGCCCGCCAGCCGGCCGGCTCGGCGGGGCCGCGACACGCCCGGGCGTTGCTCCAAATGGCCTAATGCACGAGGGCCTGGTCGGGGCCGCTACGCTACGCCTCACCGTGCAGCCGCTCCGTCACGGTGATACTTCAGAACCAGGGCAGGCCCGGTCGTGACACACATTGGCGCGTCACGGGCGCTCGGAAAGGGACATGTCTGTGAGTAGCGTCCACAAACGTGGCTTCCACGTCACGCTGAGGGCCCGCGTGCTCGCCATCGCTTTGGTTCCCAGCCTGGTACTGCTGTCGGCTGGGGTGGGCCTGAGTGCCTACCTGATCGTCAACGCGCTCCAGCAGCGCGACCGGGCGCAGTTGCTCGGTCAGGGCTACCAGATGGCGGTTCCCTTCATGCCGACAATGAGCCAGGAGCGCCGGGCGGGCATCCTGGTGGTCGCCGCCCCCACTCCGGAGAACCGGGCGGCCTTGTCCCGGGCGCGCGGTGACATGGACGGTTTGCTGGCCCGGTTCAGTGCGATATCAACACAGGTGGCGGGAACTATGCCACCGGACGCCAAGGCGGCAATCGGCAGATTCGTCTCGAAAATACCACAGATCATCACCACCCGTGCCGCAATTGACGCAGGCAAGGCATCCCGGCTTGACGTGTACCGCGCCTACAGCGACGTGGCGGACGCCATGATCATCGCTGCCGCCGCCATCGGCCGGGATTCCACCGACAAGGAGGTGGCTCTGCAGCGGACGATGGCCGCCGACCTGATGCATGTGTCGGACTGGCTGGACCGCAGTAATGCTCTCGCTGCCGGGGCGCTGGCCGGGGGTGGGATGACGCTCGATGAGTTGCACGAGTACAACCGCCTGACCCAGGGCTATCATGCCGAGCTGGCGGCTCTCGCGCCTCGGCTGGAGGAGCAGCATAGCCAGCTCGCGGCATTGTATTCCTCGCCGGAGTGGGGACAGTTGTCGAAGGTCGAGAACGCCATCGTAGAACACGGATTTGCCGCTCCTGCCCAGAACGCAACCGACGCCGACCCACCGGTGCTCCCGGTGAGCACGCAGAATTGGCAGAACGCGGCCCGGCACAGCGCGACAATGCTGAGCAGCATGGGCCTTGGCGACCTGGGGACCCGAGCGGCCGCGCTGGAAGAGGACAAGGCCGACACCGCCCTGCTGCGCTCGCTCATCGCGGCACTCGGGATGCTGTTCGTGGTCGGTGTGGTCCTGATCGTGGCGATCCGGCTCAGCAGCCGGCTCATCCGGCGGCTGGTGCAACTGCGGACCGAGACCCTCAAACTGGCCGACGAGCGGCTTCCGCAGGTGGTGCAGCGGCTCCGGGCCGGCGAGCGGATCGATGTCGCCGCCGAGGTGCCCGAGCTGGACCACGGGCGCGACGAGATCGGGCAGGTCGCTGCGGCGTTCAACAAGGCGCAGCAGACCGCGGTCGCCGCAGCCGTCCAGGAGGCCAAGACCCGGGAGGGCATCAACGCGGTGTTTCTCAACATCGCGCGCCGCAGCCAGGCGATCGTGCACCGCCAGCTCCAGGTCCTGGACACGGCCGAACGGGCCACCGACGACCCAGACCAGCTTGAGCAACTGTTCCAACTTGACCACCTGACCACCCGGGAGCGCCGAAATGCGGAGAATCTGATCATTCTCGGCGGCGGGCAGTTGGGCCGGCAGTGGCGCAACGCGGTATCCCTGGTCGAGATTGTGCGCAGCGCGGTGGCCGAGGCCGAGCAGTACACCCGGGTGACGATCACCCGGGTGCCCAACGTCCTGGTGGACGGCCGGGCGGTCGCGGACCTGATTCACCTGATGGCCGAGCTGATCGACAATGCCACGTCGTTCTCCCCGCCCGGTTCCCGCATCGAGGTGCGCGGTAACCCGGTCGGCAAGGGCGTGGTTATCGAGGTGGAGGACCAGGGGCTGGGGATTGAGTCCGAGCGGCGGGAGAACTTCAACGAGATGTTCCGCAATCCTCCCGATTTCGGGCTGATTGCGCTGTCCAACGACGCGCGAATCGGTTTCTTCGTGGTCGCGCACCTGGCCCATCAGCATGGCATCCGGGTGACCTTGCAGGAGTCGGCCTATGGCGGTGTGCGGGCCGGGGTGCTGATCCCCAGCGAGCTGATGCCATCGCCGGGCGATGACGGCGAGCGCGCCGCCGTGCACCAGACCTCCCCGTCGATCCCCAAGCTGGCAGTGGCCCCGGACGGTGAGCTGGCGGCCTCGGCGGCCACCCCGCGGCCGCGAGAGACGGACGATCGGCCCGCCCTGCCGCGCCGGCGCCCGCAGGAGCACCTGGCGAGACAACTGCGCGAGCAGCCGGCTGCGGGGGGCGATGGTGAGAGTTCCGAGCCCGATTTCGATCGCGCCGCGAAGCATGCGCGGAGCACGCTGTCCGCCTTTCAGCAGGGAACTCAGCGCGGGCGGGCCGGCGATGACGAGCCTGGGCAGTGAGCGGGGACCGGATGAGTGAACTGGTGCGACAAGGACATGATGGTGGAACCGAAGACAAAAGTTGATCTGCAGTGGTTGCTCGACGATTTCGTCCACCGGGTGGTCGCCGCCGAGCGCGCCGTGGTGCTGTCCGGTGACGGCCTGCTGGTCGGACGGTCCAGCAGCTTGTCCAAGGAGGACGGCGAGCACCTCTCGGCGGTGGCGTCGGCGTTCCAGAGCCTGGCTCGTGGCGCCGCCCGGCACTTCGAGGGCGGTGGGGTCCGGCAGACGCTGGTCGAGATGGACCACGGCTTCCTGGTCGTCACCGCGGCGGGCCGGGGCACGTGCCTTGCGGTGCTGGCATCGGAGAAAGCCGACCTCGGGCTGATCGCCTACGAGATGAACATCCTCCTCAAGAGGGTGGGCACGCACATGTCCACGGTGCCGCGCACCGGGGACACCGGCGGCGACGCCGGCCACCGCACGCCATGACAGCCGAGAACGAGTCCTGGTTCGATGAGGCGGCGGGTCCGCTGGTCCGGCCTTATGCGGTCGCCCGGGGGCGGACCCGCCCGACTCGTCACGAGCTTGAAATGATCACACTTGTGGTCGCAGTGACGACGGAACTCGACGTGGCCATGGACTCGGAGTACGCCCAGATCGTGGACATCTGTCAGCGGCCGCTGTCCATCGCCGAGGTGTCCGCGATGCTGGATCTGCCGCTGGTGGTGGTCAAGGTACTGCTCAGCGATCTCATCGATCAGGGACATGTCATCTTCCGGTCCCCCCCACAAAGATCAGAACTCTCCAAGAAGGAACTACTGCAGGCGGTTCTTGATGGCATCCGTAGGCTCTGACACCTCCGTGGCGCAGGATCTGGCGGTCACCGCGGTCAAGGTCTTGATAGCGGGCGGATTCGGCGTCGGCAAGACGACCATGGTGGGGGCGGTCAGCGAGATACGCCCACTGCGCACCGAGGAGATGCTCAGCGAGCTGAGCGTCCACTTGGACGACCTCTCCGGTGTGGCGGACAAGACCACCACGACGGTAGCGCTGGACTTCGGGCGGATCACCATCAATCCCGAGCTCATCCTCTACCTTTTCGGCACACCGGGTCAGGAACGCTTCTGGTTCATGTGGGACGAGCTGGCTTACCGGGCCCTGGGTGCGGTCGTCCTCGCCGATACCCGGCGGCTGGAGGGCAGCTTTGCGGCGGTCGATTTCTTCGAGCGCAGGGAGATTCCGTTCATGGTGGCGGTCAACTGCTTCGACGGCGCGCCGGTGTACGAAGTCCATGAGGTGCGGGAAGCCTTGGACGTCGAGGACAGCGTGCCGATCGTGCTGTGCGACGTCCGCAGCCGGCAGTCCAGCAAGCAGGTCCTGGTGACGCTCCTCGAGTACCTGCTCAGGTCGAGGACGCTCAGCAACTGACACCGCAGGCCGGAGGGCGGTTCAATCCCGGGACTTTCGGCTCGCCCGGACTCCTGCTCGCCCGGCCGCCGGATCCTGAGGTTTGCATCCGGTCCGGCAGGCTCAGGGGACCGGGGCGTTCCAGGTCGGGAACCAGCGGGCCAGGTCGGGCTCGATCGGCAGCTCATCCGCGAGCCCGGCGCGGACCTGCAGTTCCAGGGCGGTATTGCGGAGGGGCGGTGCGTCGCGGGGAGCGAACGGGTAGACCGTGCCGCGTTTGAACAGGTAGACCAACGCCAGCCTGCGGTGGTCGGCGGGATCGGCGGGGGCGAACCCGATGCTGGTGCACAGCAGGGCTGAGCCCAGCCCCGCTTCGGCGAGCGTCACGTTCACCCCGTGCAACTGGGTGACCAGCGTGGACAGGTCCGTCGTGGTTTGCCGGCAGGCGATCCAGGTGAACCCGTACTCGTCCCGGCTGACCGAGACGGCGGTGCCGGCGTCACCACCCGGCAGCGCATGAAGATCGGTCAGGGCGCGCTCGGCGGCTGCCCCCTCGGCCGCTTGGAAACAGACCGCGCCGACACCGGAGGGCGCCAGCCCGAGGGCGGCCTGCAGCGGGTAGGCCGCCGAGGGGACGGCGAACAGGACATTGAGGTCGGGCTTGACCGGCTTGCTGCGTCCGAGCAGCGCGTCGAGGAATCCCTTCATAACTGAGTGGACAGGCTAGCCACGTGGTCGAGCTGGCGCCGGAAGCGGGTGTGCACCACGATCACCCCGGAAGCAGGCCCTCGTCGGTGACATCGTACTGGCCTGCCTCGCGCGGATCCTCCGCAGGATCCGGTGCCGTGTTCGCCTTCACTCGGAAGATCAGGGCCAGGCGGCGGGCAATTCCCACGATCGCACCTCCCTGGGACGCGGTGAGCGACACGTCCAGCATCCGGCGTCGCTGGCCGGGGCGGCGAGGGTCCTATCGACGGCGGCGACCCGTGCGCCCGAACACCAGCTCGACGCGCTCGCCGAGGCTCTCGCGCAGGGCATGCTCCAGGTCGCCGCGCATCAGGCTGAGCAGCCGCCCGCCCAGCGCACTGGCGAAGCGACGGTAGTCCAGCCCGGCCACCTGCCGCCCCCGGTGGTCGACGTAGCTGACCTCGTCCACGGGGTAGGCCAGCTCCCGGAGCCGGGGTAGCAGCCCCATCGCCTCGGCCGCGTCGAAGCCCGGGCCGAAGAGGTCCAGCATGTAGCCCTGCTCGCGCAGCTCATCGGACCGCTCGACGACCACCAGGTGCCAGCCCGCCTCGCCCAGCAGCCGAGCCGGCGCGAGCCCCGCGATGCCGGCCCCCACAGATCACCGCCTGTATCCTTGCACCTAGACTCAGACGTTGCCCCAACCGATACCGTGGTTACCGGCCTGGTGCCCGACCCAAGTATTTTAGAAGTGGGCTGGATGGGACGCGGCGGGACCAGATCCGCAGGGGTGTGATGTGGGTTGGCCCCGCCGCGCCGATCACCCGGCCATCACGCTCGCAACGCGCGGAAATAAATGGCTCAGCCGACCCCTGCCGATTATGCGTGGATGCGGCTTGCTATAGAACTGGCCCACCAGTGTCCGCCAAGCCCCGGCGCCTTCTCTGTGGGTGCGGTCATCGTGGACCAACACGGAGCAGAGATCAGCCGCGGGTACTCCCGGGAGACCGACAGTCATGTCCACGCCGAAGAGTCCGCGCTGGCGAAACTGGCCAGCGACGATCCGCGCCTGCAGGCGGCCACAATCTACAGCACGCTGGAGCCCTGTTCGCAACGAAAGTCGCGGCCGCAGACCTGCACCCAACTCATCCTGGCGGCAGGAATCCCTCGGGTTGTCCTGGCCTGGCGCGAGCCCAGCCTTTTCGTCGCAGACTGCCAAGGCTATGAACTGCTTGCCCATGCCGGAGTGACGGTGGTAGAGATTCCCGACCTGGCAGCACAAGCCCAGACACCAGACTCCCCCCTTTCGCTGGAACCGTGACAGCGCTTGCGCTGAGTGCAATTTGGAGCCGAATGGCTGTTTCCGGCGTCGCAGGAGCGTCGTTCGGAGCCGAATGGCGGTTACGCACTACAGTCCCGATTTCACGATAAGTCTTAGTCCGGTTACTGTGAGCGCTCTTGAGTTCTGATCAAGTATGGTTACATTGTGTCACCTCCTTTTGGTTGGTTGTGGTCAGGGCGGCGCGGTCTGGACGGCGAGCCTGGCC
>DASTLT010000306.1:0-7608 GCA_035714625.1 Pseudonocardiaceae bacterium | reverse complement strand
CTCGGTCCGGGTACGGGCCGAGCCGGGACCCGGCCCAGGCGGGGCCATTCCGCCCTACCCGATGGTGATCGCCGATGTCTCCGCGCCGGTTGCGGTGCGTCCGCAGCACCAGGGCGGCGAGCTGGCCTGGGTTCCCGAGGCCGACGTCCCCGGGTGGGACCTGGTTCCGGACCTGGCCGCGGGCTGGCCCGCGGTGCAGGCCACCGCTACCGGCCTGCTGGTGGACGCCGCCAACGTCGTCGGCTCGCGCCCGGACGGCTGGTGGCGGGATCGGGCCGGCGCCGCCGAGCGCCTGCTCGGGGACATCGCCGCGGTCGCGCCGGGCGTGCTGGCCGGCCCGGGCGGGCGCTTCCACTGGGTGACCCGGCCGGTGGTGGTGCTGGAGGGGGTGGCCAGGCGCGCACCCGACGTCCCGGGCGTCGAGGTGGTGCGCGCGCCGGGGTCCGGCGACGACACCATCGTCGACCTCGCCCGCGCTGGCGGTGCCTGGCTGGTGGTCACCGCCGACCGGGGATTGCGGGCCCGGTTGCCGGCCACGGCGCGTCCGGTCGGGCCGGGGACGTTGCGCTCCTGGCTCAGCCCTCCGGAGCCGAGGCGGGGCGGCCGGGCACCGGCTCAGTAGGTGATCGCCAGCGCCGGGTCGGCGAGCAGCGCCCCGATGTCGGCCAGGAACTGCGAGCCCTGCTGCCCGTCCACCACCCGATGGTCGAAGGACAGCGCAAGCTGGCACACCTTGCGCGCCGCCACGGCCCCGTCCACCACCCACGGCATGTCCCGGATCGCGCCGAGCGCGAGGATCGCCGACTCGCCCGGGTTCAGGATCGGCGTGCCGGTGTCCACCCCGTAGACGCCCACGTTGGTGATCGTGATCGTGCCACCGGTCATGTCACCCGGCGGGGTCCGGCCCTCCCGGGCGGTCGTGGTCAGCCCGTCCAACGCGACGGCCAGCTCGCGCAGCGACATCCGGTCCGCGTCCCGAATCTTGGGCACCACCAGCCCGCGCGAAGTGGCGGCGGCGATGCCGAGATGCACGTAGTCGAAGTAGACGATCTCCCCGGCCGCCTCGTCCCAGCTCGCATTGGCCTGCGGGGTGTGCCGCACGGCCAGGCACAGTGCCTTGGCGGCGAAGGCCAGCGGGGTCAGCTTGACCTCGCGGAACTGCGGCTGCTGTCTGAGCCAGCCCCGCAGCTCCATCATCGGTGTCACGTCAACGGTGAGGAACTCCGTGACATGCGGTGCGGTGAACGCCGAGGCCACCACTGCCGCCGCGGTGGCCTTGCGCACCCCCCGGATCGGTTCCCGGCGCTGGCCCGCCGGGGACCTCGCACCGTTGCTTGCGAGCCGGGCATGTTCCCGGGCGCGTTGCACGTCCTCCCGGGTGATCACCCCACCGGCGCCCGAGCCCAGCACCGTGCGCAGGTCGATGCCCAGCTCCCGGGCCAGCTTGCGCACCGGCGGCTTAGCCTGCGGCACCATTGCCCCAGCCAGCACCGGGGCAGCAGGCACCGGGGCGGCAGGCACCGGGGCGGCAGGCGGCGCAGCGGCGGCGGCGGCTGGTGCGGGGGCGGCAGGCGGTGCGGGGGTGCCGCGGCGCGGCCGTCGGGTCACCGCAGCCGTCCGCGGGCCGTAACCGACCAGGTTGGGGACCTGCCCGCCGGGCTGCTCCGCGCTGCTCCGGCCGCCGCGGGCAGGCGGTGCGGACGATCCCGCGCCAGCATCCGCCGGGGGCGGCGCTTCCGGCGTCGTCGCGGCCGGGTCGAGGTCGATCGCGAGGAGTGGCGCCCCCACCGGCAGGGTCGCCCCGGCCTCGGCGAACAGCTCGGTCACCACCCCCGCGTAGGGGCAGGGCAGCTCGACGGCCGCCTTGGCGGTCTCGATCTCGACGATGACCTGGTTGACCGTCACCGTGTCCCCGGGCGAGACATGCCAGGTCACGATCTCGGCCTCGGTGAGCCCTTCCCCGACATCGGGCAGTGGGAACTGCTTGATGGGTGCCATGTGCCTCACCAACGTCGTTCAGTACTTCATCAACTTCAGTGCCGGACCAACTTCAGTGCCGGACCAACTTCAGTGCGCCAGCACGCGGTCCACCGCGTCCAGCACCCGGTCCAGATCGGGCAGGTAGTGCTCCTCGCACTTGGCCGGCGGGTAGGGGGTGTCGAACCCGGTCACCCGCAGCACCGGGGCCTCCAGCGAGTAGAAGCACTCCTCGGACACCCGGGCGGCCACCTCGGCGGTCAGCGACGTCTGACCCGGTGCCTCGGACACCACGACCAGCCGTCCGGTGCGGCGCACCGAGTCGAACACCGGAGCGAGGTCCAGCGGGGACAGCGTGCGCAGGTCGATCACCTCGAGCTGGTGGCCCTCCGGTTCGGCCGCCGCTGCGGCGTCCAGCACGGTCCGCACCATCGGGCCGTAGGTGACGACGGTCGCGGTGTGACCGGTGCGCAGCACCCGCGAGGCCCACAGCGGCCAAGGCGCTGCGGCGGGGTCCAGTGCGGCCTTCTCCCAGTACCGCCGCTTGGGCTCGAAGAAGATCACCGGATCGTCACAGGCAATCGCCTGCTGGATCATCCAGTAGGCGTCCACCGGGTTGGAGCAGGCGACGACCTTGAGGCCGGGGGTGTGCGTGAAGTAGGACTCGGGGGACTCCGAGTGGTGCTCGACGGCCCCGATGCCGCCGCCGTGCGGGATGCGCACCACGACCGGCATCCGGATCTTGCCCTGTGAGCGGTAGTGCAGCTTGGCGAGCTGCGAGACGATCTGGTCGAAGCCGGGAAAGACGAACCCGTCGAACTGGATCTCGCACACCGGGCGGTAGCCGCGGACCGCGAGCCCGACCGCGGTGCCGATGATCCCGGACTCGGCCAGCGGGGTGTCCAGCACCCGCTGCTCACCGAAATCCTTCTGCAGGCCGTCGGTGACCCGGAACACACCGCCGAGCTTGCCGACGTCCTCACCCATCACGATCACCCTGCGGTCGGCCTCCATCGCCGCCCGCAGACCGGAGTTCAATGCTTTTGCCATTGTGACGTTCGCTAGCGCTACTTCTGTCGCGGTCGCATTCTTCAGTTGTTGCACCGTTGACATGTACCACTCCTCCCACCCCACCGATCGTGGCGGCCGGGACGGTTGCCGACCGCCGCCGCAGGACCGCCCGGTGGGGCGACCGGTGGCGGCGGGCCGTGATGGGCTTCGCATCCATTTTGACATGCGCGTGCCGGTAGCGGCAGCGGATCGCCCGAACGGCTTTCCGGTCGGACTTTTCCCGCGACAAAAGCCTTTCAGACACCGAAAATCGGAATCCCTACCATGCGCGCCTGCCTGCTCAGGATTCGGTGAAGCTCTCGTGGTAAGCGAGGTACTGCGCGCGCTGTGCCGCCACGGCAGGCGAGGGCTCGGCGTAGATCTCGGAGAAGATCCGCTCCGGGCCGGGAGCCGGCATCGCGAAGCAGTACTCCCGCAGCCTGGCGGCCAGCTCGTCGGCCTCGGCGCCCACCCGGTCGAAGAACTCCGGCTCCGCCAGCCCCTCCCGCACCAGGTGCACCCGCACCCGCTCGATCGGGTCCTTGAGCTTCCACGCCTCCAGCTCGTCGGCCAGCCGGTAGCGGGTGGGGTCATCGGAGGTGGTGTGCGCGTCCATCCGGTAGGTGGACGCCTCGATCAGCACCGGCCCGTTGCCGGTGCGGCACTCCTGCAAGGCCCAGCGGGTGACGGCCAGGGTGGCGAGCACGTCGTTGCCGTCCACCCGGATCCCGGGGAAGCCGTAACCCTGCGCCCGCCGGTAGAGCGGCACCCGGCTCTGCCGCTCGACCGGCGCGGAGATCGCCCACTGGTTGTTCTGGCAGAAGAACACCACTGGCGCGTCGTAGACCGCAGCCCAGACGAAAGCCTCGTGCACGTCACCCTCGGAGGTGGCGCCGTCGCCGAAGAAGCAGATCGTCGCCTCCCCCGTGGTGGCGTCGCCGATCTTGCCGTCCAGCCGCTGCCCCATCGCGTAACCGGTGGCGTGCAGGCACTGGTCGGCGATCACGATCGTGTAGAGACCGAACCCGGTGCTGATCGGATCCCAGGAGCCCTGGTCGATACCGCGGAAGATGCCGAGCAGCTCGGTGGGGTCCACCCCGCGGCACCAGGCGACGCCATGCTCCCGGTAGGACGGGAAAGCCATGTCCTGCGGGGCCATCGCGCGGCCCGCGCCGACCTGCGCGGCTTCCTGCCCGAGCAGCGGGGCCCAGAGCCCGAGCTGACCCTGCCGCTGCAGGGCGTTGGCCTCCCGGTCGGCCCGGCGGACCAGCACCATGTCCCGGTACAGCGACTGAAGCTGGCTGACCGGGATGTCCAGGGCGAACTGGGGATGGGTGACCCGCTGCCCCTCGGGGGTGAGCAGTTGCACCAGGTCCTCGCCCACGCAGGTGGCCCGCAACCCGGCCAGCACCTGCTGCGGGGTGCGCTCGGCATCCATCGCAACCTCTGGCGGGAGCGGACGGCTCCCATCTTCCGGGATAGCGTGCGGGGATGGCATGGGCGCCTCCTTGGTCGGGATCCTTGGTGGGGATCCTTGCTCCGGGTCTGCGTGCTCCGGGCCGCGCTGCACTCCCGGGCTCGCAGTGGTCAGGACCGCTCGGGCGGTCCGTCCCCGGGCCGGCGGTCGCGGTGCACGAAGCCATCGACCTTGCGCCGCGCGTCATCGATCTGCTTGCGGTACTTGCCGCGGGTGCGCTGGTCGGCGAACCGAGCCGCCTTGTCGGCGATCTCCCGGATCTTGTCCGGGTTGCGACCGGCGTAACTGCGGGCCTGGTCGACCATCCGGCGGGCGCTGTTGAACAGGCTCATTCATCCTCCTCGTTTCTGCTGGCCCAGTCCCTGCCACGGTACGTCGTTTGAGCGCCCGGCGTGGGCGCCCGAGTGCCCGGCGGGGGCCGGGTGGCCAGCAGCCGCCGGGTGGCCAGCGGGAGCCGGGTGGCCGGCGTCCCCGATGACCGGGCCGGAGAAGAAGCCGTCCAGCACGCTCTTCGCACGATGCAGCTCGACACTGATCTGGTCCTGCAACCCGGACAGCCGCTGCAGCTCCTGGGCGCTCACCTGCTCCCGCTGCTGGGCGGACTCGGTGGCCATCGCGACCAGCCGCTCGGCCTCGATCCGGGCCTGCTCGACGAGCCGGCCGGCCTCGCCGCGGGCGGTCTTGCGCACCTTGTCGGCCTCTGCCTTGGCCTGCTCGACCAGGGCGGCGGCCTCGGCGCGGGCCTGGTCGCGGCCCTCGCGGGCCTCCTGCTCGGCGGTCAGCAGGATCTTCTCCACCCGCGCGCCAAACGCCCGGCCGCCCGGGCCGGTCCCCGAGCGCACCTGGTTCACCTCGTCCTCCAGCGTCACCACCCGCTGCTGGGCAGCCCGCAGGGCCTGCTCGGTGGCGTCGAGCTCGGCACACAGCAGCCGGATCCGCTCGTCGACCTGCCGCCTGTCATAACCCCTTAACGCGACGTCGAAGGGAGCGTCCTGCAAGTCCTTGCGATCCCACCGCTCCACCGCTACCTCCCCTGCTGATATCCCGCATGTTCCCGAGTCCGTCCCGGTCTGGACAACCGGGGGCCGCCCGCAGCCGCCTGACTGGCGACCGTATTGCACCTGAACAGGTCAAGCAGGCTAGCTGCTCGCCGCCGAGAAGGGTGCAGATACCTCCTACCGGTCCGGCTATCCTCAGCACCGATCGGGGGACAGCCGCCGATCGGGGGGCGGACCCACCAGGAGGTACGCGGTGAGTAACCAGGGGCCACCCCGGCGCGGTCGGCCCGGTCCGCCACCCCACCGGGGTGACTACATGCCGCCCCAGAACCCGCGTCCCCGGCCCGGCCCACCGCCTCCCACCCGCTCCGGCCCGCCGCCGCACGCCTGGCCCGGCCCGCCGCCGCATGCCCGGCCCGGCCCGCCGCCGCACGCCCGGCCCGGCCCGCCGCCCACCGCCCGGATGGCGCCGGGTACCGCTCAGCCCCGGCGGGTGGCGCGCCCGCCCGGGCCGCGCCCACCCGCCCCGAGACGGCGCCCGCGACGTCGCCGACGTCCCGGGCGGATGCTTGGCGTACTGCTGAGCGTGCTCCTGCTGCTCGTCGCCGGCGTCGCCAGTTACGTGGACCGGGCGCTGAACCGGACCGATGCGCTGGCCGGCTACCCCGACCGGGTGGCGAACACCGCGGGCACCAACTGGCTGATCGTCGGCTCGGACAGCCGGGCCGGCCTGACTCCCGACGAAGCCGCCACGCTGGCCACCGGGGACGAGGCCGGTGCGGGTGGCCAGCGCACCGACACCATCATGCTGCTGCACATCCCGGCGGTGGGCAGCAGCCGCCCCCCGACGCTGGTGAGCCTGCCCCGGGACTCCGCCGTGCCGATTCCGGGCACGGGGCGCCGCAAGCTCAACGCCGCCTACGCCCTCGGCGGCCCCACCCTGCTGGCGCAGACCGTGGAGACCATCACCGGGGTGCACCTGGACCACTACGCCGAGATCGGTTTCAGTGGTTTCGCCGGTCTGGTCGACGCCGTGGGCGGCGTGCAGCTCTGCCCCCCGGAGCCGATCAACGACCCACTGGCCGGGCTCGACATCCCGGCGGGGTGTCAGGAGTTCACCGGGCCGCAGGCGCTGGGCTACGTCCGCACCCGGCACTCGCCGCGTGGCGACCTGGATCGGGTGGTGCGCCAGCGGGAGTTCCTCGGTGCGCTGGTCACCAAGGCGACCAGCCCGGGCGTGCTGCTCAACCCGCTGCGGATCGTCCCGCTGGCGTCCCAGGCGCCGCAGGCGGTCACCGTGGACAGCGGCGACCACGTCTGGCACCTGGCCCGGCTGGGCTGGACGATGCGCGCCCTGTCCAGCGGCGAGGCGGTGACCACCACGGTGCCGATCGCCGGCTTCACCAGGCTCGGTGACGGTTCCTCAGCCGTGCTGTGGGACCGCGAACGAGCCGCGCAACTGTTCGCGGCGCTGGCCCGCTCGTGAAGCATAACGGTGTTCCGGCACTCAACACCGCTCACGAGCGCGCCAGCGCCTGGGGCGGGCCGAAGTGCGCGCCCAGGGCGGCGTCCGCGGCGGCGCACCGCCACCACTCGGCCTGCGCCGCGGTGTCCACCCCGGGGGCGATCACCGTGGCGCCGACGCTGTGCACCAGCGGGATGGCCTGCCGGACCGCGCGGGCCACCACCGAGTCGTCTCCGGGACGTTGCGCGAGCCGGGCCACCGTCGCGGGGGCGATCTCGATCGCGGCCACCGGCAGGTCCTCGAGGTAGGCCGGGTATCCCGGGCCGGCCGTAGCGCCGAGCAGGACCACCCCGGCCCCCACGTCCGCCAGCACCTGCACGTTCTCCACCACGTCACCGAGGCCGCGGGCCAGCGCGGTCAGCGGCACCCCGATCCGGGTGCGCTCGGCCGCCGCGCCGGCACCGGTCAGCGCGTCGTGCACGATCTTGACCAGGTCCGGGTCCTGGCTCAGCCGCGCGGTGAGGTCGACCCGCAGCAGCGGCGCGGCGTCGCCGAGCTCCGCCTCCCACCGGGTCAGCTCGGCGCACGCGGTCTCCAGCATCCACCGTCCGAGGGACAGCACCAGCCCGGTCTTCTCGGCC
>DASTLT010000305.1:0-3505 GCA_035714625.1 Pseudonocardiaceae bacterium | reverse complement strand
CCGTCCCCACCGGTGCCGCCATCCCCACCGGTGCCGCCGTCACCGTTGGCGTCGCCGCCGTTCGCGCTGCCCCCGGTGCCGTTACCGCCGCCTCCACCGTCCCCGGCGGGGCCACCCTTGCCGCCGTGCCCGCCGTAGCCGAAGCCGCCGAAGCCGCCGTGACCACCATGCCCGCCGGGGGCGTTGGCGTGGCCGCCGTTCGCCTCCCCGCCGGTGCCGTCGCCGCCCTTGCCGCCGTCACCGAGATGCACGATCGCAACACTGCCGGGGTAGCCACCGCTCTCTGCGGCGAAGGCGCTGCCCGCCGCCCCCAGCGCAGTCCCACCCGCGATCACCGCTGCCGCCGCGACCACACTCAGCCGGCGCTTCCAACTCTGCTCCATGCCAACCTCCAAGATCAATGGCCCTTGACTGGACCTGACGTTGGGGGACCTTGCCGGCCCCGCGAGACATCAGGCTGCCGCCGCTGGCTGAAGGAACGCTGAAAGCCGCGAACCGCAGTACGGTGTCGGTCGGCAGGGGTCGTGGAGGCAGGCGATGATGGGCAGGAGCCATGTCGCCTCCGGGTGGTGCAGCGGGGTCCTCGCCGGATCAGCCCTGCCCCTGCCCCCGGCGGCGGTGATCGGGTTCGGTTGCGTGGGCGCGGGCGCGGCGGCGCTCAACGACCTGGATCACGACGACTCCTCGGCCACCCGCGCGCTCGGGCGGCTGTCGCACCTGCTGGCCGACCTGGTGCAGGCCTACGCCCGGTGGGTGTACCGGCGTACCCGGGGTCCAGGGGATCCGCGCCACCGGGGGGCGCATCGGGGGGCGACGCACGCCCTGCCGCTGTTGCCGCTGCCGTGCACGGTGCTCGCGGGGCTACCCTGGGCCGCGTCGGTGATAGGCGCGGCGGTGGCGGCACTGGCCGGTTGGGACGGCGAGCTGGTCTCCCGCTGGGCGGGGGCCGGAGTGGTCGCGGCCGTGATCGGGTTCTGCCTGCTGGTGGCCGCTGACCGACTGGGGTCGCGGTTCCTGGTGGCGGCCGGGATGGCGGCCGGGGTGGCCTGCTCCTGGCAGTTCGGGATCGAGGACCCGGTGCAGACGCTGGTCTTGATGGCGCCCTGGGTGGCGCTCGCGGTGCTGGTCGGAACGGTGACCCATGTACTCGGGGATCTGGTCACCGAGCACGGGCTGTGCGCCCTGGCGCCGTTGTACCGGGTGAATGCCGGCACGTCGCAGGAACGGCGCTGGGTACGGGTGGCCCTGCCGAAGTGGCTCGCTTTCAAGACCGGCCAGTGGTTCGAGCACAGAGTGGTGTTTCCGCTGCTCGTGGTGGCGGCGGTGCTGGTGACCCCGGGAGTCTGGCCGCTGGTGGTGTCAGCGGCTGCGGCCGTGATCAACATCGGCTGGCTGGGATAGCGCGGGCCAAACGCGCCGCTCCGCGACCCCCAGCGCGCGAGGCGGCGCGTTCGCCGCGAGCCGGCGTGACCGCCGGGAGCAGGCGTGCTCGCCGGGAGCAGGCGAGCACGCCTGGAGGCGGGTGCCGCGGCGACGCGAAGGGGCGTCCGCGATCCACAACACCCGCCAGCCCGGCCACCCTCCCCCCGTGACCGCCGGCATCGGCCTTCCACCGCACCAGCCAAGCCGTGCGCTGGAGCCGATGAGTCCGAAGCCTGGCAAGCCGGAATGGATCGTGGATGGACGAAAGCTGGATCGTCCTGCCATCCTGCAGGCTGGCACCGGAGCACCGGAGCACCGTTCCCGGCACCGATCCCCCGGCACCGATCCCGGTGGTGATCTCACAGCACCGAGCCCTGGTGGCCGGTGCACCAGCAAGCCAGGCGTGCGCTGCGGGACTGCGGTTGACTGTGCCGTGGCAGGAACGTGCACTGGCGCCGAACGACAGATCTGCGAGGCAGGAAGCTGACATGGAGTTCCAGCTCTTGGGGCCGCTGGAGGCATGGCAGGGCCGCCGATCGGTGGACCTCGGCGACCGGCAGCAACGTTACGTGTTGGCCGCCCTGCTACTGGAAGCCAACAAGCCGGTATCGGTCGATCGGCTTACGCAGATCGTCTGGGGACCGGCCGGACACAAGTCGGCGACACAGCTCATCAATGGATATATCTCCCGGCTACGAAAGATATTCCGTGAGGTCGAGGCGGACGAGCTCCGGCTGGACAACGATCCAGGCAATACCGCACGCTGCGGGTCAACGTCGCCCGGATTGATTACTTCCGGTTCATGGCGCTCCGAAACCAGGCCCAATTGGCGCAGCGCCATGGGGACGAAGGTCGGGCACTGGCGCTGCTGCGCGAAGCAACCGACCTGTGGCAGGGAGAGTTCCTTGCCGACCTGGACAACGACGAGCTACGTTTTCCCTATCAGCGCCAGCTACAACGCATCCGGCTGGAGACCCTGCACGACCTGGCCCTGCTCGAACTCGACAACGGTAATTACGGCTCGGTTCAAGACCACTTGTACGACGTGGTGTCCGCCAATCCGGACAACGAGCGCCTCGCCGTACTCCTGGGGCGGGCGATGCTCGCTGCCGGCGACCGCAACAGCGCGCTGGACATAGCTAATCGAACCGCCATGATGCTCCGCGATAAAGGCATGGAAATCTCGGCGGAGCTGAAAACACTGCAGGAAATGGTCCTGCGCGGCGAGCCTGAGTCCCAACCCGCACGGCTACCCCGAAATCTGTGCACCTTCACCGGCCGGGAAATCGAACTGGACACCCTGCTGAACAGTGGGCGGTGCGCAGGGGGCGAGCCCGCACCGGCCCCGGTCATCGCGATTAGCGGAATGCCAGGAATCGGCAAGACAGCGCTTGCCGTCCACGCGGCGCACCGGCTGGCGGAACATTTTCCCGACGGCCAGCTCTTCGTCGATCTGCGGGGTTTCACCCCGCAGATCGATCCGGTCACACCCGGCAATGCACTGGGCTTCCTGCTCACCGCGCTCGGCATACCGGGTGCGGCTATTCCCAAGGACCAGGGGAATCGCGAAGCACTTTATCGCAGCAAGATGGCCGATACTCGCCGGCTCATCCTGCTCGACAATGCAAAGGACGAGGCGCAGGTCGAGCCGCTGTTGCCCGGCACGGCAGGTTCCCTGGTGATCGTTACCAGCCGGCGCAGGCTCAGCGGGCTGGACTATGTCCGCGGCATACATCTAGATCCGCTGCCGGCGGGTGACGCCCTAGCGCTGTTGACCCAGATCGTGGGCGCAGGACGAATTGACCGGCAAGTGCCGGCAGCAGCAGAAATAGTTGAACTGAGTGGTCGGCTGCCCCTGGCCATCCGGCTGGTGGCCAGCCGGCTGCTGGAACATCCGCACTGGCAGCTTCAATACCTTGCGGATCTGCTCCGAAAAAGGGCGTTGAGACTGACCGAGTTCGATCCCGCAGAACGCCGTCTCGCGGCCGCCTTTTATGTGTCCTACGAGCAACTCACCTCCGAGCAGCAACGGGTATTCCGGCTGCTCGGCGCCGTACCCGGTCCCGATTTCGACAGCCTGGCC
>DASTLT010000304.1:0-13809 GCA_035714625.1 Pseudonocardiaceae bacterium | reverse complement strand
TGGCTTAGTCCGGCCAGGCTGACGTTTGGTGTCTCGGGGTGTGCTCACGTGATGACTCTTTCAGTGGTAGTCAGTGGTAGTACGGGTCGTCTGTACGGCCCGAATGCATCCGGGCCGTACAGGGGCTGTGCGGTGAGTTGGGAGGGTCTGCGGACCGCTGGGTCGTTAAGTGACAGCCGACGAGGTGAGCAAGGTTCGGTATTTGGCGTCGAATTCGCGGACGGCGGCGGTGGCGGCGTACGGCTGCGCGGCGCGGCGGAACTCAGTCAGGCGTTGCTGATTATGACGAGAATCCAACCTCTTGATCGTTGCTGCTGCTTCGCTGGCGGTGGCGCAGGCGTGTTCGACCGAACCCATGATGATCCGAGCAGTCGCTAGATCGCACAACCACTTGACTCGATCGCGGACGAAGATGGGATCCGTCAGCGCCACGGCGCGTCGCAGCTCGCTCTCGGCTTGCTTTGGTCGCCCCAGGGCCAGTAACGCCTGACCCGCGAGACCGTGGGCATCGGCCTGAGTAAACGAGTAGATCCAGGGTGGTTCGTTGTCCGGGACTGAGCGGGAGAGCAGGTCGAAGGCCCGGTCGTTGGCGCGTTCCCAGGTAGCGGCATCCCCGGCACGGGCCGCGCCCCGGGCTAGCCTGGCGTGCAGCGACGCCTCCACCGCCGGGGTCAGCTCGTGGGCGACCGCCAGACCGGACTCGGTGAGCAGCACCGCATCCTTGGGGCTGTCGGAAAAGGCCGCCTGGATCGCCATGAACCCCAGCACATTCGCGCCGACCGCGCGGTCACCACTGGCGTGGGCGGCCCGCAACGCCGCCATGAAGTAGCGCTGCGCAACCGCCGACTGGCCGGAATCAAACGCCACCCAACCCCCCAGGCGGGCAAACTCCGCTGCCACCGCATACAACCGCTGCCCGACCTTTTCGGTATACGCGGAGTTGCGCAGCAACGCGACCACCAGCCGCAGGTCCTCCCGCACCCCCGGCAACAGGCTGCCCCCACCCAGCGCGTCATCCAGCCGCCGGCGCGCCTCGACCACCCGCTCCAGGTCATCCACCACCGCGTGATCAACCCGGGTGCCCAGCACCGAGGCCGCCACCCGCGCTGGATCCAGCAACCACTGATGCGCCACCGCGGTCAACGTCAGACCGGTTATCGCCATGAAATGCCGTCGTTCCATGCTGCCAGCATCCACCACCTCATCCAGCGCCGCTATTGCCCCTGCCGCATCCCACGACTGATGCAACCCGTCCTCAGCCGCCACATACACCACCCCCCGCGACGCCGGCCAGCCCAGCATCTCCGGACTCACCGCTTCACCCAGCCGCTGCTGCAACACCAGGCACACCAGCGACGGCAACGGATCCCGCGGCACCCGCGGCGCCACTCGGCCCTTCTCCGCATACACCCACCGCCGCACATACCGCCGGTTCACCCGCACCCGCAAGCCCAGCCGCACCGCCAGCTCGTTGACCCGATCCCCCAGATTCTCTGGACTCCACCTGGCCTGCCCCAACATCCGCTCCAACACCACATTCCGGCCCAGCACCCCCACCACACCAGCACCCACCACGCCGGGCCCCACCTCGCCGTCGCTCATCACACCCCTCCACAGCTCGTCGGAACCCAACGCAAACACCACAGAATGGGACCAAGAGTAACGCCATGATCACCGGATCCACGCCCGAGTGTGCGCAGTGTGCACGACACCTCCCCCACCCCAGCCCACCAGCTCAGCCACAGTCCCGGCCGGGGCGGCGCAACCTGACCGAGTCCGACCCACCGCCGGGACCGGCATGCTGATCTGCACCTACCGGCCGGCAGACCGGCCTGCTCCAGCCGGTGCGCCTCATCGGCCATGCTGCTCAGTGAGCCACCACCGGCCGGGCCGACACGGTTTGCCTGAGTTTCAGATCGGGGTTCAGCAGCAGTTCCGGTCGGGATGTAGATCTAGACGACCTGGAACTCCTCCCAGCCCAGGGGGGTCACGCCGCGGCAGTCGACGAGTCCCCCACCGTCACCGTCGGCTCTCCAGGCGTGACCGCCGAGAGCCTGGAACACCCGGGAGTCTCCGTTCTGTGGGTGGGTGAACAGTTTGAACATCTCCCAGTTGCCGACCTTGTCGGCCCGTGCGATGAGCACGGATCCGCCCCCGGACTCGGCGGTGACGAACTTCCCGTTGGTCGCCTGGACGGCGACGAGGGTCTTGGTCACCTGTTTCCCCCCGACTGTCTCGCTCGCGTCTTCGAGCTCGTGGATCGTGAACTTCTCGGCCGGGCCGGGCACCTGCTGGGTGTTCCACAGGGTTAGCGGTCCCCACCCGAAGGGAAGCGCTGAGACGAAGGCGTTGCCGTGGATGAGCATCGCTTCGTAGGTGCGCAGCAATTGACGGTTGGCGGGGACGAAGTTCGGGTCGGGCGAGGCCGAGATGACGTGCAGGGTGCCGTCGGCGGCCACGGCGGCGACGTCGATGCTGCGCGGGTCGCGGGAGACCGCGGCGAGCGAGCTGTCCGGGCCGAGAGTGAGGCCGTCGACATGGGTCGCCGTGCCGAGCCACGCGCCCGTCTGCAGGGTGCGGACGTACATCGGGTTGGCAGCGCCGATGAGGAACGCGCTGCCGGAGGTGGGGGTGACTGACGCGATGGCGGCCCGGTCGGTCAGCGGGACCTGGCCGTGGTTGAACCAGCCGGGCTCCCACGCGCCGTGGGTCGAGGTGATGGAGAACAGCCGCTGGTCGCCAGGACCCTCGGTCACCGCATGGACCTGGAGGACCCGGTCGGCGAGGGTGTTGGCGGCGACAGCGTGGGCCACCGGTAGCGGCGGCAGGGCGTCCCAGTCACCTGCGACGCCACCGACGACGGTGGTGTGAACGACGCGGCCGCCGACGGTGGAGGCGAACAGCTCGACGCGGTCCCTGCCGTTGGGCGCGGCGGCGAGGCTGGAGCGCTCGTCGAGGTCCCCGCCGCCGATGACCGGCCAGGCCGGGTCCCATCCGGCGGGGCCGTAGTGGTGGCGGCGGACCTGGTTGTCCGTGCCGACCACGAAGAGATCCATGGTCTCCGGCGTGGTCGAGGCCACGGCGATCCCAGCGGTGAGCGGAAAGCCGGCCCCGGTCAAAAGCTGCCACTGCTGCCACATGCCGTTGCGGAAGGGCAGGGTGTAGACGAGGCCGTCCTGCGCGATGACGAACACGTCGATGAGATCCAGGCGGGCCACCGCGGCGACCCGGTGCACCGACTGCCCGTTCGGGGTCGTCAGAGTGGTCCACGTGCGCCAGGGATCGGTGCTCACCCGGATGACGACGGAGTCGTGGGACCCGTCGCGGACGTCGATCCGCAGGGGTGCCCGGCCCAGCCGCATCCATCCTCCGGTGACCGACGGGCAGGTGTTCAGCAGCAGGGTGGCACCGTTGCTCAACAGCTCCTGCGCGACGATGCTCGCCGTGCCGGCCGCGCCGCCGGGCGCCGGACGGAAACCCTGGTCCCAGCGGGTGCGCGGGGAGCGGAGTGACAGGTAGATGCGATCGCCATCAGGGGCGTGGTCGTCGACGATGGCCACCGACGGCCGGCCCGCGTGGCCGGGCGGCGGAGCGCCGGTCCAGGCGTCGAGCTGGACGTCAACAGGCAGCGTGTGGGTGATGTCGACGACGGCGTTCGGGTTCCCCTGGTCGAGCCAGCCGGTACGGACCGTCATCGGCGGACACATGGCGGGCCCGGTGTCCTCGTGACCCGCCGAGCCGGCGAGGACGAGCGTGGGTTCCGGGTAGGAGTACTTGCCGCCCTCGATCCCCATGATGCAGGTGGGGTCGCCATACTCGATGAGCCGGAAACCGGGCATCGAGTCGGCGTGGCTGCCGTTGACCTTGTTGAGATGTTGGAAGAAATGTCCCATCTCGTGGCAGAGAATGGCGGCGTCGATGTCCACGGTGGCGAGGATGGGGTCGGTCACGGTCACCCCGAGGTGAGAGCTCGGATCGTCCATGATTGCGATGATGTGCTCGTCGTCACCGAAAGGATCGCCGCGATCCTGACCGGCCGCCCTGATGGTGTTGATGAGATCCGCCGCGCTCAGCTTGTCCTTCTCCGCCTGGGTCATCTGCAGCTCAAGCTCCGGGTAGAGCGTCAGAAAGAGTTGCATCCGCCCGCCGGACATGTCGTGCCAGAAGTCGCGCACGGTCTTGGCCAGGGCGGCGAACCACCCCCCGTGCAACGTTGGACCAGGCCGCGAAGAACCCGCGACCGCCACCACAACGAACCCGAACTTGATCACCAGGCACCTCCGTGGGGTGGTCGCTGGTCCAGCCCGCACGGGACCTGGCGACGATTCGCGACGGAGTGTAACATCTGGCCACCTGGTCAGGTGATGATGCGGTGCGACACGTAGCTTGCTGGGCCTCGGGTGTGCGTTGAGTGTTCGTCGCGCAACCTGTCCGCGCGGTGGTCCGGCGACCACCAGCCCGCAGCATGCCCACGACGTGCTGCGCTCGGCGTGCCCATGGAGTGCGGTTGCGGTGTTCGTTCGCCAAGGTCCCCGACTATCAGGCCCGGGGCCTGGTCCACTTCCACGCACTGGTCCGCCTCGGCACGATCGCGACTCCACCCTCCAGGATACTCCGGCCACCCCCGGCGGCGATCAACGCCACACACCTCGAACAAGCTCTGACCTGCGCCGCTGTCACGTCGGGGTCGTGACACCGCAGCACCCCACCCGCCCCGAGGGCTTGAGGGGCGGCGGATCTTCCGGATAGCGAACCCACCAGGATTGCGCATCCGGAAGAGAGGAATCAGGTGCCTAAGAACCGTCGGTCATTCACCCCGGAGTACAAGGACGAGGCTGCGAAGATGGTGGTCGAGTTATCGCGGCCGGTCGCCTCGGTCGCGCGGGAGCTCGGAGTCAGCGAGCAATCTCTGCGCAATTGGGTGAATTCTTATCGAAAGACTCACGCGGCCGATGAACCGCCGCTGGACATCTCCGACCGCGCCCGTCTGCGCGAGCTGGAGAAAGAAGTCCGCGAGCTGCGCCTGGAGAAGGAGTTCTTGGGAAAAGCCGCGGCCTTCTTCGCGAGGGAGTACCGGTGAGCGCCAAGTACGAGCTCATCGACGCGCAGGAAGGCCACGCTGACCGAGAGCCGCCTGGATCGCCCCCGAGCATCCGCTCCAGCACCACGTTCCGGCGCGGATCGCCCGCCTCGCCGTCCCCCATACCACCCTCCACAGCTCGTCGGAACAGGACGGACCGACAGTAACGCCCCGATCACCGCTTGCTGCAACAAGTGTGCGAAGTGTGCTCGGTTCGTCGCTCTCCACGGTTAGCAGACCGACCACAGTCCACCGTCAGATACTCACCGGATGACGACGGAGGTTGACCAGGATGCTCCAGAACGACCAGGGCGAAGGGACCGTGCCCGAAAACCAGGCGATGATCGAGCGCTACCGGGACCTGCTGGGCTGGCCGATCACCATTGACGCCGACCTGGTCACGCTGCTAGCCGGTGACGTGGTGTGCTCGGCTGATCTGCCCATCGGGCTCGCCTGCGAGGTGCAGGCCACGCTGCAGCTCCGGATGCTCGACGGGCCCGTCATCCTGGTGCCGGGGCGCCAGCACCGGTGGATGCTGCTGGCCAAGCCCTCGGAGGATGCCCGGGTGCCGTCCAGGCCAGTGCCCGGGGTCGACCTGCGGGTAATCACCGAGGGGGCGATCCCACTGCCCCCCAGCAGCACGCCGCATGGACCGCTGCGCTGGGTGATACCGCCCTCGCTGTCCCGGCCATGGCTGCCAGCACTGTCCGCCGTCATGGCCGCAACGCGCGCCGCAGTCCCGGTCCAGCCCGGACAGACCCGCTGATTCCCGCGCGCGGCGATGATCAGGGACCGGCGCTCCGGATGGCGCGGCGGCGCAGCAGCTCGCAGCGCGCGGCGAGCCCGGCCCGCAGTGCCAGCCGCAGCGGGGCGTGCAGCGGGCCGGGGTGGCGGTCAGCGAGGTAGCGGTAGGTGCTGCGGTGGTGCTCGGCGAGCATCGCCGCGGAAGCCCGGCTGGTGGCGTGCCCCCCGAGGTGAGTCACCTCCGCGGGCGGCACGTAGACGTTGCGCCACCCGGCGCGGCCCAGCCGGTCACCGAGGTCGACGTCCTCGAAGTACATGAAATAGCGCGAGTCGAACCCGCCCACGGACTCGAACGCCACCCGGCGCAGCAGCAGGCACGACCCGGACAGCCACTCCGCGGTCCGCTCCCCCAGCGCCGCGTGAGACTGCCGGTAGCTGGTGGTCCAGGGGTTGGCTGGCCACACCGGGCCGAGCACGGCATGCCCGATGCCGCGGCCCAGCGAGGGCAGCAGCCGCGCCGACGGGTACACCGCCCCGGACGGCTCGCGGATCAGCGGCCCCAGCGCCGCCGCCCGGGGCCAGCGCTGCGCCGCCGCGAGCAGTTCGTCGAGGCTGCCCGGGTGCCACTCGATGTCCGGGTTGGCCACCACCACCCAGCCCACCTGACGCCCCAGCTCGGCGACACCGCGGTTGGCGGCGGCACCATACCCGATGTTCTCCCCGATCCGCAGCAGCGTCACGCCGTCCCGGCGGGTCGCCCGCTCCGGGGCCCCGTCGGTGGAGCCGTTGTCGGCCAGCAACACCCGTACCGGCCGGCTGGTCGCCTTGCCCAGCGAGTCCAGGAACGTCTCCAGCGTCTCACCCGGCGAGTAGGTCACCGCGACCACCGCGAGTTCCTGGCCGTACCCCAGTGCGCGCACGGCGCCTGATTGTGCACCCCCGCCCGCTTGCCGGGGCTAGCGGGACCGACGGTGCAACTGCCAGGCCCGGGCGTAGGCCTGCCGGTGCCGGACCGCGCTGGTTGCCCAGGAGAACTCCTTGGCCCGGCGCTGCGCGGCCGCGGACAGCTCAGCCCGCCGCGCCGGATCGTCGAGCAGCTCGACGATCCCGGCGGCGATCTCCCCGGCACCGATGCCGCAGTAGGCCACCGCATCCCCGCCCACCTCGGGCAGCGAGAGCCGCCGGGTGGTGAGCACCGCCGCCCCGGCGGCCATCGCCTCCAGCACGGGCAACCCGAACCCCTCCCCCAGCGAGGGGTAAACCACCAGCGCCGCGCCCCCGAGGAACCCGGAGAGCTCGGCCAGCGGCAGGTAGCCAGCCCGGATCACCCGCACCCGGTGCGGCACCGCCTCCAGGGCGCGCTCCACCTGGCTGTCCCAACCCGGCTGCCCGGCCAGCACCAGAGCGGGCGGGTCGTCGGAACCGGTATCGGCCCGGCTGGTGTCTCCCCGGCCAGTCAGGATCTGGCTCGCTCTGGCGAACCCGCGGATCAGCGCGGGCACGTTCTTGCGTGGCTCCAGTGCCCCGAGGAAGGCCACGTAGCGGCTGCGGCCCAGGGCGAGCCTGCGCCGCACCGCAGCCGTCTCCTCCGGAGAGGGCGGGTGGAAGCGGTCGGTGTCCACCCCGTGGTGCACCACGTGCAGCCGTCGTTCGTCGGCTCCCGCGACCCGGCTCAGTTCCCGGCCCGCCGAGGCGCTGGGCACCACGCACAGCGCGGCCCGGCGCAGCGAGATTCGGGTCCAGGCCCGGAAGAAACGGGCCTTGACCGGCGAGTGCAGCCGCGGGTCGGTGAAGAAGGTGGCGTCGTGCAGCGTGACGACGGTCGACACCTGGCTGGCCAGCGGCATGGTGTAGTGCGGGCAGTGCAGCACGTCGGCCCGCACCCGCCGGATCAGCCTGGGCAGCGTGGTCTGCTCCCAGGTCAGCCGCGCGGTCCGGGTTGCCACCTGCTCCGCGATCGGCAGCACGTCGGCGTGCGGGGCCAGCCGGGCGTACAGCGGGGCGTCCCGGGTCTGGCAGAGCACCACCGGGGCCGCGCCGTCGGCCTCCAGCGCCGCGACCAAGGAATCCACATAGCGGCCGACGCCACCGCGGTCAGCCGGCACCGCCGTCGCGTCAATCACCACCCGAGGCTCGGTGAACACGCGGGGAGCCTACGACGCCACGCAACGTAACTCACCCTGATGGACCAAACTTATGTTCCGGCAGGCGCCCGCCCGCGGTACAGCGCACGATGCACCGACCAGACCCGGCGGGCGGTGCGCTCCCAGGTGAACCGCTGTGCCCGGCACCGACCGGCCGCCACCAGGGCGTCGGCCTGGGCCGGGTCGGACAGCACGCCACGCAGCGCGGCGGCCAGCGCGGCCGGGTCGCCCCGCGGGACCGTCACCCCCGCCCCGCCTGCGACCTCGACCAGCGCCGGGGCATCGGAATGCACCACGGGTACACCCGTCGCCATCGCCTCCAGCACCGGCAGGCCGAAGCCCTCCGCCAGGCTCGGTGCCGCCAGTACCGCCGCCCGGCGCAGCACCACCGCCAGCTCCGCATCACTGATCCTGCCCAGCACCCGCACCCGGCCCGGATCCAGCCCGACCCGGCGGGCGATCTCGGCCGGGTCCACCCGTCCCCACCCGGGCTGCCCGGCCAGCAGCACCGGCAGGTCCGGGGCGTGCACCTGGGCCAGCGCGGCGAGCAGCGTGTCGATGCCCTTGCGCGGCTCGATGGTGCCCACCGCCAGGACGTAGCGGGACGGCAGCCGCAGCCGGGTGCAGATCGCGTCGGCCTGCTCCGGACGGTGCGCCAGCACCGCGCTGACCCCCGCCCCGACCACGTGCACCGTGGCCCGGCACGTGATGTGGCGCCCCAGGTCGTCGGCGACCGCGGCCGTCGGCACTACCAGGGCACCGGCCCGCCGCGCGGCCCGCCCGATCATCCGGCGATGCCAGCCCACGCCGCGCCGGGTCAGCCCCTCCGGATGCGTCCACGGCACGGTGTCATGCACCGTGACCACCAGGCTGCGGCCCCGGCGCGGCCCGGGTGGGGCCAGCGGGGTGGGAGCGTGCACCGCGTCCCCACCCGGCCACAGCGGCAGGCCGGCCTCCCAGGCGGCGACGAGCGCCTGGTGCGGCAGCGGCAGCAGGTGCGGCCCCTCGACCCCGGGGATCACCGCGGGGCTCGGGTCGGCGCAGCGGGCCACCGCACTGCCCACCGTCCAGCCGTCCGGTGCGGTGGCGGCCAGCGCCGCGGCCAGCTCGCGGGAGTACCGCCCGGTGCCTCCCGGGACCGACGCGAAGAGCTGTTCCAGTAGCACGACCAACTTCGGCACGTGGCGCAGTGTGCCACGGGCGATCTTCGCTGGAACCTGGCGCTGCCGTTTCGCCGGCACCGCCCCGGCCGTCCGTGAGCACGGCCTCGGTGGCGGCAAGACCGCTCAGCCAGCGGGCTCGGCGTCCGGACCTGGCCTTGGTCTCGGAATATTGAAAGCCTGGTGCAGCAGACCGTTGGTCTCCGCGCCCTCCTTGATGACCGAGTGCACGATTCCCTTGTGCACCAGATCCCACACGCCGCTGTCCTGGTGCAGGTCGTGATTACTGACCCGGACTCGGCGCCCATCCTGATCAACGAGATGGAGCCGGATTGAAGCAATGCGAGGATGCGCCGTCACCCTGGTGAGCTCGTACGTGCGCACCCACTTACCACCATGCTGTAACCATTCTGACCCGGCTGATACCGCAGTATGCCGCTGGGAGCCATAAAACACCACCGCGATGACGAAGATGCCGAGCCACAGCTGCCAGTACCCCATCCACGCAATGCTGAACCCTTGCAGCAGGATGACTCCGAGCACCGTGGTCACCATAACCCCCACGGCCCCCTTAGCAGCGTTCCACTGGCTGGGCCGGTACCAGGCCAGCACCGGTCCCTGGCCTTCCGGCGGGGCAGGGGTCCAGTCAGCGTCAGCCTTTCGACCGCCCGCCGTGCTTTCGGCACTCATAGCAATTCCTGAGGAGCACGGCACGCCAGATCAGCCCACCTGAAGACAATCATTGGTCTCCCCTCGCCCTGCCGACGCCGTCGGCGGCGGTGATACTTCCAATGATGCCGCCGACGACCCCACCGACAACAGTGCCGACCCCGGGAAAGATGGCCGAACCTATGGTGGCTCCAGCCATACCGCCGACCACGCCACCACCCAAGCTGGCACCGGTTTCGGCCGCGGCCTGGCCCACGGGTTTTCCCCTGATCACATCGGCGGCCCCCGATAGGACAACCATGCTCACTCCCACAAAAGGTGCTCCACCAGCAGCACTTCTCCCGAGACCCACCCAACCTTTGCCATCTCTGATATACGAGCCAGGGCTATTTGCGATGGCTTGCCTCACGCCTTCTGGAATGCCGCGGACAGGGCGCCTCAACCGCTCCGCTTCGGCACGGGTGCGGGCCTCGCCCGCTGCGGCAGCCCGGGCAGCCTGGGCGGCGGCCGTGCGAGTCGAAGCCGGAGCAGCAGGGTCAGCAGCCAGCGCCTGCATCCGCTTGCCGTGTTCCCTGAGCTTGTCGGCTTCCCTGAGCAGATCGTTGACGGTGGACTGCAGGCCCGCGATGGTGCCCAACGCAGCACCAACCATGCCCATACCGAGGGATCTCAGCGTTTGCGCGTCGGTGCCGCCCCGGTCCATCGCCGCTTCAAGCGCGCGGTGCGCCCCGGCTTCCCTCCGCCGCTCCTCGGCCACCGTGGCACAGACCTCGTCGAAGGCATCGACCTTCGCGGAGTACACCGCCGCAGCCGTCTCGTACGCGTGCACGACAGCAATGTGCCGGGCCTCGACCTCCGGGGTGATAGGCCCGCTCGGATGGACCGGTGCCGCACCGGGCCCAGGACCGGGCGGCAGGATTGCGGCCGGAGTGACAATCAGCCGAGCCGCCATCGCCACCTCACGGGCCTGGCCAAGCCGAGCACGCACCGTGTCGATCTCATCGGCGAAAATTCTCAGCGCTTGCCGGACTCGGCTGGTGAGATCAACGAGCTCATCGGCATCCCTGAGCATCGGGCTCAGCGCGTCACGGAAAGCCTCGGCAGCCGAGCCTTGCCAGCAGGACTCCGACGCTGAACGCGCACCCCGGAGCGCGCCGCCGATACGATGTTCGCCCGACACGAGGCCCCCCAGCCAAGTCGCAGTGGCACGGCAGGACGCTGGATCAGACTTGACCTCGGTGTTCAGCTCACCAGCCATCGTCAGCCACCACCAGCACGACGGAGATCGACATCGGCTTGGTTGTCGGTAGCTCCGTAACTGCCATCGCTGAGATGGATTTTGCTTGCGATGTCCTCGACACCGGCAATGAGGCCGGCGGTGGCCTGCACGATCAAGGCCAGTGTCTCACCAGCCTTAGCACTGGACGAGCCGGCGTTCGGAGCCGGTGGCACCGGATTCGCCGCGTCATCCAGAGCCGACGCACCTTCGCGCAGTTGGCTCGCCAGCGCGCACAAACCGTCGGAGTCGACCGTGAACCCGTTAGCCATCATGATCAGTTCTTCTCGCCAGATGAGTGCCGTAATCGCACTGGCAACGGCGTATCCAGCACGATCGTGTGCGCGCCGGCCTGCTGGCGGGCATCGTCAAGCAGCCCCGCCGGAACCGCCACCCACGGCTGGTATGGCCCGCATCCCCAGTCGAGAAGATCACGCGTTGAATACGCCATCAGCGCGAGCCGGCCGCCGGGCATTGGCTGTAATTCCAGCTTGACCTCGGCATCCCCGGGGCGAAACGGCTGGGACGGCACAAATACCAATGACCAATCTGCCGACTCAGGGTCGTCCCACGCTCGCGCATCGTCCACCGGCCCGGCCGCAGTTCCCCGCAGGTCCCCGGGCACGTCGACATCCACCACCACGACGTCAACCCCCCACAGCGCTGGAGTGCCGGCAACCGGTCCGCACTGAACGCAAGCCACGGCTGACTACCGCCACAGCAAGCGATCAGCCTCGCCATCGAGGAATACACTGGTAGCGCGAGACGGCCATCAGTCAGCTCACGCACCTCGAGGACCGGCCCACCCGAGACGGCGTCCGGCCGGGCAGGCACGTATACCTCGGCAGGCAGGTGCCAGGACTCGTCCGAATCCAGCACCGCTGGACGACGAGTAAAACCCTTTCCGGCCACACCCATCAAGCCTCGCCCCACCACCCGCTTGACGTCCTAAGATATCCAGAATAGACAAGAGAAGCAGCTCAGGCAACAGTCAGCAACGGGTTTGTTACGGGCGGGTGAGGGCATCAGATGCGCGTTCGTGGGCCCCTGCGTGTAGGGCCGCACCGCGATGCGGCAGGCTACGTCACGGCCTGAGGAGAAAGCCGGACGCGGATGAGCACCTGGCGGGGTAGCGGTAGCAGGTGGGAGCTGTTCCAGCAGCACGACCAGCTTCGGCATGCGGCGCAGTGTGCCATGGGCGATCTTCGCTGGAACCTGGCACGGTAGCGTCGCGTTCCGTGACAGCAGGGGTGCAGACCACGGTCGTGGTGGTGACCTGGCGGGGCCGCGGCCTGGTTGGGCGCTGCCTGGACGCGCTGGCCGCGCAGACCCGCTCGCACCGGGTGTTGGTGGTCGACAACGCCTCGACCGACGGCACCGCAGCCGAGCTGGCCGCGCACCCGCTGCAACCCCGGGTGCTGCGGCTGGCCCGCAACACCGGGTACGCGGGTGCACTCGCCGCCGCGCTGCCCGAGGTGCAGACCCCCTTCATGGCGTGGCTCAACGACGACGCCGAACCGGAGCCGGGCTGGCTGGCCGCCCTGGAACAGGCCTTGGACGGCGACGACACCGCGGCCGCGGCAGCCTCGGTGCTGCACGACCAGGACGGCACGGTGATCTCCACCGGGGTGGCGCTCACCCCCCTCGGGTACGGCCGGGACAGTACCGGCCCGGCGCCGTTCGGCTTCTGCGGCGGTGCCGCGCTGCTGCGCATCGACGCGCTGCGCGACGCCGGCGGCGTGCCGGGCGTGCTGTTCTGCTACTACGAGGACACCGACACCGCCTGGCGGTTGCGGCTGGGCGGCTACCGGGTGCTCACCGTGCCCGGTGCCCGGGCCCGGCACGCCGGTGGCGCCTCGTCGGGGCACGGCACGCCTGCGTTCCACCGCTGGAACGAGCGCAACCGGCTGCTGGTGCTGCTGCGCTGCGCACCGTTGCGGGTGGCCGCCCGGGAGCTGGTCCGCTTCGCCGGGCTGACCCTGGTGCTGCCGTTTCGCCGGCACCGCCCGGCCGCGCCCAACTTCGCGCTCGGCCTGCGGCTGCGGGTGCTCGCCGAGGTGTCCGCCCAGCTACCGGCCACACTGGTCGCCCGATACCGGATCGGCCGGCGCACCACCGTCGCCCGCGCTGTGGTCTGGTCCACCTGGGCCGGCCGGGCGCAAGGTCCCGGGGTGCGCTGAGTCCAGTGCCGCCGCACCCGCGAGTTTGTCCACAGCTACGCCCTGACCGAGCACCTCGGCCTGAACCTCGAGGTGGACTCCTCCCCAATGAGCTGACCAACAGACCCGGGTAGCTCTTGCTGCAGCACCTCCATCAGGTCGCCATCGTGCCATGGTGAAAGCGCTGGCAAACGAGCCGTCACTGTGCAGGTAACGTTCTCAGACCTATCCACGATACACATATGTCCGTCATCATCTCACCACACCAAAGGGGGTGAAGCAGATCAACAGCATCCTCCCAGCAATCATTGCCGGGTCAGTGGGCCTGGTGTCGACTGTGTTGTCGGCGACAATTGCCATTCTTACGATTCGTCGATCAAATAGGCAAGATCTCGACTCCCGATCGCAGCAGGTGGCACTCGCCCTGCTCCCGCGTCGACTAGTGTCTCTTAAAATGTTGTTCTTTACGCAGCCTGACGGGTGACATCGCCGATCTCGCTAGCGCGATTGAGCTGTTCCACGTGCGCGGTGATCGACCGGACTTTATCGATGATCTCGTCGGCGGTTGCGGTCCACT